>NZ_JBIBZN010000016.1:0-188177 GCF_043084305.1 Streptomyces sp. NPDC014656
ACGGCTCCCCGCAGTGGAAGTCCGGCGCCGGCAACGTCTACGCCGACGAGGGCAACCACTGGGACGTGACCTTCTACAACTGCGGCGGCTGCTGAACCACGCCCCACCACCGCGCGCGGGCCCCCGTCACCCCGGGGGCCCGCGTCCTGCGTTTGTAGGCCCTCCACAAGCAAAGGGGGCTCCCGGCTGTCGACTCGCTCCGGTGGCCCCCAGGTTCTGTCCGTCCCCACCAGGAATCGACACGCGAGACTGTACGGAGTCGACGGCGGGGTTTCCTTGGTCGAGTTCGTAGGGTCGGTACATGACCCTTGTCGACGAGATCCCGAGCGAGCCCACCGACGCACGTGGCCGCGTCGCCGAACTCCACGTCCTGCGCGAGCGGGCACTGGCCGGCCCCAGCGAGCGCGCGACCGAGGCCCAGCACGCGAAGGGCAAGCTGACCGCGCGCGAGCGCATCGAGCTGCTCCTCGACCCGGGTTCCTTCAACGAGGTCGAGCAGCTCCGCCGGCACCGCGCCCAGGGCTTCGGCCTGGAGGCGAAGAAGCCGTACACCGACGGCGTCGTCACCGGCTGGGGCACGGTCGAGGGCCGCACCGTCTTCGTCTACGCGCACGACTTCCGGATCTTCGGCGGCGCCCTCGGCGAGGCCCACGCCACCAAGATCCACAAGATCATGGACATGGCCATCGCGGCCGGTGCCCCGCTGGTCTCCCTGAACGACGGCGCCGGCGCCCGCATCCAGGAGGGCGTCTCCGCCCTCGCCGGCTACGGCGGCATCTTCCAGCGCAACACCCGGGCGTCCGGCGTCATCCCGCAGATCAGCGTGATGCTCGGCCCGTGCGCCGGCGGCGCGGCCTACAGCCCCGCCCTCACCGACTTCGTCTTCATGGTCCGCGAGACCTCGCAGATGTTCATCACCGGCCCGGACGTCGTCAAGGCGGTCACCGGCGAGGAGATCAGCCAGAACGGCCTCGGCGGCGCCGACGTGCACGCCGAGACCTCCGGCGTCGCGCACTTCGCGTACGACGACGAGGAGACCTGCATCGCCGAGGTCCGCTACCTCCTGTCGATGCTCCCGCAGAACAACCGCGAGAACCCGCCGACCGTCGCCTCCGAGGACCCGGCCGACCGCCGCTCCGACGTCCTGCTCGACCTCGTGCCCGCCGACGGCAACCGCCCGTACGACATGCACAAGGTCATCGAGGAGCTCGTCGACGACGGCGACTACCTGGAGATCCACGAGCGCTGGGCGCGCAACATCATCTGCGCGCTGGCCCGCCTCGACGGCCAGGTCGTCGGCATCGTCGCCAACCAGCCCCAGTCCCTCGCCGGCGTCCTCGACATCGAGGCCTCCGAGAAGGCCGCGCGCTTCGTCCAGATGTGCGACGCCTTCAACATCCCGATCATCACCCTTCTGGACGTCCCCGGCTTCCTGCCCGGCGTCGACCAGGAGCACGGTGGAATCATCCGGCACGGCGCCAAGCTGCTCTACGCCTACTGCAACGCCACCGTGCCCCGGATCTCCCTGATCCTGCGCAAGGCGTACGGCGGTGCCTACATCGTCATGGACTCCCAGTCGATCGGCGCCGACCTGACGTACGCCTGGCCCACCAACGAAATCGCGGTCATGGGCGCCGAGGGCGCCGCCAACGTGATCTTCCGCAAGCAGATCGCCGAGGCCGAGGACCCCGAGGCCATGCGCGCCCGCATGGTCAAGGAGTACAAGGCCGAGCTGATGCACCCGTACTACGCGGCCGAGCGCGGACTCGTCGATGACGTCATCGACCCCGCCGACACCCGCCAGGTGCTCGTCCGGTCCCTCGCCATGCTCCGCACCAAGCACGCCGACCTGCCGTCCCGCAAGCACGGCAACCCGCCTCAGTAAGACCCGGCACAAGGAGTCCACGAAGTGACCACGCCTGCCACAGCCAACCTTCTCCGCGTCGAGAAGGGCCACGCCGACCCCGAGGAGCTGGCCGCCATCACCGCGGTCCTGCTCGCCCGCGCCGCCGCGCAGCCCGAGCCGGCCGCCGCCCACCACGGCCGCACCGCCGCCGGCTGGCGCCGCCTGGAGCGCGAGAGCGGCTTCCGCGCCCCGCACAGCTGGCGCTGACGCCCCGGACAGACGGGAAAGGGCCCCCGCTCCTTCGAGGAGCGGGGGCCCTTTCCCGTGGCGGTGCTGCCGACGAGCCGTCGGGACGGTTACCGCAGGCGGGCCATGAGGGCGTGCTCGACGAGGGTGATGAGCGCGCTCTTGGCGTCCGCGCGGTGGCGGGCGTCGGTGGTGATGATCGGGGTGTCGGGCCCGATCTGGAGGGCCTCGCGGACCTCCTCCGGGTTGTAGGGCTGGTTCCCGTCGAAGCCGTTGAGGGCGATGACGAAGGGGAGGCCCGAGTTCTCGAAGTAGTCGACGGCCGGGAAGCAGTCGGCGAGGCGGCGGGTGTCGACGAGGACGACGGCGCCGATGGCGCCGCGGACCAGGTCGTCCCACATGAACCAGAAGCGGTCCTGGCCGGGGGTGCCGAACAGGTACAGGATCAGGTCCTGGTCCAGCGTGATGCGGCCGAAGTCCATGGCGACGGTCGTCGTCGTCTTGTCGCCGGTGTGGGTGAGGTCGTCGATGCCCGCGGACGCGGACGTCATGACGGCCTCGGTACGCAGCGGGTTGATCTCCGAGACGGCGCCGACGAACGTGGTCTTGCCCACGCCGAAGCCACCCGCCACCACGATCTTCGCGCTGGTGGTTGAACGGGCCGCGCCGCCGCTAGAGCTTGCGAAGTCCACTGAGCACCCTTTCGAGCAGTGTCACGTCTGGCTGACCGCCGGCGGCCTCGTCGCCGCCGGGCTGGTGAATGGCTACGAGTCCGGCCTCGGCCAGGTCGGCGACGAGGATCCGGGCAACGCCGAGGGGGATGGAGAGGAGGGCCGAGATCTCCGCGACCGACTTGATCTCGAAGCACAGTTGGCAGATCCGCTGGTGCTCGGGCAACTGCCCCTGCAGCCGGGCCGGTTCGGCCGTGGTGCTGACCAGCGCCTCGATGGCGAGCTGGTAGCGCGGCCGGGTCCGGCCGCCGGTCATCGCGTACGGGCGCACGAGCGGGTTGTGCCCGCCGCCGGAGCTCGACGAGCCCGCGGCGCGAGGTGCCACCGGCTGCGCCTGCGGCTGTCCGTAGGAGGGGGGGACACCCTGTCTGCTGGGTGCGGAAGGGAAGTTGTACCGGTTCTGCGCGGCGTCGCCCAGCGACGCCTGATGCGCGTCGAATCCGTTGTAGGGGTTCGCCCCCGGGGGTGTTCCCACGTCTCCTCCTCCTACTGCCTCGCGGCCCATGTCCCTTGAGCCGCGTCACCGCACCCTAACGGTGCGGTGACGAGAAACGCACTCCGTGTCTGTTAGTTGAGAAGGCTTCCCTGGAGTTCCGCCCGCAGGTCCGGGGTGAGGACGGAGCCCGCGCGGTCCACGAGCAGGGCCATCTCGTAGCCCACGAGGCCGATGTCGGACTCGGGGTGGGCGAGGACGGCCAGCGAGGAACCGTCCGAGACCGACATGATGAAGAGGAAGCCGCGCTCCATCTCCACCACGGTCTGGTTCACCGCGCCGCCCTCGAAGATCCGGGACGCGCCCGCGGTCAGCGAGGTCAGTCCGGAGGCGACGGCCGCCAGCTGGTCGGCACGGTCCCGGGGGAACCCCTCGGACATCGCCAGCAGGAGTCCGTCGGCGGAGACCACCACCGTGTGCGACACCCCGGGGGTGTTGTCCACGAAGTTGGTGATCAACCAGTTCAGATTCTGCGCCGCCTGGCTCATGCTCACACTAACGCTCCTGGTTGTAGGTACTACCCGGGCCGAAGCCCGATCCGTTCGTGTCCGTCCCCGCGGTGCGTCCCTGCTGGACGCCGCGGCGCAGGTTGCTCAACCTGCCCCGCACGTCCTCGGGCGCGCGGGAGACCTGGGGGCCGCCCTGCGGGGTCTGCTCCGCGGTGCCCTCGACCAGGTTGGCCTTGGGGACGCGCCGGGGGAGACCGGACGGAGTGACCCCGCCCGCCTTCGGCTCGCGGAGCTTCTTGGCCTGCTCCCAGCGCTCGTCATTGGCCGAGCGCCATTCCTCGGAGCCTTCGTTCTGCTGCTGCTCGTCCTGTCCCGCCGGCTGGGCGGGCTGGGCCGGCGGCACGGGCCGCTGCGCCTGGGACGCCTGCGGGGCGACACCGCCGCGGCGCGGCAGACCGGCGTCGGTCAGTCCGTGGCCGGTGTCCGGAGCGGGACTGGGAGCCGGAGCCGGACGGTCGAAGCCTACGCGCTCGGCGCCCTGTTCGGGAGCGGCCTGCGAAGATTCCGATTCCGGCCGGTAACCCTGGTCGAAAGCGCCCTGGTAGGAGCTCTGCTCCGGCCACCCGCCCTGGTGGGACTGGGGTTCGAACGCCTGGTCGTATCCGGTGGCGGCCGGGTCCTGGGCGCCGTACGCCGCTTCCGGATACGCCTGCTGCGGGTACGCCTCGCCCTGTGCGCCGTACCCCTCGTAGCCCTGCTGCTGGGGGTAGCCGTAGCCGTCCTGCGGCTGCTGCTCGTACCCCTGCTCCTGGGCGTACCCGGAGTCGTAGGCCTGGCCCTGCTCGTACCCCTGGGCGGGGTACTCCTGGCCGTAGCCCTGCTCCTGGGGGTACTCCGAGCCGTACGCCGGGGCCTGCTCGGGCTCCTCGCCGTAGAGCTGGCCGTCGGCGCCCTGCACCTGGGCCTCCAGGGCCGCGCGGCGCTCCTCGCGCATCAGCGAGCGGTTGACCGGGTCCAGCTGCTGGCCCTCGCCCGGCTGCTCGTAGCGCGAGTCGTCGAAGCCGAGCTCGGCAGCGGTCCGCATCGGGGCCACCGCGGGGTCGAAGCCGCCCTGCTGCTGGTTCGGGATGATCTGGGAGACCGTGAAGTCGTCCTGGACCGGCTGCTCGCCACCGCCACCGTGGGTGATCGCGTCCGGCAGCATGACCAGCGAGGTGGTGCCGGCCTGCTCGCCCGAGGGACGGAGCTGGACGCGGATGCCGTGCCGGTCGGAGAGCCGGCCGACCACGAAGAGGCCCATGCGCTGCGAGACGGCCGCGTCCACGGTGGGCGGGTTCGCCAGCTTGTGGTTGATGTCCGCGAAGTCCTCGGCGGTGAGGCCGATGCCCTTGTCGTGGATCTCGACCATCACCCGGCCGTCGGGGAGACGGGTCGCGGTGACGCGGACCTTGGTCTGCGGGGAGGAGAACGTGGTGGCGTTCTCCAGCAGCTCGGCGAGCAGGTGCACGAGGTCGGTCACGGCCTGGCCGTGGATCTCGGCGTCCGGCACGCCGGCGATCTCGATGCGCTCGTACTGCTCCACCTCGGAGGAGGCGGCGCGCAGCACGTCGACGAGCGGGACCGGCTGGTCCCAGCGGCGGCCCGGCTCCTCGCCGGCGAGGACCAGGAGGTTCTCGCCGTTGCGGCGCATGCGGGTCGCGAGGTGGTCCAGCTTGAAGAGGTTCTCCAGCTGGTCGGGGTCGGCCTCGTTGTTCTCCAGGTCGGTGATGAGGGTCAGCTGGCCCTCGATCAGCGACTGGTTGCGGCGCGAGAGGTTGGTGAAGATCGCGTTGACGTTGCCCCGCAGCATGGCCTGCTCGGCGGCGAGCCGCACGGCCTCGCGGTGGACCTGGTCGAAGGCGCGGGCGACCTCGCCGATCTCGTCCTGCGAGTCGATCGGGATGGGCTGCACCCGGGTGTCGACCCGGCCCGGCTCGGTGCGGGAGAGCTGGTCGACCAGCATCGGCAGGCGCTGCTCGGCGATGCCGAAGGCCGCGGTGCGCAGCTCGCGCATCGAGCGGCTCATCTGCCGGGCCATCATCCCGGCGAGGATGAAGGCGGCCAGCAGGGCCAGGACGACGCTGGCGCCGGTGACCCAGGCGTCCGTCTGCGCCTCGGAGGAGATGTCGGTGGCCTCGGCCACGGCCTTGTCGACGAGGACCTTCTCGACCTCGCTGTAGCCGTCGAACTTGGCGGTGGCGATCGCCATCCAGGTCTCGGCGGTGATGCCCTTGGCCCGCAGGGCCTTGATCGCGTCCGCGTCCTCGGCGGTGCCGATCAGACCGGCGACGCCGGTGTAGACCGAGCCGTCCTTGCCCTTGGGCAGGGTGACGTCGGCGGCCTGCATCTTCTTCTCGCCCTCGGCCGCCTTGCCGGCCATGACCTTCTTCAGGCGCTCGACGTCCTCGGCGGTGCCACCGGAGTTGTACTCGCCGAGGGCGATCTGCTCCAGGTAGTTGTACGAGTTGAACGCGACCGACTGCTGGGCGAAGACGGCGTCCTTGGCGCTGGGCCGGACGAGCAGGTGGGTGCCGATGGAGCGCTGGAGCGAACCGGCGGCCTGCGCGAGCTGGATGGCGTAGACGGTCCGGCCGTAGCTGGTGATGTTGCCGGTGCCCAGGCCGAGCTCGTTGGAGAACTCCATGAGGTAGTGCTGCACGCCGGTGTAGCCGAGCTGGGTGTTCACCGGGTCGAGCGCGGCCGTGTAGGCGGACTTGCGGAGCGCCGCGAGCTTGGGCTCCTCGTTCTTGAACGCCTGCAGACGGCGCTCCAGGCCCTGGCCCGAGGGCATGTTCCGGACGGCCTCGTCGAACTTGGCGCGGGCCGCGTCGGTCGCCGCGTAGGTCCGGGTGATGTCCTCGCCGGCCCGGTCCTTGCCGGCGAGCAGCGGGGCCGCCGTCAGGTCGCGCTCGTTGAGGAGGGCGGTGGAGTACTCCGAGGCGGCGCGCACGATGAGCGCCGTCTTCTCGGCGTCCTGGGCCTCCTGCCAGGTGTCGATCGACCCCTTGACCTGGAAGCCGCCCATGACGAGGCCGACGAGCACGGGTATGAGGAGGATCGCGTTCAGCCGGGTGGGCACGCGCCAGTTGCGCGGGGACAGCTTGCTGGAGCTGCCCCGGGGGGCGGGCGCGGGCACGGGAGTCACCGGTACGTCCGCGGGCGACACGGCGCCGCGCGACGGCGGGGTGAAGTTGCCCCGCGTCTCCTGCTCCGCGGAGCCATCCATGCTTCGCCTCACTCGACCAACAACCTCTCCGCGTCGGCACCTACGTCGTGCCGGTGTTTCGTTCAGGGCCGTACTACTCGGGAGTTCATGAATTGCAGCACGTGAAGGGGGTCCGTTCCAAACAGTGGGACCGGGCCGCTTCCAGTGGTCCACGCCTCACGTAAAACGGGCATAAAGAGCGAGCCCCGCCAAATGGCGGGGCTCACGTGAGCGCAGTGACACTGATCGGATGCGTCGGGTGTCCGAGGCGCCCGAATTCTCTGTCGAAATGTTATGAAGCCCCGGGAGGGCCGTGTCGAAGGCCACAGACCGCCTCCGGCCGCCCCGGTGCGGCGGCCCCGGACAACTGTCCTGGCGAAAAACCTACTTGAGGCGGGCCATGAGGGCGTGCTCGACGAGGGTGATGAGCGCGCTCTTGGCGTCCGCGCGGTGGCGGGCGTCGGTGGTGATGATCGGGGTGTCGGGCCCGATCTGGAGGGCCTCGCGGACCTCGTCCGGAGTGTACGGCTGGTGGCCCTCGAAGCCGTTGAGGGCGATGACGAAGGGGAGGCCCGAGTTCTCGAAGTAGTCGACGGCCGGGAAGCAGTCGGCGAGGCGGCGGGTGTCGACGAGGACGACGGCGCCGATGGCGCCGCGGACCAGGTCGTCCCACATGAACCAGAAGCGGTCCTGGCCGGGGGTGCCGAACAGGTACAGGATCAGGTCCTGGTCCAGCGTGATGCGGCCGAAGTCCATCGCGACCGTGGTGGTGGTCTTGCCACCGGTGTGGGTCAGGTCGTCGATCCCGGCGGAGGCCGCGGTCATCACGGCCTCGGTACGCAGCGGGTTGATCTCCGAGACGGCGCCGACGAACGTGGTCTTGCCCACGCCGAAGCCACCCGCCACCACGATCTTCGCGCTGGTGGTCGATCTGGCCGCGCCGCCGTTAGAGCTTGCGAAGTCCACTGAGCACCCTTTCGAGCAGTGTCACGTCCGGCGTGCCGCCGGCTTCTCCGTTGCCGGGCTGGTGAATGGCCACCATGCCGGCCTCGGCGAGGTCGGCCACGAGGATCCGGGCGACACCGAGCGGCATCGACAGCAGGGCGGACACCTCGGCCACCGACTTGACCTCACGGCACAGGTGGCAGATGCGCTGGTGCTCGGGGAGGAGCGTGGCGAGGTGCGCCGGGTCGGCCGTGGTGCTGACCAGCGCCTCGATGGCGAGCTGGTAGCGCGGCCGGGTCCGGCCGCCGGTCATCGCGTACGGACGGACCAGCGGCTGGTCGCCCTCATGACCGTACGGATCGTCCAGGGACGAGCCGCCGTACGGATCGTGAGTGGCGGGGGGCGGGGTCATGAATCCTCCGGGCGTGACAGCAAGACTTCTGCCGTCTGATGGGGCCGGTGGGGGGCCGGATGGGGCGGCCGGACGATGAACGGTGCCGGGGGCGGTACGGAATGGGGGGTGTACCGCCCCGTCGAGGGGGGGCAGGTGCCGCGGGCGGGTGGGGCCGCTAGTGCAGCAGGCTGCCCTGGAGCTCCGCACGGAGATCCGGGGTGAGAACGCTGCCGGCCCGGTCGACCAGCAGCGCCATCTCGTAGCCCACGAGGCCGATGTCGCACTCCGGGTGCGCGAGCACGGCGAGCGAGGAGCCGTCCGAGACCGACATGAGGAAGAGGAAGCCGCGCTCCATCTCCACCACGGTCTGTGCCACGGGACCGCCCTCGAAGATCCGGGAGGCGCCCGCGGTCAGCGAGGTGAGCCCGGACGCGACCGCCGCCAGCTGGTCGGCACGATCGCGGGGGAATCCTTCGGACATGGCCAGCAGAAGGCCGTCGGCGGAGACCACCACCGTGTGGGACACCCCGGGGGTGTTGTCCACGAAGTTGGTGATCAACCAGTTCAGATTCTGCGCCGCCTGGCTCATCGCGCTCAACTATCGCTCCTGCTGGTGGTTCGGACCGAGGTGGAAGCTACCCGTGGTCGAGTTGCCCGCCTGCCGGCCCTGCTGGATGCCGCGGCGCAGGTTGGTGAGCCGGCCGCGGACGTCGTCGGGTGCACGCGAGACCTGGGGGCCGGCCGTGTGGGCCTGCTCCTGTGCGGTCCCGGGTACGAGGTTGGCCTTCGGCACACGGCGCGGAAGACCGGAGGTGGTGACCCCGCCGGCGGAGGGCTTGCGCGCCCGCTCGGCCTGGCGCACCAGATCGTCGTTGGGCGAGGGCCGCCAGTTGGCCGGCCGTCCGCCGTCGGGGGCCTGGCCGGGGGCCGGGCGCTGCGCCGCCGGAGCGGGCTGCTGGACGACCGGGGTCTGCATGGTCCGGTCGACCTCGGGCGCCCGCTGCTGCTGCGCCTGCGGGGCCGGGGCCTGGGCCTGCTGCTGACCCTGGTCCTGGTGGAACCAGTTGGTCTCCAGCGTGTCGTACAGCGGGGTGCGCCCGTCGCCCGCGGTCGGCGCCGGGGGCAGGGCCTCCGGACGGCGCGGCCGGCCGAGCTGCGGCTGGCGCGGCTCGGGAGCCTGCGGCGCGGCCTGCTGCGGGCCGGCCTGCGCGAAGCCGGGCTGCGGCGCGGCGAACTCGTTGCCGGTGCGCTGGCGCGGGGCCGGGGGCTGCGGGGCCTGCTGCTGGTGCTGCGGCTGCGGAGCCATGGGCGCCTGCGGTACGAAGGGCTGGCCGCCGTACGACGGCTGGGCCTGGTACTGCGGGGCCTGGGGCTGGGGCGCCTGCGGGGCCTGCGGGGCACCGAAGTCCGGCCGCGGGAACTGGCCCGTGGAGCCCGGACCCTGCGGAGCCAGGGGCGCCTCGTAGTCCGGCCGCGCGAACTGCGCGGTGGACGCCGGGTCCTGGTACTGCTGGGCCTGGTACTGCGGGGCCTGGGGGACCTGCGGGGCCTGGGGCGCCTGCGGCGCACCGAAGTCGGGGCGCGGGAACTGGCCCGTCGAACCCGGGCCCTGCGGGGCGCCGGGCGCGGCGAACGAGCCCGTGGTCTCCGGGTCCTCGTGGCCGCGCGGGGCGTCCAGCGGCGTCATGTCCTGCTGCGGGCGGCGCACCGGCTGCTGCTGGGCCGGGTCGCTGCCCCAGCTCGCGGCCTGCGGGCGCTGCGGCTGGGGGTTGCCGCCGGGCAGCTCGGCGCGCGGGAAGCCGTTCGGCGCGCCCAGCGGGTCCTGCTGCTGCGGGGCCTGCGGGGCCTGCTGGTTCGGAGCCTGCTGGTTCTGCGGGCTGCCGCCCCACACGTCCGTACGGGACGGGATGGCACTGGCGGCACCGCCGATGAGACCGGCGCCGGGGCCGGGCTGCGGAGGCTGGGGGAGCTGCGGCAGCTGACCGGTCTGCTCCAGCTGGGCGTTGGCCGGCTGGGGCTGCTGCGGCCGCTGCGGGGCCTGGGGCGCGCCGTCGCGGGCGGGCAGCGCGGTGCGCGGTCCGCCACCCGCCGGGCCGACCTGCGGACGCGCGGCACCCGGGCCGGCGCCGAGGCGGCCGGCCGCGGCCGGGGGGCCGCCGAGGCCCGGACGTCCGGCACCGGGACCGCCGGCACCCGGGGCGCCGGGGCCGCCGGCCGCGCCGGGACCGCCGGGAAGCCGCCCGCCGGGGGCGTTGCCGCCCTGCGGAGCGGCGCCCTGGGAGCCGGGACCGGCCTTCGGGGCCGGCTTGCGGCCGCCCTGGGCGACGTCGACCGGGAGCATGACGAGCGCGGTGGTGCCGCCCGAGTCGGACGGGCGCAGCTGGATGCGGATGCCGTGTCGCAGGGACAGGCGGCCGACCACGAAGAGGCCCATGCGGCGGGAGACGGAGACGTCCACGGTGGGCGGCGAGGCGAGCCGCTCGTTGATCGCCGCGAGGTCCTCGGGGGACAGGCCGATGCCGGTGTCGTGGATCTCGACCAGCACGCGGCCGTCGGGCAGCGCGTGACCGGTGACCCGGACCTTGGTCTGCGGGGAGGAGAACGAGGTGGCGTTCTCCAGCAGCTCGGCGAGGAGGTGCACGAGGTCGTTGACGACCCGGCCGGCGACGTCGGTCGCCGGGACCGCGGCCAGCTCGATGCGCTCGTACTGCTCCACCTCGGAGGCGGCGGCGCGAAGGACGTCGACCAGCGGGACCGGGCGGGTCCAGCGGCGGCCCGGCTCCTCGCCGGCGAGGACGAGGAGGTTCTCGCCGTTCCGGCGCATGCGGGTCGCGAGGTGGTCGAGCTTGAAGAGCGAGGAGAGCTGGTCCGGGTCGGCCTCGCGGGACTCCAGCTCGGAGATGAGCGAGAGCTGGCGCTGGATGAGGCCCTGGGAACGGCGCGAGAGGTTGGTGAACATCGCGTTGACGTTGCCCCGGAGGAGGGCCTGCTCGGCGGCGAGGCGGACGGCCTCGCGGTGCACGTCGTCGAAGGCCGCGGCCACCTGGCCGATCTCGTCCCGGGAGTGCACGCCGACGGACTCGACGGAGGTGTCGACGTCCTGCGGGTCGGACTCGGAGAGCTGCTTGACCAGCTCGGGCAGGCGTTCCTGGGCGACCTTGGTGGCGGTGTCCTGGAGCCGGCGCAGCGAGCGGATCATGGACCGGGCCACGACGAAGGCGCCGACGAGCGAGACGCCGAGGACGAGCAGGATCAGCGCACCGTTGATGATGGCCTCGCGCTGCGACTCCTGCCGCAGCTCACGGGCCATCGTCTCCATCTCGCCGAGGAGCTGGTTCTCGATGCGGCTCATCGCCGCGATCTTGGTCTCGTACTCGTCGGTGAAGTTGAGGTAGCCGCGCCGCGGGCCGCCCGGCATGGTCTCGTCGGCCTTGAGCACGCGCTCGGCGTACTTCTCGGCGTCGACGATGGTCGGGTTGCCGGAGTGCAGCGAGTCGGTGAGGTCGGTGGCGTCGCCGCCGGTCGCCTCGTAGATCGCCGTGAAGGACTTGAAGGCGTTGCTCTCGCCGTTGAGCGCGGCCTCGCCGTAGAGGCGGTCACCGGGCTGGATCCGGCCGGAGGTCTTGTCGCTGGCCGGCAGGGCGCCCGCGATGATCGCCTGCTGGATGGAGGCGTACTCCTTGGCGGACGAGAACGCGGCGAGCGCGCGGGTCCGCTTGATCATGTCCGGGTTGCTGGTCGCCTGGGCCATGTCCTGGGACAGGCTGAGCAGCGAGCGGATGAGACGGCTGTACGCCTCGACCGTCACCGAGTGCGAGACGCCCTTCTTGTAGGCGCTCGTCCGGATGTTGTGGAGGTCGATGACCTGCGACGCGATCGTGTTGACGTTGGAGCGGATGCTCCGCAGCGCCTCGTCGTCCTGGCCGTTCGGGATGGCCCGGGTGGCGTCGAGGAAGGCGTCGTACTGGCGGTCGGTGCGGCGGCGCGGGTTGGCGACCTGGTAGTCGCTGACCGGACGGCCGTTGGCGAGCGGACCGGCGGACAGGTCGCGCTCGGCCTGGAGGGCCTGCGCGAGCGCGGTCGCCTCACGGGTCAGCTTGGTGAGCAGCTGCATGTGGTCGAGCTGCTGCATGTCCTGGAGCGACTCGCTGATGCGGATGCCGCCGAGGCTGGTGGCCGCGACCACGGGGAGGGTCAACAGCGCCACCAGACGCGTGGAGATGCGCCAGTTGCGGAGGGCTATTCGGGAGCCGGTGGAGTTCTCGGGCGTCGAGGGCGCGGTGCCCTTCTCGCCGCGTGACGCGCCGGCCGCGCCGGACTGCTCGCCGGGCGCGGCGGACGGGCCGGAACGGCGCGCGGAGCCCTCGCCGGACTCGCCGTTCGGCCGCGCGGCCTTGTTCTTGCCCTTGCCCTGGTTCCTGCCCTGGCCGCCCGGGCCGGGCGCCTGCTGGGTGGAGTGCGGGGCCGCGGGGCCGCGGTCGGTCCCGGCACGCGGTTCCTGCTCCGACGGAGCCTCCGCACGGCCCTTGCGGGCCTGGGCAGAGCCCGCGCCATCCCTCTTGAAACGTCCCTGCACTAGCGTCGCAACCTCTGGACCAGGCGTCCTTCCGGGTGGAACCGGAACGGACGGTGTCGGCGTCGTCGGGACGCGTCGGTGCGCCCCAGGTGGTCGTCGGTGACCGGCGCAGATCCCCCTTCCCCGCCACTCGGCCGGCGCTGCGTTGCGCCCCCTGCGTGCCGGCTTCGAACCCGCGGCGGTGCGTGGAATTCCAGCACAGTGCCGGAACTCCAACAAGGGCTGCGGTCTGTACCGCAGAGGGGATGACCAGCTGTGCGCGGAGGATCACGGGGCGTAGAAGATGATCGCGGAGGTTTCGGACTTTTCCCCTCCAATGACCCGGCGACCCCGAGTGTCCCAGTAGCGATGATCAGGAGCGGAATAGCGGGTTCAGTGGCGGAATGTCCCTTTCCGTGACTTGACATGCCTGTCCGTAATGACCGGAAAATCCACCCAGTGGTGAGCAAACTCACACGGGAATGGATGTCTCAGCCATGCATTCGAAGGGAACTCCTTGATTTAGCCTGACGCTTTACACCATTCTCGCGCCCGCACGGGCGCCCGTCCCGGAACAAGGTCTGCCAGCGCGATGACTGCACCCACGCCCGCCACCACGGCCAACCCGCGTCGTTCCACCCTCGCCCACCTCTCGGACGCCGCCGACCTCGGCCGCGGCGCCACCCCCGAGTACGCGGCGGAGCTCCCCGGCGCCACGGCCAACCCGCGCCGCACCGTCCTCATGCAGGCCCCCGCGCCCCACGTGCCGGCCTACCTCGTCGAGGCCTGACCGGGACTTCCGCACGCCCGTCACCGGCGACATCCGCCGATCGGCCGCCCCGCGCCGCGTTAGCCTGGAGCGTCAGACTCCAGCCAGTACCAAGTGAGGGGCGACAGCACTCGTGCGCATCGCCAGATTCTCCATCGACGGCAATGTCGCCTTCGGCGCGGTCGAGGGCGAGGGGACCGTCGAGTCCGGCGGCCTGGTCCTCGACATCATCAAGGGCATCCCGTACACCGACTTCGAGCTCAGCGGCACCAAGGTCCCGCTGAGCAAGGTACGGCTCCTGCCGCCGGTGCTCCCCAACAAGGTCGTGGGCATCGGCCGCAACTACGCGGAGCACGCCAGGGAGCTCGGCAACGAGGTCCCGGAGGTCCCGGTCGCCTTCTTCAAGCCGACCACCTCCGTCATCGGCCCCGGCGACGCCATCGAGTACCCCTCCTTCTCCAGCGAGCTGCACCACGAGGCCGAACTCGCCGTGGTGATCGGCCGCATGTGCCGCGAGGTGCCCCGGGAGCGCGTCAAGGACGTGATCTTCGGCTACACCTGCGCCAACGACGTGACCGCCCGCGACGTCCAGAAGCGCGAGGTCCAGTGGGCCCGCGCCAAGGGATTCGACACGAGCTGCCCGCTGGGCCCCTGGGTGGAGACCGACCTCGACCCGAGCGACCTCGCCGTCCAGGCCACGGTCAACGGCGAACAGCGCCAGCTCGGTCGGACGAGCGACATGATCCGCTCCATCGAGGACCTGGTCGTCCACATCTCCGAGGCCATGACGCTGCTCCCCGGCGACGTCATCCTCACCGGCACTCCCGCCGGGGTCGGCCCCCTCACCGTCGGCGACGAGGTCGCCGTCACCATCGAAGGCATCGGCACTCTCACCAACAGGGTGATCAAGCGTGGCTAACGCGAACATCCGCGTCCGTTTCTGTCCGTCCCCGACCGGCAACCCCCACGTGGGCCTGGTCCGCACCGCCCTCTTCAACTGGGCCTTCGCCCGGCACAACCAGGGCACGATGGTCTTCCGCATCGAGGACACCGACGCGGCCCGCGACTCCGAGGAGTCGTACGAGCAGCTGCTCGACTCCCTCAAGTGGCTCGGTCTCGACTGGGACGAGGGCCCCGAGGTCGGCGGCCCGCACGCCCCGTACCGCCAGTCGCAGCGGATGGACATCTACCGGGACGTCGCCGAGAAGCTGCTCTCCGGCGGGTACGCGTACCGCTGCTACTGCAACACCGCCGAGCTGGACGAGCGCCGCGAGGCCGCCCGCGCCGCCGGCCGTCCGTCCGGTTACGACGGCCACTGCCGCGAGCTGTCCGCCGAGCAGGTCGCGGCGTACGAGGCGGAGGGCCGCGAGCCCATCGTCCGCTTCCGGATGCCCGACGAGGCCATCACCTTCACCGACCTGGTCCGCGGCGAGCTCACCTTCACCCCGGAGAACGTGCCGGACTACGGCATCCTCCGGGCCAACGGCGCCCCGCTCTACACCCTGGTCAACCCGGTCGACGACGCCCTGATGGAGATCACCCACGTCCTGCGCGGCGAGGACCTGCTCTCCTCCACCCCCCGCCAGGTCGCCCTCTACAAGGCGCTGATCGAGCTGGGCGTCGCCAAGGAGATCCCGGTCTTCGGCCACCTGCCGTACGTGATGGGCGAGGGCAACAAGAAGCTCTCCAAGCGCGACCCGCAGGCCTCCCTCAACCTCTACCGGGAGCGCGGCTTCCTTCCCGAGGGCCTCCTGAACTACCTGTCCCTCCTCGGCTGGTCCTTCTCGGCCGACCAGGACATCTTCACCATCCCCGAGATGGTGGCGAAGTTCGACATCGCGGACGTCAACGCCAACCCGGCCCGCTTCGACCTGAAGAAGGCCGAGTCCATCAACGCGGACCACATCCGCATGCTGGACGTGAAGGCCTTCGCCGAGGCGTGCGAGCCCTGGCTCCGCGCCCCGCACGCCCCCTGGGCGCCCGAGGACTTCGACCGCGCGGCCTGGGAGCGGATCGCCCCGCACGCCCAGACCCGGCTGACCGTCCTCTCCGAGATCACGGCCAACGTGGACTTCCTCTTCCTGCCCGAGCCGGTCTTCGACCAGCCCTCGTGGGACAAGGCCATGAAGGGCGAGCCCGCCGCCCTCCTGACCACCGCCCGCGAGAAGCTGGTGGACGCCGACTGGAACGACCCCGAGTCGCTCAAGAACGCGGTCCTGGCCGCCGGCGAGGCCCACGGCCTCAAGCTCGGCAAGGCCCAGGCCCCCGTCCGCGTCGCCGTCACCGGCCGCACCGTCGGCCTGCCCCTCTTCGAGTCCCTGGAGATCCTGGGCGAGGAGAAGACCCTGGCCCGCATCGACG
The DNA here is from genome assembly GCF_043084305.1 of Streptomyces sp. NPDC014656. NCBI lineage: Bacteria > Bacillati > Actinomycetota > Actinomycetes > Kitasatosporales > Streptomycetaceae > Streptomyces > Streptomyces sp. NPDC014656. The sequence goes on from NZ_JBIBZN010000016.1 coordinate 16,034, forward strand.
CGGCCCTGGCGAAGCTCGCCGCCTAGGCACCCGCCGTACGCCACGGGGGCGGCGACCGGACATCCGGTCGCCGCCCCCGTCGTCGTACCCGCCCCCCGGGGCCGGCGCATGTCCATGACGCCGCCCGGCCGCGTCCAGCGGTTCGCTCCGGGGGCCGTCGTCCCGGCCGGGGAGAAGGAGGACGTCCTCCTCGGCGTGCGGGAGGCGGGGGAGCCGTACCCGCCCAGCGGCCGGCTCGTCGCCCGCGACCCGATCGCCCCCTTCCGCGACCCCTCCGCGACGGCGGTGAACGGCCCGGGCCCTTCACCGCCGCCCGTCCCGCCCGGCCGCTGCCGGGCGCGGACCGCCGGGCCCGCCTTCACCCACCCGTGCGGCCACACGGTGGACGCCGCCGCCCGGCCGGTGATCCGCGACACCCCGGCGGTCCGCCGGGAGCCCTCCCCGGTCCCCGGCGCGGGCCGCTTCCTCCGCACCGTCGCCCGCCCCTCCCTCCCCGGCACCGACGACGAGTCGGGCGTCGCCCGGGACGGCCCGGACGACGGCCCGCCCCGCCCGGCCGCCTTCGCCGCCGAGGGTGAGAACGGCCACAGCGTCGCCGTCCTCGCCTCCGGCCGGGGCGACGGTCTCCGTCCGACCCGGGCCGGGTGCGACGCCGACGGCGAGCCGTCCGCTCCGCTTCACCGAGGTCCTCTGAAACCGCTCCCGACCGGCCCGCCGGCGGCGTACCGTCGGTCCCATGACCATCCGCGCCGTCCTCTGGGACGTGGACGACACGATCTTCGACTACGCGAGCGCCGATCGTGCCGGGATGCGCGCCCACCTCACCGCCGAGGGCCTGGCCGGACTGCACGGCTCCGTCGAGGACGCCCTGCGCCACTGGAAGGAGCTCACCGAGCTGCACTGGCGGCGCTACGAGGAGAGGCCCACGGACAGCTGGCAGGACCAGCGCCGCCACCGCGTCCGCGACTTCCTGGACCGCCCGGCCATGACCGACCCCGAGGCCGACGCCTGGTTCGGCCGGTACGTGGCCCACTACGAGGCCGCCTGGGAGCTCTTCCCCGACGCCCTGCCCGTCCTGGACCTGCTCGCCGCCGACTACCGGCAGGCCGTCCTGTCGAACTCCTCCCTCCACGCCCAGGAGCCCAAGCTGCGCGCCCTCGGCGTCCGCGACCACTTCGAGGCCGTCCTGTGCGCCGCCGAGCTCGGCAGCGCCAAGCCGGCCGCCGAGGCCTTCCACCTCGCCTGCGCGGCCCTGGGCCTGGCCCCGCACGAGGTGGCGTACGTGGGGGACCGCCCCGACATCGACGCCCTCGGAGCCCAGGAGGCGGGGCTCCACGGCATCTGGCTGGACCGCGTCGGCACCGGCGAGCGGCCCGGCCTGCGGCGCATCACCGACCTCCACCAGCTCCCCGCGCTGCTCCGCGGGGATACCCGTTTTGGAGCACCGTCCACCTTCGGGTAATGTTCTTCCTGCGCCGAGGGGAACAAGCCGAAAGGCAAGAGCCCGGAAAGCGCAAGCCGAGCAAGATCCCCCTGGTGGGGATGGCGCCCCGGTGGCCTATGGTGTAATTGGCAGCACGACTGATTCTGGTTCAGTTAGTCTTGGTTCGAGTCCAGGTAGGCCAGCTCGCAGAGCTCATCTGCAAACCGTGGATGGCATCCACAAAGCCCCCGTTGTGTAGCGGCCTAGCACGCCGCCCTCTCAAGGCGGTAGCGCCGGTTCGAATCCGGTCGGGGGTACAGATCCTTCCCGCGGGATCACCTGGGTAGCTCCCGGTGAACCCGATGCAGGATCGCTAGGGCCCCCGTTGTGTAGCGGCCTAGCACGCCGCCCTCTCAAGGCGGTAGCGCCGGTTCGAATCCGGTCGGGGGTACGACGCTGGTCTAACCACGTATTGGTCTATGGTGTAATTGGCAGCACGACTGATTCTGGTTCAGTTAGTCTAGGTTCGAGTCCTGGTAGACCAGCTCGGGTCTGCGGCGGTATTAATTTAACGCCTGCATGATCCAAAGCCCCCGTTGTGTAGCGGCCTAGCACGCCGCCCTCTCAAGGCGGTAGCGCCGGTTCGAATCCGGTCGGGGGTACTCGAGACGGAGAAGCCCTTCCCTTCGGGGGAGGGCTTCTTCGCTGTTCCCGTCCCCGGCGGCGCGGCCCCGGGCGCGGACACAACTCCGGCCCACCGCTGCGGCGTTGGAGCGGTGGGCCGGAGAACGTACAGGTGAACAGAGGAAGATCAGCCGTTGCGGCGCAGGGCCTCGCTGAGGCGGGCGGCGGCGTCGATGACCGCCTGGGCGTGCATCCGGCCCGGGTGGCGCGTCAGGCGCTCGATCGGGCCCGAGACCGACACGGCGGCCACCACGCGGTTCGAGGGGCCCCTGACGGGCGCGGAGACGGACGCGACGCCCGGCTCCCGCTCACCGATCGACTGGGCCCAGCCGCGGCGCCGTACGCCCGACAGGGCCGTCGCCGTGAAGCGGGCGCCCTGGAGGCCGCGGTGCAGCCGTTCGGGCTCCTCCCAGGCCATCAGGATCTGTGCCGACGAGCCGGCCTTCATCGTGAGCGTGGAGCCCACCGGGACCGTGTCCCGCAGACCGGACAGCCGCTCGGCCGCCGCCACGCAGATGCGCATGTCGCCCTGCCGGCGGTAGAGCTGCGCGCTCTCCCCGGTGACGTCGCGCAGGTGCGTCAGCACCGGACCGGCCGTCGCCAGGAGGCGGTCCTCGCCGGCCGCCGCCGCGAGCTCCGACAGCCGCGGACCGAGAATGAAACGGCCCTGCATGTCGCGGGCGACCATCCGGTGGTGTTCCAATGCCACGGCCAGACGATGGGCCGTGGGTCGTGCGAGTCCCGTCGCCGCGACCAGTCCTGCGAGGGTGGCCGGACCGGACTCCAGGGCGCTCAGGACAAGGGCTGCCTTGTCGAGAACGCCTACGCCGCTAGAGTTGTCCATGCAACGATATTCGCGTCTCACTCTGTGAAACGCAAGTTCAATTTCCCGAGGAACTTGTCACTCTGGTGAGGCGGCCGCACAACGGACCGCGAAACGGTCTCTAGTGGTGCCGGCGCAGCCGCCGGCCGGAGGGAAAGCGATGGGTAGGACACTCGCGGAGAAGGTCTGGGACGACCACGTCGTCCGGCGCGCCGAAGGCGAGCCCGACCTCCTCTTCATCGATCTTCACCTGCTGCACGAGGTGACCAGCCCCCAGGCCTTCGACGGCCTCCGCCAGAACGGCCGGCGGGTACGGCGCCTCGACCTCACCATCGCCACCGAGGACCACAACACCCCCACCCTCGACATCGACAAGCCGATCGCCGACCCCGTCTCCCGCGCCCAGCTGGAGACCCTGCGCAAGAACTGCGCCGAGTTCGGTGTACGGCTCCACCCGCTCGGCGACGTCGAGCAGGGCGTCGTCCACGTGGTGGGCCCGCAGCTGGGCCTGACCCAGCCCGGCATGACCGTGGTCTGCGGCGACTCCCACACCTCCACCCACGGCGCCTTCGGCGGCCTGGCGTTCGGCATCGGCACCAGCCAGGTCGAGCACGTCCTGGCCACCCAGACGCTGCCCATGGCCCGCCCGAAGACCATGGCCATCACCGTCGACGGCGAGCTGCCCGCCGACGTCACCGCCAAGGACCTCATCCTCGCGATCATCGCGCGGATTGGCACCGGCGGCGGCCAGGGCTACGTCCTGGAGTACCGGGGCTCCGCCATCGAGAAACTCTCGATGGAAGCCCGCATGACCATCTGCAACATGTCCATCGAGGCCGGCGCCCGCGCGGGCATGATCGCCCCCGACGAGACCACCTTCGCCTACCTCAAGGGCCGCCCGCACGCCCCCGAGGGCGAGGACTGGGACGCCGCCGTCGCCTACTGGAAGACGCTGAAGTCCGACGAGGACGCCGTCTTCGACGCCGAGGTCGTCATCGAGGCCGCCGAGCTGGCGCCGTTCGTCACCTGGGGCACCAACCCCGGCCAGGGCGCCCCGCTTTCGGCGAACGTCCCCGACCCGGCTTCGTACGAAGACCCCTCGGAGCGCCTCGCCGCCGAAAAGGCTCTGGAGTACATGGGGTTGACCGCCGGGCAGCCGCTGCGCGACATCAAGGTCGACACCGTCTTCGTGGGCTCCTGCACCAACGGCCGCATCGAGGACCTGCGCAACGCCGCCTCCCTGCTGGAGGGCCGCCAGGTCGCCGACGGCGTCCGCATGCTGGTCGTCCCCGGCTCCGTCCGGGTCGCCCTGCAGGCCGTCGAGGAGGGCCTGGACAAGGTCTTCAAGGCCGCCGGCGCCGAATGGCGGCACGCGGGCTGCTCCATGTGCCTGGGCATGAACCCCGACCAGCTGGCCCCCGGTGAGCGCTCCGCGTCCACCTCCAACCGCAACTTCGAGGGCCGGCAGGGCAAGGGCGGCCGCACCCACCTGGTCTCCCCCCAGGTGGCCGCCGCCACCGCCGTGCTGGGCCATCTGGCCTCCCCGGCCGACCTGTCCGACGCCGTCACCACCGCGGGGGTCTGAGGAACCATGGAAGCTTTCACCACGCACACCGGCCGTGCCGTCCCGCTGCGCCGCAGCAACGTCGACACCGACCAGATCATCCCGGCGCACTGGCTGAAGAAGGTCACCCGCGACGGCTTCGAGGACGGCCTCTTCGAGGCCTGGCGCAAGGACTCCGAGTTCGTCCTCAACCGCCCCGAGCGGCAGGGCGCCTCGGTCCTGGTGGCCGGCCCCGACTTCGGCACCGGCTCCTCCCGCGAGCACGCCGTCTGGGCGCTCCAGAACTACGGCTTCAAGACGGTCATCTCGGCCCGCTTCGCCGACATCTTCCGCGGCAACTCGCTGAAGAACGGTCTGCTGACCGTGGTCCTGCCGCAGGTGACCGTCGACGCCCTCTGGGAGCTGACCGAGGCCGACCCGACCGCCGAGATCACCGTCGACCTGGAGGCCCGCAAGGTCCTGGCGGCCGGGATCGACGCCGACTTCGAGCTCGACGAGAACGCCCGCTGGCGGCTCCTGAACGGCCTCGACGACATCAGCCTCACCCTTCAGAACGAAGCCGACATCGCGGCCTACGAGGCGGGCAGGCCGTCCTTCAAGCCCCGTACAATTACGGCCTGAGCAGCGCTTTTCCAAGACTGCGCCCCCCACCCTCCGGTGGGGGGCGCAGTCGCTTGTTGAGACCCTGTCGGGCGACAACTCGCCCTAGATGGCACAATCGGTGCATGGAACGCGACAACCAACTCAAGCTCTACGAGGAAGTCGCCGACCGATTGAAAGAAGCGCACTCCCGGGTGCGCGCACTGCAAGTCCCGGAGGGCGTAAGGATGGCGCTGTCCCGGAAGCTGCTGGTCATCACGGCCGCGGCGAAGCACGATCTCGCGGACGCGGCGACGCGTCTGGACCGGTTGATGAAGGACCTCGACGAGGGCCGATTCCCTGAAGACGACTGACACCAGGAACTCCGCAACGGCACTTCCGCGTTGCGGCACAAGGGTGATTAGACCGTTTCGTGTTTGATTTGCGGTATATACATGCCTAACGTGCGAAAACGCTTGAACAGTTTCGTTCCGGCAAAGTCTCCGAAGGGGAAGACGTGAACAAGGCGCAGCTCGTAGAAGCGATTGCCGACAAGTTGGGCGGTCGCCAGCAGGCCGCCGAAGCCGTCGACCACGTGCTCGACGCCATCGTGCGCGCCGTGGTCTCCGGCGACCGGGTCTCGGTCACGGGCTTCGGCTCGTTCGAGAAGGTCGACCGCCCGGCCCGCTACGCCCGCAACCCCCAGACGGGTGAGCGCGTGCGGGTCAAGAAGACCTCCGTTCCGCGCTTCCGCGCGGGTCAGGGCTTCAAGGACCTGGTCAGCGGCTCGAAGAAGCTCCCCAAGGGCGGCGAGGTCTCCGTCAAGAAGGCCCCCAAGGGCAGCCTGACCGGCGCCGCCTCCGCCACCGTCAAGAAGGCCGCGGCGAAGAAGGCCACCACGGCCAAGAAGGCCGCCGCCAAGAAGGCGACCCCGGCGAAGAAGACGACCGCCGCCGTCGCGAAGAAGGCGACCCCGGCGAAGAAGACCACCACCGCCGCCGCGAAGAAGACCTCCGCGGCCACCAAGAAGACGACGGCGGCCGCCAAGAAGACCACCGCCGCCGCGAAGAAGGCCACCCCGGCGGCCCCGGCCAAGAAGGCCACCGCCAAGAAGACCGCCCCGGCCAAGAAGGCCACGGCGAAGAAGGCGCCCGCCAAGAAGACCACGGCGCGCAAGACCACCCCGGCCAAGAAGGCCGCCGCCAAGAAGTAGGACGACCGTCGCACGTCCGCCGGGCCGGGCTCCCGCCAACGGGAGCCCGGCCCGCGGCGCGTTCCCGGTGCCGTACGGGGGACGGCTCAGAAGGTCTGCAGCGTCACCAGGGTGATCCGCGGGCCCGCGCCCGGAGCGCCCGGCTCGGTCTCGATCCGCACCCGCTGACCCGGACGGAGCAGTCGCAGCCCGCCCGCGTCGAACGCCTCCGCCCCGAACTCCACCGGGGTGCCGTCGTCGAGCAGCACGCTGCCGCTGCGCTGCTCGGGGTCGTACGTGTACGCGGTCGCCTGCATGCACCGCAGCCTATCCGGCCGCCGCCGGCCGCCGGGCCGACGTCCGCGGACCGAGGCCCAGGGAGCCCGCCGCCGCCAGGTCCTCGCCGGTGTCCACGTCCCGGCGGACGGAATCCACGCCGGCCAGCAGGATTTCCACCGCGCCCGACGACAAATGCCGGAGCCGCGACGGACCTCCGAATGCCGGTTCCAATTCCACTCCCGGCGCGGCCGAGAGGAATGTCGTACCTATTTCGGCGGCATCCGCGAGAAATGCCCTCGGGAATTGCCGGGCCACGGCGAGGACCCGCGCCAGCTCCACCGGGCGCAGCGCCGGCAGGTCCGCGTTCAGCGCCGCCACGCGCGCGTGCGGCCGCCGCTCCCGCACCGCCCGGGCCCCGTGCGCCAGCGCCGCGTTGAGTCCCGCCGCCGGCGCGTCCGGCACGACCCGGGCCCCCAGCGCGGCCAGCGCCCGGCCCGCCGCCGGATCGTCCGTGACCACCACCACGTCCCGCACCTCCGGGCACTCCAGGGCCGCCGCCACGGTGTCCTCGGCGAAGGCCAGGGCCAGCCGGGGCCGCAGCAGCTCCCCGGCCGAGGGTCCCAGCCGGCTCTTCGCCAGGGCCAGGGGCTTCAGGGGTACGACCAGGGACCAGCCGTCGTCCGCATCCGTGTTCATCGCCGCCCATTCTGTCCCGCCCGGGCGGGACCGCCCGGGCCCCGGGGCGTACGGTGTCCTCGACAGAGCAGGAGCATGGGGCGACACTTGACCCCCTGCCAGCAAGACCCGGAGAAAGGTGCCCCGAGTGCCCCGCCGCAGAATCGGCTTCTGGTACCGCCTCGCGGCGGTCATCGCCAAACCCCCCCTGGTGGTTCTGTTCAAGCGGGACTGGCGCGGCACGGAGCACATCCCGGCCGAGGGCGGCTTCATCACGGCGGTCAACCACAACTCGTACCTGGACCCGCTCTCCTACGCGCATTACCAGTACAACACCGGCCGCGTGCCCCGCTTCCTGGCCAAGGCCGGCCTCTTCAAGGCCGGATTCGTCGGCACCATGCTCCGCAACACCGGGCAGATCCCCGTCTACCGCGAGACCGCGAACGCCCTGGACGCCTTCCGCGCCGCCGTGGACGCCATCGAGCGGGGCGAGTGCGTCGCCTTCTACCCCGAGGGCACCCTCACCCGCGACCCCGACATGTGGCCCATGCCCGGCAAGACCGGCGCCGCCCGCGTCGCGCTGCTCACCAAGGCGCCGGTCATCCCGGTGGCCCAGTGGGGCGCCAACCTCGCGATGCCGCCGTACGCCAAGACCGACAAGTTCCGGCTCTTCCCGCGCAAGACGCTCGTCGTGCAGGCCGGGCCGCCGGTCGACCTCTCCCGCTTCGACGGCCTGGAGCCCACCCCCGAGGTGCTGCGCGAGGCCACCGAGACGATCATGGCCGCCATCACCGCCCTCCTGGAGGAGGTCCGCGGCGAGCAGGCCCCCGCCGAGCCGTACGACCCGCGCCGCGCCCGCCTGGCCCAGCGCCGCAAGGCCGCAGAAGGGGGCGCCAAGTGACCAGGGCCGCCGTCTTCGGGAACGGGTCCTGGGGCACCGCCTTCGCCATGGTGATGGCCGACGCGGGCTGCGAGGTGAGCCTCTGGGGCCGCCGCCCCGCCCTCGCCGGGACCATCAACGCCACCCGCACCAACCCGGACTACCTGCCCGGCGTCGAACTCCCCAAGGGCATCACGGCCACCGCCGACCCGGCCGAGGCCGCCGAGGGGGCCGACTTCGCCGTCCTCGCCGTCCCCTCCCAGACCCTGCGCGAGAACCTCGCCGCCTGGGCGCCCCGGCTCGGCCCCGACACCGTGTTCGTCTCCCTCATGAAGGGCATCGAACTCGGCACCGCCAAGCGGATGAGCGAGGTCATCACCGAGGTGGCCGACGTCCCCGCCACGCGCGTGGCCGTCCTCACCGGCCCCAACCTGGCCCGCGAGATCGCCGCCCGGCAGCCCGCCGCCGCCGTCGCCGCCTGCGTCGACGAGACGGTCGCCCAGCGGCTCCAGGCCGCCTGCATCACCCCGTACTTCCGTCCCTACACCAACACCGACGTCGTCGGCTGCGAGCTCGGCGGCGCGGTGAAGAACGTCATCGGCCTCGCCGTCGGCATCGCCAACGGCATGGGCCTCGGCGACAACTCCAAGGCCACGCTCATCACCCGCGGCCTCGCCGAGACCACCCGCCTCGGCCTCGCCATGGGCGCCGACCCGCTCACCTTCTCCGGCCTCGCGGGCCTCGGCGACCTCGTCGCCACCTGCTCCTCGCCGCTCTCCCGGAACAACACCTTCGGCACCAACCTCGGCCGCGGGATGACCCTCCAGGAGGCCGTCGCGGCCACCCGGCAGACCGCCGAGGGCGTCAAGTCCTGCGAGTCGGTGCTCGACCTGGGCCGCCGGCACGGCGTCGACATGCCCATCACCGAGACGGTCGTCTCCATCGTCCACGACGGCAAGCCGCCGACGGTCGCCCTCAAGGAACTGATGTCGCGCAGCGCCAAGCCCGAACGGCGCTGAACCGGCCCGCGCCGGACCGGCACCGCTGGTCCGGACGGGCGGGACGGCACGCGGGGCGCTCAGGAGTTCGGACACCGCAAGGTACGCTCATCGCGATATGAGCGAGAACACCCAGAGCCCCCGCAAGCCGCGCGTGGCCGTCGTCTTCGGCGGACGCAGCTCCGAGCACGCCATCTCCGTCGTCACCGCCGGCGCCGTCCTGAAGGCGATCGACCGGACCAAGTACGACGTGCTGCCCATCGGCATCACCCGGGAGGGGCGCTGGGCGCTGACCGCCGACGCCCCCGAGCGGATGGCGATCACCGAGCGCTCCCTGCCGGACGTCGCCCAGCTCGCCGAGTCGCCGACCGGCGGCGTGGTCCTCCCGGTCGACCCGGCGGACCGCGAGGTCGTCCTCCACGAGCCCGGCTCCCTGCCGAAGGCCCTCGGCGAGGTCGACGTCGTCTTCCCCGTGCTCCACGGCCCCTACGGCGAGGACGGCACCCTGCAGGGCCTCCTGGAACTCTCCGGCATCCCGTACGTCGGCGCGGGCGTCCTCGCCTCCGCCGTCGGCCAGGACAAGGAGTACATGAAGCGGGTCTTCGTCTCCTACGGCCTGCCCGTCGGCCCGTACGAGGTGATCCGGCCGCGCGAGTGGGACCGCAACCCGGCCGAGGCCCGCAAGAAGATCGTCGAGTTCGCCGCCGACCACGGCTGGCCGCTCTTCGTGAAGCCGGCCCGGGGCGGCTCCTCCGTCGGCATCACCAAGGTCGACGACCTCTCCGGCCTCGACGAGGCCGTCGAGGAGGCCCGCCGCTACGACCCGAAGATCATCGTGGAGGCGCTGCTGCGCGGCCGCGAGATCGAGTGCGGCGTCCTGGAGTTCGAGGACGGCCCGCGCGCCAGCGTGCCCGCCGAGATCCCGCCGGTCACCGACCACGACTTCTACGACTTCGAGGCCAAGTACATCGACTCGGCCTCCGGTCTGGTGCCCGCCCCGATCGGCGACGAGGCCACCGCCGAGGTCCAGCGCCTGGCCGTCGCCGCCTACGAGGCCGTCTCCTGCGAGGGCCTGGTCCGCGCCGACTTCTTCCTCACCGAGGACGGCGACTTCGTCATCAACGAGATCAACACCATGCCCGGGTTCACCCCGATCTCCATGTACCCGCGCATGTGGCAGGAGAGCGGCGTGAGCTACCCCGAGCTGGTCGACCGGCTCGTCCAGGCCGCGCTGACCCGCTCCACCGGCCTGCGCTAGCGCCGGAAGGGCCCGGCCGGGGGGACCGGGCCCGCCGCGCGGCCTAACGGCACTCGGGCTCCAGGGCGCACGGCACCGCCCGGTCCACCGGAGCGGCCAGATCGACCAGCGGCGCGATGTCGTGGGCGTACCGCTCGTCCAGGGCGACCTCGACGTACGTCTTCCGGTACACCGAGGTGAAACGGGGGCCGCCGGCCTCCGGCTGCTCCAGCATCCAGCGGACGTTCTCGGCCGAGACGGCCCGCGCCTGGGGATCGCTCATCTTTTCGGGCCGGGGAACCCCGCAGCGCAGTACGATCGCTCCGTCACCCCACCCGGCGGTCAGCTCCGAGTCGGGGGACGGATCGCTCCGCTCCTGCCCCGCCACGGTGTCCGGGAGCTCCTTCGCCAGCGCACGGCAGAGCGCCGCCTCCGCCGCGGGCGGCGTCGGCACCGGTACCGACGCCTGGGCGCCGGCGGAGCAGCCGGTGACGGCCAGCAGCAGGACGGCGGCCGGGACGGGCAGGCCGAGAGGCCGGTGGGAAGAGGTCACCGGCCAAGGGTAGACGGGGGCTACAGATGGACGACCGGGCAGGTCAGGGTGCGCGTGATGCCGTCCACTTGCTGGACTTTCGCGACCACCATGCGACCGAGCTCGTCGACCGTGTCGGCCTGGGCCCGCACGATCACGTCGTACGGTCCGGTCACGTCCTCTGCCTGGATCACCCCCGGGATCTTGGCGATGGTGTCGGCGACGGTCGACGCCTTGCCCACCTCGGTCTGAATCAGGATGTACGCCTGTACCACGGAACCTCCAGGGCGGCCACGAGGATCTTGTGGGAGAAAGAGACGCCACGGTACCGCGTCGCCGCGAGCCGCGGGGAGACCCGCGCCTTCCGGGGCGCCCGGGGTGTGGCGTACACAGGACAGAAGTTGACGGTCAACTTGACGGTACCCAGCACGGTGACGGCCCGCGACCCGCGGCGCGCACGGACGCTCCGCCGACCGCCGGCCGGCACGACGACACGAGGTGAGACGCGGTGAAGGGCACAGTCGGAGAACTGGGCGAGTTCGGGCTCATCAAGGAGCTCACGTCCCGGCTCACCTCCACCCCGGCGGTACGGATCGGGCCCGGCGACGACGCCGCCGTGGTCTCCGCCCCGGACCGGCGCGTGGTGGCCAGCACGGACATCCTGCTCGAAGGACGTCACTTCCGGCGCGACTGGTCGACGGCCTACGACGTCGGCCGCAAGGCCGCCGCGCAGAACCTCGCCGACATCGCGGCCATGGGCGCGGTCCCCACCGCGCTCCTCCTCGGCCTCGTCGTCCCCGCCGAACTCCCGGTCACCTGGCCCACGGAACTCATGGACGGGCTGCGCGACGAATGTCAGGTCGCCGGCGCCGCGGTGGTCGGCGGAGACGTCGTCCGCGGCGACACGATCATGGTCTCCATCACCGCCCTCGGCGACCTCCGCAACGCCGACCCGGTCACCCGGGGCGGCGCCCAGCCCGGCGACGTCGTCGCCTACACCGGCTGGCTCGGCTGGTCCGCCGCCGGCTACGCGGTCCTCTCCCGAGGCTTCCGCTCCCCGCGCGCCTTCGTCGAGGCCCACCGCCGACCCGAACCCCCCTACCACGCGGGCCCGGCCGCCGCCGGGCTCGGCGCCACCGCCATGTGCGACGTCAGCGACGGCCTCATCGCCGACCTCGGCCACATCGCCGAGGCCAGCAACGTCCGCATCGACCTGCGCTCCGGACTCATCGACATCCCCGGCCAGATGCACGACATCGGCCAGGCCGTCGGCGTCGACCCGCTCCAGTGGGTCCTCACCGGGGGCGAGGACCACGCGATCGTCGCCACCTTCCCGCCGGACGTGAAGCTGCCCGCCCGCTGGAAGGTCATCGGAGAGGTCATCGCCCCCTCCGCGCTGCCCCAGGTGACCGTCGACGGCGCCCCCTGGCACAGCGCCGGCGGCTGGGACCACTTCGGGGAGACCGAGTGACCACCCCGCCGCCCCTGGTGCTCACCGTCGCCGGATCCGACTCCGGCGGCGGCGCCGGCATCCAGGCCGACCTCAAGACCATGCTCGCCCTCGGCGTCCACGGCATGAGCGTGGTCACCGCCGTCACCGCCCAGAACTCGCGGGGGGTGCACGGCGTCTGGGAGCTCCCCGAGGAGGCGGTCCGCGCCCAGTACCGGGCCGTCGTCGACGACATCGGCGTCCACGCCGTCAAGACCGGCATGCTCGCCACCGCCCCGCTCGTCGAGACCGTCGCCGAACTCCTCGCGGGCACGGACGCGCCCGTGGTCGTCGACCCGGTCGGCGTCTCCAAGCACGGCGACCCGCTGCTCGCGGCCTCCGCCCTGGAGTCCGTACGGAAACGGCTGCTGCCGACCGCGACGGTCGCCACGCCCAACCTGGACGAGGTGACCCAGCTCACGGGCATCGTGGTCGAGGACGAGGACGGGATGCGCCGGGCCGCCGACGCGATCCTCGGCCACGGACCGCGCTGGGCGCTCATCAAGGGCGGCCACCTGCCCGGGGACGCCGCCGAGGTCGTGGATCTCCTCACCGACGGCACCGAGGAGCACTGGCTGCACGCCCCCCGGTACGACAACCGGCACACCCACGGCACCGGCTGCACCCTCGCCTCGGCGGTCGCTTCGGGCCTGGCCAAGGGGCTGCCCGTGCCGCAGGCCGTACGGGAGGCGAAGGCGTACGTGACCGGCGCCATCGCCGCGGGCTTCGCCCTGGGGGAGGGCATCGGGCCCGTGGACCACGGGTGGCGCCGCCGCTGACACGGCGAAGGGCGGGCCCGGCCCCGAGGCCGGACCCGCCCTCCGTCACACGGGCAAGGCGAAAGGCCGGTCCACCGAGGTGGACCGGCCTTTCAAGGCAACCGCAGGGGCTGCGCTACGACTCGGAAACGTCGCGATTAGCGCGAGACCTTGCCGGCCTTGATGCACGAGGTGCAGACGTTGAGCCGCTTCGGCGTCCGACCGACCACGGCACGCACACGCTGGATGTTCGGGTTCCAGCGACGAGACGTACGGCGGTGCGAGTGCGAAATGTTGTTGCCGAAGCCCGGCCCCTTGCCGCAGACGTCGCAGTTGGCAGCCACGGGTCACTCCAAAGACTTCAGATTTACAGTGAGATCCGGCGCACCGGAATCAGGAGTCTGAAGTGGCTTGCCGGGGATGGCCCGGCGAGTGCCGGGCAACCGAAGCAGCATACAACGACCGCTCCGGTGGAACGAAACTACCACGGTCCGGTCCGACTCCGTCCCGGCCCCCGGAGCCGACGGGCCCCGGTCTACCCTGCGGGGAGCTTCACCGCCGAAGGAGGACCCCCGTTGTCGCGAGCCCCGCAGCCCTTCGACCCCGCCGCCCGGAGTGACGAGCGTCTCGTCCTCGACGCCGGGGCGGTCCGGGCCTGGAGCGCGCGGACGGCCGAGGCGCTCGGGCGGGAGCGGGCCGCGATCGACGCCATCAACGTCTTCCCCGTCGCCGACGGCGACACCGGCACCAACCTGCACCTGACCGCCGACGCCGCCCACCGGGCCGTCGAGGCCGTCTTCGCCGCCCCCGGAGCCTCCGCCCCCGACACCGCGGACGCCGTCCGGGCCATGGCCCACGGCGCGCTCCTCGGAGCCCGCGGCAACTCCGGCACCATCCTCTCCCAGCTGCTGCGCGGCATGGCCGGCGTGCTCGCCGAGGGCGCCGACGGCGACCACCTGGCCCGCGCCCTCGCCGCCGCCGCCGTCTCCGCGCGCGAAGCCGTCGCCCGCCCCGAGGAGGGCACCATCCTCACCGTCGCCACCGCCGCCGCGGCCGGCTGCGCGGACGGCGGGACCCTCCCCGACGTGGCCAGGAGGGCCTACGAGGGGGCCAGGACGGCCCTGGAGGCCACCCCCGGCCAGCTGGCCGTGCTGGGCCGCGCCGGGGTCGTGGACGCGGGCGGACAGGGCCTGGTGGCCGTCCTCGGCGCACTGGTGGAGACGGTGACCGGACGGGCGCCGGAAACCCTGCCGCCGTCCCCCGCCCCCGCCCGGGCTCCCGCCCCGGAGGAGACCTGCGGGCCCGGCGGCGAGGGGCCCGGCTACGAGGTCCTGTACCTCCTGGAGGCCGAGGACGCCGCCGTCGAACTCCTCAGGGCCCGGCTGGACGCCCTCGGCGACTCCCTCGTCGTCGTCGGCGGCGACGGGCTCTGGAACGTCCACGTCCACGTCGACGACGCGGGCGCCGCCGTCGAGGCCGGGATCGAGGCGGGCCGCCCGCACCGGATCCGCATCACCCACTTCGCGAGCGCCGCCCCCGCGCCGGAGGCCGACCGCCCGGACGGGGCACCCGCACGCGCGCGTGGGGAACGCGCCCACCGGGCCGTCGTCGCCGTCCTCCCCGGCGAAGGACTCGCCGGGCTCTGCGCCGAGGCCGGCGCCACCACCGTCCAGGCCCGGCCCGGCGAACCGCCCGCCGGCGACGACCTCCTCGCCGCCGTCCGCCGCGCCCACGCGCGCGAGGTCGTCCTCCTGCCCAACGACACCGACCTGCGGTCCGCCGCCGCGGCCGCCGCCGAACGGGCCCGCGCCGAGGGCATCCGGGTCGCCCTCATCCCCACCCGGGCCGCCGTCCAGGGCATCGCCGCCCTCGCCGTCCACGAACCCGACCGCAGCTTCGACGAGGACGTCGTCGCCATGACCGCCGCCGCCGGCGCCACCCGCTACGCCGAACTCGCCGTCGCCGAGCGCCAGTCCTTCACCAGCGCCGGCGTCTGCCAGGCCGGCGACGTCCTCGGCCTCATCGAGGGCGACGTCGCCGTCATCGGCCAGGACCTCACCGACACCGCCCGCACGGTCCTCGACCGGATGCTCCAGGCCGGCGGCGAACTCGTCACCCTCGTCGTCGCCGACGGCACCCCGCCCGGCCTCGCCGCCCTCCTGGAGACCCACGTCCGGCGCGGCTACCTCGCCGTCGACACCGTCACCTACCACGCGGGCGAAGGCGCCCCGCCGCTGCTCATCGGCGTCGAGTAGCCGGAGCCCTCCGGAAGGCCGTCCACGGGCCTCGCCCCGATTGTCGGCGTCGTGGTGTGCAATGGGACGCGTGTCCGCGCTCGACGAACCCCTCAAGAAATCCCTCAGCCCCGCCACCGTCAAGGTCCTGGCCGAGGCCCTCGACCTGCACACGGTCGGCGACCTCCTCCACCACTACCCCCGGCGGTACGCGGAGCGGGGCGAGCTGACCACCCTCTCCGACCTCCCCCTCGACGAGCACGTCACGGTCGTCGCCCAGGTCGCCGACGCCCGGGTGCACACCTTCAACGGACCCAAGGGCCGCAACCAGCGCCTCGAAGTGACCATCACCGACGGCTCCGGCCGCCTCCAGCTGGTCTTCTTCGGCAAGGGCGTCCACAAGCCGCACCACGACCTGGTGCCCGGCACCCGCGCGATGTTCTCCGGCAAGGTCTCGCTCTTCAACCGCCGCCTCCAGCTCGCCCACCCCGCCTACGAACTCCTGCGCGGCGAAGGCGACGTGGCGGTGGACACCTGGGCCGGCGCCCTCATCCCGATCTACCCGGCCACCACCAGGATGGAGTCCTGGAAGATCGCCAAGGCCGTCGACGCCGTCCTGCCCGGCGCCGCGGACGCCGTCGACCCGCTCCCCGAGGCGCTCCGCGAGGGCCGCGGCCTCGTCGGACTCCCCGAGGCCCTGAACCTGATCCACCGCCCCCGCACCAAGGCCGACGTCGCCGCCGCCCGCGACCGCCTCAAGTGGGACGAGGCCTTCGTCCTCCAGGTCGCCCTCGCCCGCCGCCGGCACGCCGACACCCAGCTCCCCGCCGTCCCCCGCCGCCCCGCCGCGGACGGCCTCCTCACCGCCTTCGACGCCAAGCTCCCCTTCACCCTCACCGACGGCCAGAACAAGGTCTCCCGGGAGATCTTCGACGACCTCGCCACCGACCACCCCATGCACCGCCTCCTCCAGGGCGAGGTCGGCTCGGGCAAAGCGCAGCCCCTCGACGCCCTCGTCCTCACCCCCGCGGGGTTCAGGACGATGGGAGAGATCTCCCCCGGCGACGAGATCGTGGTCCCCAGCGGAGAGATCAGCACGGTCGACGGCGTCTACCCCCAGGGGGAGCGGGACGTCTGGCGTCTCGTGCTCTCGGACGGCACCTCCGTCGAGTGCGACGACGAGCACCTGTGGATCGTCGGGACGAGCTGCGCCTGGGACCGGGGGCAGGAGCCGAAGGTCATGACGACCCGCGAGATCCGCGCGGACACGTCCAAGGCCGACGGTTCGTCGAAGTGGTACCTCCCGGTGGCCACCCCCGTGGACCTCGGCGACGGCACGGAACCGCCCCTCGACCCCTACGTCTTCGGGGTGCTGCTGGGAGACGGGTCCTTCCGGCGCGACCTGCGGCTCTCGACGGCGGACGAGGAGATCCTGACCGCGGTGACTTCCGCTCCGGCTCAGGACCGCGTCGTCGTGCCCGTCCCCGGCTCGCGCTTCGACCACACCATCGGAACGCAGGCCCCGGAAGGGGGAATCCGGCGCAATCCGGTGATCGGCGTCCTGCGGGAACTGGGCCTCTGGGGGGTCTCGCCGCACGACAAGTTCCTGCCGGCCCCCTTCAGGAACACCTCGGTCAAGAACCGTCTCGCGGTCCTGCAGGGACTCATGGACACGGACGGCACCGTGGACGCCCAAGGGCTGAGCGTGTCGTTCTGCTCGGCTTCCAGAAGGCTCGCCGACGACGTGGCCTGGCTGGTCCGCTCACTGGGCGGCCGGGCACGCGTGCTGCCGGAGCGCGAGGCGTTCCACGTCTCGATCGCGCTCCCGGAGGACCACCCGCCGTTCCGGCTCGCCCGGAAGGCCCGCCGGATGGGCCCGAGGCCGAAGTACGACAGCTTCCGGCGGGCGATCCGCGCGGTCGAGCACGTCGGCCGCAAGCCTGTGCAGTGCATCAGCGTCGCCCATCCCAGCCACGCCTACGTGACCGATCACTTCACCGTGACGCACAACACCATGGTCGCCCTGCGGGCCATGCTCGCCGTGGTCGACGCCGGGGGACAGGCCGCGATGCTCGCCCCCACCGAGGTCCTCGCCCAGCAGCACCACCGGTCGGTCACCGAGATGATGGGCGAGCTCGCCGAGGGCGGCATGCTCGGCGGGGCCGAGCGGGCCACCAAGGTCGTGCTGCTCACCGGCTCCATGGGCACAGCCGCACGCCGGCAGGCCCTGCTCGACCTGGTCACCGGCGAGGCCGGGATCGTCATCGGGACGCACGCGCTCATCGAGGACAAGGTCAAGTTCCACGACCTCGGCCTCGTCGTCGTCGACGAGCAGCACCGCTTCGGCGTCGAACAGCGCGACGCGCTCCGCGGCAAGGGCAAACAGCCCCCGCACCTCCTCGTCATGACGGCCACCCCGATCCCCCGGACGGTCGCCATGACCGTCTTCGGCGACCTGGAGACCTCCGTCCTCGACCAGCTCCCCGCCGGCCGTTCCCCGATCGCCAGCCACGTCGTCCCCGCCGCCGACAAGCCGCACTTCCTCACCCGCGCCTGGGAGCGGGTCCGCGAGGAGGTCGGCAACGGGCACCAGGCGTACGTGGTCTGCCCCCGCATCGGGGACGAGGAGGACCGGAAGAAGGCCGCCAAGCGCAAGCCCTCCGCCGAGGACGAGGCCGAGAAGCGGCCCCCGCTCGCCGTCCTCGACGTCGCCGAGAAGCTCGGCGCGGGCCCCCTCGCCGGCCTCCGGATCGCCGTCCTGCACGGGCGCATGCACCCCGACGACAAGGACGACGTCATGCGCCGCTTCGCCGCCGGCGAGCTCGACGTCCTCGTCGCCACCACCGTCATCGAGGTCGGCGTCAACGTGCCCAACGCCACCGCCATGGTGATCATGGACGCCGACCGCTTCGGCGTCTCCCAGCTCCACCAGCTCCGCGGCCGGGTCGGCCGCGGCTCCGCCCCCGGCCTCTGCCTCCTCGTCACCGAGATGCCCGAGGCGAGCCCCGCCCGGCAGCGCCTCGCCGCCGTCGCCGCCACCCTCGACGGCTTCGAGCTCTCCCGCATCGACCTCGAACAGCGCCGCGAGGGCGACGTCCTCGGCCAGGCCCAGTCCGGCGTCCGCTCCTCCCTCAGGGTCCTCACCGTCATCGAGGACGAGGAGGTCATCGCCGCCGCCCGCGAGGAGGCCACCGCCCTCGTCCTCGCCGACCCGGACCTCGACGCCCACCCGGGGCTGCGCACCGCCCTGGACGCCCTGCTCAGCGAGGAGCGGGAGGAGTACCTGGAGAAGGGCTGACCGGGCCCCCGGCCCGTACGGCCATATCCTGGGGCGTACGCACTGGACGACGCAGGACGAGGAAACCGATGACCCGCGTGATCGCCGGCACCGCCGGCGGACGGCGCCTGGCCGTGCCCCCGGGCAACGGCACCCGCCCCACCTCCGACCGGGCGCGCGAAGGCCTCTTCTCCACCTGGGAGGCGCTCCACGGCATCGAGGGGGCCCGGGTCGCCGACCTGTACGCCGGCTCCGGAGCCGTCGGCCTGGAGGCGCTCTCCCGCGGCGCCGCCCACGCGCTGCTCGTCGAGGCCGACGCCCGCGCCTCCCGCACCGTCCGGGAGAACGTGCGGACCCTCGGCCTGCCCGGCGCCGAGGCCAGGACCGGCAAGGCCGAGCAGGTCGTCACCGGACCGGCCCCGGCCGAGCCGTACGACCTGGTCTTCCTCGACCCGCCCTACGCGGTCCCGGACGACGAACTGCGGGAGATCCTCCTCACACTGCGCTCAGGGGGCTGGCTGAGCGAGGATGCCGTCGTCACCGTGGAGCGCAGCACCCGAGGCGGCGCCTTCGGCTGGCCGGACGGCTTCGAACCACTGCGGTCCCGTCGCTACGGCGAGGGAACGTTTTGGTACGGTCGCGCCGCCTCTACGTGCGAAGACGCACGATGACCGGACCGGAGAGCGAGGGAACCAGGGTGCGCCGCGCCG
This sequence comes from Streptomyces sp. NPDC014656, assembly GCF_043084305.1. NCBI lineage: Bacteria > Bacillati > Actinomycetota > Actinomycetes > Kitasatosporales > Streptomycetaceae > Streptomyces > Streptomyces sp. NPDC014656. The sequence continues at coordinate 35,368 of NZ_JBIBZN010000016.1, forward strand.
TCTGCCCGGGGTCGTTCGACCCCATCACCAACGGACATCTCGACATCATCGCCCGCGCCTCCAAGCTGTACGACGTCGTGCACGTCGCGGTGATGATCAACCAGTCCAAGAAGGGCCTGTTCGCGGTCGACGAGCGGATCGAGCTGATCCGCGAGGTCACCGCCGACTTCGGCAACGTCGAGGTGGAGTCCTTCCACGGCCTGCTCGTCGACTTCTGCAAGCAGCGGGACATCCCCGCCATCGTCAAGGGCCTGCGCGCGGTCAGCGATTTCGACTACGAGCTCCAGATGGCCCAGATGAACATCGGCCTCTCGGGCGTCGAGACGCTGTTCGTGCCCACCAACCCGACGTACAGCTTCCTGTCGTCCTCGCTGGTCAAGGAGGTCGCCGCCTGGGGCGGGGACGTCTCCCACCTGGTGCCCGCGCCGGTCCTCGGCCGGCTGACCGAGCGGCTCCGCGGGAAGTGACGCGCGGCCACCGCCGCTGACGCTCCGTCACCTGGTGTCGGACGGGCCACGACTGCCCTTACAGTCGTCCCGTCCGTCTCCATCCAGCTGTAGAGAGTGGCGAGCACCCGGTGGACGTGCAGAAGAAGCTCGACGAGATCGTCGCGACCGTACAAGGCGCCCGCTCGATGCCCATGTCGGCCTCCTGCGTGGTCAACCGCGCCGATCTGCTCGCCCTCCTCGCCGAGGTGCGGGACGCCCTGCCGAACTCCCTCGCCCAGGCCCAGGAGCTCATCGGCGGCCGCGAGCAGATGGTCGAGCAGGCCCGCCAGGAGGCCGAGCGGATCATCGAGGCCGCCCACGCCGAGCGCGGCACGATCGTCTCCGACACCCAGATCGCCCGGCAGTCCCAGGAGGAGGCCGACCGGATCCTCTCCGAGGCCCGCCGGGAGGCCGAGGAGGTCCGGGCCGAGGCCGACGAGTACGTCGACTCCAAGCTCGCCAACTTCGAGGTCGTCCTCAACAAGACCATCGGCTCCGTCGACCGCGGCCGCGAGAAGCTGCTCGGCCGCGGCCCCGGCCTGGACGAGCACGGCTACGCCGACGAGGACGCCCCCGAGTACAGCGCGGACCCGCAGACCCTCATCGCCCGCGCCGACGAGTACGTGGACGCCAAGCTGGGCGCCTTCGAGGCGGTCCTCTCCAAGACCCTGGAGGCCGTCGGCCGCGGCCGGCAGAAGCTGCACGGCCGGATCGCCACCGACGACCTCGGCGAGCACATGGCCGCCCAGGACGGCCTCGGCCACTCCGTGCACACCAGCGACGCCGACTACCTCGCCGGCCTCGCGGAGCTCGCCGACCCGGCGCCGGCCGCCCCCGTCGCCGCCCCCGCCCCCGTCGCCGCGCAGATCCCGGCCCAGCAGGACCCGTACGGCTACCAGCAGCCCCAGCAGGCGGACCCGTACGGCTACCAGCAGCAGGACCCCTACGCGTACCAGCAGCCGCAGCAGGCGGACCCGTACGGCTACCAGCAGCAGGATCCGTACGGCTACCAGCAGCAGCCCCAGGTCCAGCCCCAGCCGGCCGCGCTCGACGAGACCAGCTTCTTCGACACGAGCATGATCGACCTGGAGCAGCTGCGCCGCTACGAGCAGGGCCAGCAGTAGCCGGAGGGCGCCGGAGGGGCCGGATTGGGCCCTGGGCGAAGCGTCCAGTATCCTGGCTCTTCGGTCGCGTGTATGCCCGCGATCCCTGCTGCCCGCAAGCGGCAGCCCCTGAACTTGCGACGCGAACGATCCGAAAGCAGGAAGAACCCTGAGCACGCGCCTCGACCACCGCAACCCCCTCGTGTTCGACACGCACGAGCTGGGGCGGCGTCCCGGTGCCCTCCAGCGGATCTCCCGCACGGTCGACGCGCCCGCCGATCTCGGCGTCGCCGGGGTCGTCGGAGTGCCCGAGGGCGCTCCGGTGGAGATCGAGCTCCGACTCGAGTCGGTCATGGAAGGGGTGCTTGTCACAGGCACCGCCCGTGCATCGGCCGAGGGGGAGTGCGTAAGGTGTCTGGAGCCCGTCGAGCTGGAGCTCGACGCGGACTTCCAGGAGATGTTCTCGTACCCCGACTCCGACGACCGGGGCCGTGTCAAAGCGGTCGCGGACGACGAGGACGATGAAGACGAGAGCATGACCCCCCTCGAGGACGGCATGTTCGACCTCGAACCCGTGCTGCGTGACGCCGTGGTGCTCGCTCTGCCGATGCAGCCGGTGTGCCGGGAGGACTGTGCGGGTCTGTGTTCCGAATGCGGAATCAACCTGAACGACCACCCCGACCACCACCACGACGCCACCGACATCCGTTGGGCGGCACTGCAGGAACTCGCCGGTTCGCTGGGAGCCGACGAGAAGGACAACATGAGCGACGCCGCTACCGGTGTCGACGAGAAGCAGGAGAAGTAGCCGTGGCTGTTCCGAAGCGGAAGATGTCGCGCAGCAACACGCGCCACCGCCGGTCGCAGTGGAAGGCTGCGGTCCCCACCCTGGTTTCGTGCGAGCGTTGCCAGGAGCCGAAGCTGCAGCACATCGCGTGCCCGAGCTGCGGCACCTACAACAAGCGCCAGGTCCTCGCGGTCTGAGCGGGCTGGTGAGAGGCACGATGTCTGACAACATCAACAGCGCCTCGTCCCACACGCTTCTGGAAGGGCGGCTCGGGTATCACCTCGAGTCCGCCCTTCTGGTGCGTGCGCTGACCCACCGCTCGTACGCGTACGAGAACGGCGGTCTGCCCACCAACGAGCGGCTGGAGTTCCTCGGGGACTCCGTGCTCGGCCTGGTGGTCACCGACACCCTCTACCGCACCCACCCCGATCTGCCCGAAGGCCAGCTGGCCAAGCTTCGGGCCGCGGTGGTCAACTCGCGTGCGCTGGCGGACGTCGGGCGCGGCCTCGACCTGGGCTCCTTCATCCGGCTGGGCCGGGGCGAAGAGGGCACGGGCGGCCGGGACAAGGCATCCATCCTCGCCGACACCCTCGAAGCGGTGATCGGCGCGGTCTATCTCGACCAGGGCCTCGACGCGGCGTCCGAGCTGGTGCACCGGCTCTTCGACCCGCTCATCGAGAAGTCCTCGAACCTCGGTGCCGGCCTGGACTGGAAGACCAGTCTCCAGGAACTCACCGCGGCCGAAGGGCTCGGTGTCCCGGAGTACCTCGTCTCCGAGGAGGGCCCGGACCACGAGAAGACCTTCACTGCTGCCGCCCGCGTCGGTGGTGTCTCGTACGGCACCGGCACCGGCCGCAGCAAGAAGGAAGCGGAGCAGCAGGCCGCCGAGTCCGCGTGGCGCGCGATCCGCGCCGCCGCGGACGAGCGGACGGCGGCGGCCAAGGCCGCCGCCGACGCCGGCGCGACCGGCGAGGCCGGCGAGCAGGACCGGACGGACGGGGCCACCCCGGCCACCGCCTGACCGCACCTCGCGCCGGCGGCCTCCCGCCTCCTTCAGCGGAATCCCACCGCCCGCCCCCGCCAGGGGCGGGCGGAGCCGTTTCCGGAGAGCCCCGGCCGCCGTCCGCCGGCGGTAGGCTGCGAGGACCACCACCCGTACCCCTCCGGAGGAGTCCCGTGCCCGAGCTGCCCGAGGTCGAGGTCGTCCGGCGCGGACTGGAGCGCTGGGTCGCCGGCCGGACCGTGGCCGCCGTCGAGGTGCTCCACCCCCGGGCCGTGCGGCGCCACCCGGCGGGCGGCGCGGACTTCGCCGCACGGCTCACCGGGCACCGCTTCGAGCCGGCCCGGCGCCGCGGCAAGTACCTGTGGCTGCCGCTCGCCGACGCCGGCACCTCGGTCCTCGGCCACCTCGGGATGAGCGGGCAGCTCCTGGTGCAGCCGGAGGACGCCCCGGCCGAGAAGCACCTGCGGATCCGCATCCGTTTCGACGACGCGACCGGTACGGAGCTCCGCTTCGTCGACCAGCGCACCTTCGGCGGGCTCTCGCTCCACGACACGGCCCCCGACAGCACCGACGGGCTGCCGGACGTCATCGGGCACATCGCCCGCGACCCGCTGGACCCCGCCTTCGACGACGCCGCCTTCCAGGCCGCGCTCCGGCTGCGGCGCACGACGATCAAGCGGGCGCTCCTCGACCAGTCGTTGATCAGCGGCGTCGGCAACATCTACGCCGACGAGGCCCTGTGGCGGGCGAAGCTGCACTACGACCGGCCGACCGCCACCCTCACCCGCCCGCGCTCCGCCGAACTCCTCGGCCACGTCCGCGACGTGATGAACGCGGCGCTCGCCGCCGGCGGCACCAGCTTCGACAGCCTCTACGTGAACGTGAACGGCGAGTCCGGCTACTTCGACCGCTCGCTCGACGCCTACGGGCGGGAGGACGAGCCCTGCCGCCGCTGCGGCACGCCGATGCGCCGCCGCGCCTGGATGAACCGCTCCAGCTACTTCTGCCCGCGCTGCCAGCGCCCGCCGCGCGTCTGAGCGGTCAGCCCGTGACGGCCCGGCCGGTGGCGGCGCGCTCGGAGTCGTACGTCGCCCGCGCCGCGACGACCTCCGGCATCCGCCCCTCCACCAGCGCGATCAGACCGACCAGACGCTCGGCGACGTCCCGCCCGAGCGGGGTCAGCCGGTAGTCGACCCGGGGCGGATTGACCGGCTGCGCCTCGCGGTGCACCAGCCCGTCCCGCTCCAGCGCGTGCAGCGTCTGCGCCAGCATCTTCTCGCTGACGCCGTCCACCCGGCGCCGCAGCTCGTTGAAGCGGAAGGACCCCTCGTGCAGGGCGCCCAGGGTGAGGCTGCCCCACCGTCCCGTGACGTGCTCCAGCGTCACCCGCGAGGCACACCCCCGCGCGAAGACGTCAAAGGCGAGATCGTCGGTCATACCTCCCACGGTAACCGTGGGAGGGGCCGGTTCAGTAGCCGAAGTCCTGGGTCCACCACGGGCCGCCGTCGCCGAAGTGGACGCCGACGCCGAGGGTGGTGAAGTCGCAGTTCAGGATGTTGGCGCGGTGGCCGTCGCTGTTCATCCAGGAGACCATCACGGCGGTCGCGTCGACCTGGCCGCGGGCGATGTTCTCGGCGCCGAGGCCGGTGATGCCGGCCGCCTGGGCGCGGGACCAGGGGGAGGTGCCGTCGGGGTCGGTGTGGTCGAAGAAGTTCCGGGCGGCCATGTCGGCGCTGAAGGCGCCGGCCAGCCGGGCGAGGCCGTCCGAGGGCTGGATCGGGGAGCAGCCGGCCTTGCCGCGCTCGACGTTCACCAGGCGCAGCACCTCGGCCTCGGCCGCGTCCGCGCGGTCGGCGGTGGAGCCGGCGGCCGTCGCCTCCTCGGCCGGGGCCTCGGTGGTGGGGTCGGGCGCCGGGGCGGCGGCCCGGGTGGTGGCCGGGGCCTTCGACGGCTCCGGCTCCGGCTTCGGCTTCGGCTTCGCCGGGGTGGTGGCGGGCGCGGGGGCCTCGGTGCGCGTCTTCGACGGCGTGGGGGAGGGCGTCGCGGTCTTGGTGGGGGTGGGCGTGGCCTTGGGGGAGGCCGGAGCCGCGGACTTCTTCGGGGCCGGCGTGCCCGTGCCCTTGCCCGTACCGGTCGTCGCGTCGGCCGGGGTGCGGGTCGCGCCGCCCTGGGTGGTCAGCTCCGGGGCCTGCCGGGTCTCCGTGGCGGCGGGCCTGCTGCTGCCCACGCTGCCGGCGGTGAGGGTCTCCCCGCCGGGGAGGAGTCCGGTGGCGACCGCGACGGCGCCGACGGCGACCGCCGCCGAGGCGCCGATCAGTCCGGTACGGACCGGGCGGCCGCGCCGCTTGCGACGGGCACCCCCGTGATCGCGGTCGGCGCCGGTCGCGTAGTCTGCCTCGGCGGGCGCGGCGCCGGAGCGACGGTGGCGTCCCATCTGCCTGCCTCCCTGAGCTGGCTCTCTGCTGGATCTTCGGAGCGGCGCTCTCGAAGCCGGATCTTTGCGGCCTTTGCTTTCGGCATGGTTCTCCGTGGAGCGTGACGCTGCGTACGGACGGCCGAGAGGTGTGCACCCGTGCGGGTGAGGCGCATTCCGTCGGACTGTACGCCATGGGAAGCCGCCGCGACGTGCTGTTCGGGCAATCCGCCCGCTAGCGTGCAGCCATGAGCGACGACGTACGGATGACCGCCTGGGTGCGCGGACGGGTACAGGGAGTGGGCTTCCGCTGGTTCACCAGGGCAAACGCCCTGGAGATCGGCGGCCTCAGCGGCTTCGCCCTGAACCTCGACGACGGCCGGGTGCAGGTGGTGGCGGAGGGCCCGAGTGACAATTGCCACCGCCTCCTCGACTGGCTGCGGACCGGTGACACGCCCGGCCGCGTGGACGGTGTCACCGAGATATGGGGCCTCCCCCGAGGTGGATACGACGGCTTCGCCATCCGCTGACCCCCGCTCCCGGGAACCCTCCGCGCCCCGTGCCGGCCCGCCCTCCGGACACCCCGGCGGGCACCGGCCGGAGAGCGGGTTTCGGGTGGGTGAACAGGAGAAGCACCTGGTGGTTGCCAAGATTCGACACTCGTGCAAGGCTGCCCGGGTAAGGATGATCGCCACGCCCCGGAGCCACGGGTCGAGAGGCGCCGCCGCCTGCGAAGCGGCCGCGAACTCCCCGTGTGCCACACCGATCGGGGCGTGATCGTGTTGACCGTCAAACTTTTTGGTGAGACTCTGGAAGCCCCGCGCACCTTAGCTGTGTGGCAGTAGAACACCGGCACGACTCAGGTACTGCCGAGCACCGCGGGTGCGAATCCATCCCTCACGACCCACACCGCAATCGGTCGGTCACTCAGTGTGGAGGACCACTCATCATGGCAAAGGCGCTTCTCGGTTACGTCGGCGGCTCCGACCCGCGACTCCTCGCCGAGATGCGACGGCTTCAGCAGCGCGTCCAGGATCTGGAATCCGAGCTCGTACGGATCCAGACCGAGAACGACGCGCTCGCCGCTGCCGCCGCTCATCAGGGCGAGTCGCTGCTCGACCGCATCGACCTCGACGTACCCCAGGCGGAGCCTGCGCTCACCTGACACCCATGGTTCCGACGGGCTCAGGTGAGAACAGCTGAATAGGCAAGGGGCGCTTCGGCGTCCCTTCTTTTCTTCCCCCGCGGCCGTCCCCGCGGTCAGCCCCGCGACCGTCTTCCCGACGACCGTCGCGCCCTTCGCGACCCCTTCTTCCCCTCGCGGACACCTCTCGTCCCCCCGGCGTCACACCCCTCCTCACCCGAGGGTCTGCCCTGCGCGATCACCGGCGAAACGCGACGCCCCGGGTAGAGTCCCGGGGGTGCACCTCAAGGCCCTCACGCTCCGCGGATTCAAGTCCTTCGCCTCCGCCACCACGCTGAGGTTCGAGCCCGGGATCACCTGCGTCGTCGGCCCCAACGGCTCCGGCAAGTCCAACGTCGTGGACGCGCTGTCCTGGGTCATGGGCGAGCAGGGCGCCAAGTCGCTGCGCGGCGGCAAGATGGAGGACGTCATCTTCGCCGGCACCACCGGGCGGCCCCCGCTCGGCCGCGCCGAGGTCTCCCTCACCATCGACAACTCCGACGGCGCCCTGCCCATCGACTACGCCGAGGTGACGATCACCCGGATCATGTTCCGGGGCGGCAGCAGCGAGTACCAGATCAACGGCGACACCTGCCGGCTCCTCGACATCCAGGACCTCCTCTCCGACTCCGGCATCGGCCGCGAGATGCACGTCATCGTCGGCCAGGGACAGCTCGACTCGGTGCTGCACGCCGACCCGATGGGCCGGCGCGCCTTCATCGAGGAGGCCGCCGGCGTCCTCAAGCACCGCAAGCGCAAGGAGAAGGCGCTGCGGAAGCTCGACGCGATGCGGGCCAACCTCGCCCGCGTCCAGGACCTCACCGACGAACTCCGCCGGCAGCTCAAGCCGCTCGGCCGCCAGGCCGCCGTCGCCCGCCGCGCCGTCGTCATCCAGGCCGACCTGCGCGACGCCCGCCTCCGCCTCCTCGCCGACGACCTCGTCCGGCACCAGCGCGCCCTGCGCGCCGAACTCGCCGACGAGGCCGCCCTCCTGGCCCGCAAGGAGACCACCGAGGAGGAGCTGCGCACCGCGCTCGCCCGCGAGGCCGCCCTGGAGGCCGAGGTCCGCGCCCTCGCCCCCCGCCTGGAGCGCGCCCAGCAGAGCTGGTACGCCCTCTCCCAGCTCGCCGAACGGGTCCGCGGCACGGTCTCCCTCGCCGACGCCCGCGTGAAGAGCGCCACCGATGCCCCCGCCGAGGAGCGCCGCGGCCGCGACCCCGAGGACCTGGAGCGCGAGGCCGCCCGCGTCCGCGAGCAGGAGGCCGAGCTGGAGGCCGCCCTGGAGGCCGCCGAACGGGCCCTGGAGGACACCGTCGACCACCGGGCCGAGCTGGAGCGGGCCCTCGCCGCCGAGGAACGCCGCCTCAAGGACGCCGCCCGCGCCCTCGCCGACCGCCGCGAGGGCCTCGCCCGGCTGCACGGCCAGGTCAACGCCGCCCGCTCCCGCGCGGCTTCCGCCCAGGCCGAGATCGACCGGCTGACCGCCGCCCGCGACGAGGCCGCCGACCGCGCCGTCGCCGCCCAGGAGGAGTACGAACAGCTCAGGGCCGAGGTCGACGGCCTGGACGCCGCCGACACCGAGCACGCCGAACGGTACGAGGAGGCCCGCCGGGCCCTCGCCGACGCCGAGACCGCGCTCGGCGCCGCCCGCGAGGAGGCCGCCACCGCCGAGAGCCGCCGGGCCGCCACCCGCGCCCGGCACGACACCCTCGCGCTCGGGCTCCGCCGCAAGGACGGCACCGGCGCCCTGCTCTCCGCCGGCCCCGCCGGGCTCCTCGGCCCCGCCGCCGAACTCCTCACCGTCGCCCCCGGCCACGAGGTCCCCGTCGCCGCCGCGCTCGGCGCCGCCGCCGACGCCCTCGCCGCCGACGGCCCCGCCGCCGCCGTCGAGGCCCTCCGCCTCCTGCGCAAACAGGACGCCGGCCGCGCCACCCTGATCCTCGCCGCGCCCCCCGGCCCCGACCCGGCCCCGCGCCCCCTGCCCCCCGGCGCGGTCGCCGCCGCCGCACTGGTCTCCGGCCCCGACGGCCTGCTGGACTCCGTCCGCCGGCTGCTCGACGGCATCGTCGTCGTCGACGGCCTCGACGAGGCCCGCGACCTCGTCCGCGCCCACCCCGGACTCACCGCCGTCACCGCCGAGGGCGACCTGCTCGGCACGCACCACGCGCAGGGCGGCTCCGCCGGCGCGCCCAGCCTCCTCGAAGTCCAGGCCCAGGTGGACGAGGCCGCCGCCGAACTCGCCGAACTGGCCGTCCGGTGCGAGGAGGCGGCCCGCGCCAAGGAGGAGACCGCCGAGCGCCGCCGGGCCGCCGCCGCCCGCGCCGAGGAGCTCGACGCCCTCCGGCGCACCGCCGAGAAGGAGAAGGCGTCCGTCGCCCAGGCCCTCGGACGGCTCGCCGGCCAGGCCAGGGGAGCGGCCGGCGAGGCCGAACGGACCGCCGCCGCCGTCGCCCGCGCCCAGGAGGCCCTCGAACGCGCCCGCACCGAGGCCGAGGAACTGGCCGAACGGCTGCTCGTCGCCGAGGAGGCACCGGCCGAGGAGGAGCCCGACACCTCCGTCCGCGACCGGCTCGCCATCGACGGCTCCAACGCCCGCCAGACCGAGATGGAGGCCCGCCTCCAGGTCCGCACCCACGAGGAGCGGGTCAAGGGCCTGGCCGGCCGCGCCGACTCCCTCGACCGGGCCGCCCGCGCCGAACGCGACGCACGCGCGCGTGCCGAGCGGCGCCGGGCCCGGCTCCGCCACGAGGCCCGGGTCGCGGACGCGGTCGCCGCCGGAGCCCGCACCCTCCTCGCCCACATCGAGGTCTCGCTGGAGCGGGCCGAACGCGAGCGCGCCGCGGCCGCCGCCGCCCGCGCCGACCGCGAGCAGGGGCTCGGCACCGCCCGCGCCCGGGGCCGCGAGCTCAAGGCCGAACTCGACAAGCTCACCGACTCCGTCCACCGCGGCGAGGTCCTGGGCGCGGAGAAGCGGCTGCGGATCGAACAGCTGGAGGCGAAGGCCCTGGAGGAGTTCGGGGTCGAGACGGGCGCGCTCACCGCCGAGTACGGCCCCGACCAGCCCGTGCCGCCGTCGCCGCCCGCCGAGGGCGAGACCCTGCCCGAGGACCCCGACGATCCCCGCAACCGGCCGCGCCCCTTCATCCGTTCGGAGCAGGAGAAGCGACTGAAGGCGGCCGAGCGCGCCTTCCAGCAGCTCGGGAAGGTCAACCCGCTCGCCCTGGAGGAGTTCGCGGCCCTGGAGGAGCGGCACCGCTTCCTCTCCGAGCAGCTGGAGGACCTGAAGAAGACCCGGGCCGACCTCCTCCAGGTCGTGAAGGAGGTCGACCAGCGCGTCGAGCAGGTCTTCACCGAGGCGTACCACGACACCGCCCGCGAGTTCGAGGGCGTCTTCTCCCGCCTCTTCCCCGGCGGCGAGGGCCGCCTGGTGCTCACCGACCCCGACAACATGCTCACCACCGGCGTCGACGTGGAGGCCCGGCCGCCCGGCAAGAAGGTCAAACGGCTCTCGCTGCTCTCCGGCGGAGAGCGCTCGCTGACCGCCGTGGCCCTGCTGGTCTCGATCTTCAAGGCCCGGCCGAGCCCCTTCTACGTCATGGACGAGGTCGAGGCGGCGCTCGACGACACCAACCTCCAGCGCCTGATCCGGATCATGCGGGAGCTCCAGGAGTCCTCACAGCTCATCGTGATCACCCACCAGAAGCGGACGATGGAGGTCGCGGACGCGCTGTACGGGGTCTCCATGCAGGGCGACGGCGTCTCGAAGGTGATCAGCCAGCGGCTCCGCTGAAGTGGTGGGGGGACGGAAGGTGTGCGCCACTGGAAATCCTGGGTAACCGGATGCCTCCCGGGATCCCGGGAAGAGGACCGAAGGACCGCCACACCGAGGAGTCCATGTGACCGACACCGCGCAGGAACCGACGCCGCCGCCCTCCGAAGGCAGGGCGGCGCATCCGGACCACCTCGGCCACGTCATCTTCATCACCGCCTCGGCCGCCATGGGCGGCTTCCTCTTCGGCTACGACAGCTCGGTCATCAACGGCGCCGTCGAAGCCATCCGCGACCGCTACGACATCGGCTCCGCGACCCTCGCCCAGGTCATCGCCATCGCCCTGATCGGCTGCGCCATCGGCGCCGCGACCGCCGGCCGGATCGCCGACCGCATCGGCCGCATCCGCTGCATGCAGATCTCCGCCGTCCTCTTCACCATCAGCGCCGTCGGCTCCGCCCTCCCCTTCGCGCTCTGGGACCTCGCCTTCTGGCGGATCGTCGGCGGCTTCGCCATCGGCATGGCCTCCGTCATCGGCCCCGCCTACATCGCCGAGGTCGCCCCCGCCGCCTACCGCGGCCGGCTCGGCTCCTTCCAGCAGGCCGCCATCGTCATCGGCATCGCCATCTCCCAGCTCGTCAACTACGGCATCCTGCAGCTCGCCGACGGCGACCAGCGCGGCGAGATCGGCGGCCTGGAGGCATGGCAGTGGATGCTCGGCGTGATGGTCGTCCCCGCCCTCCTCTACGGGCTGCTCTCCTTCGCCATCCCAGAGTCCCCCCGCTTCCTCATCTCCGTGGGGAGGACCGAGCGGGCCAAGGAGGTGCTCTCCGAGGTCGAGGGCAAGGGCGTCGACCTCGACCACCGGGTCGCCGAGATCGAGAACGCCATGCGCAGGGAGCACAAGTCCACCTTCAAGGACCTGCTCGCCCCCGGCAGCCGCTTCCGCCTGCTGCCCATCGTCTGGGTCGGCATCGGCCTCTCCGTCTTCCAGCAGCTCGTCGGCATCAACGTCGCCTTCTACTACTCCTCGACGCTCTGGCAGTCCGTCGGCATCGACCCGTCGGGCTCGTTCTTCTACTCGTTCACCACGTCGATCATCAACATCATCGGCACCGTGATCGCGATGGTCCTGGTCGACCGGGTCGGCCGCAAGCCGCTCGCCCTCGTCGGCTCCGTCGGCATGGCGATCGCGCTGGCCTTCGAGGCCTGGGCCTTCTCCGCCGACCTCGTCGACGGCAAGCTCCCCGAGACCCAGGGCGTCGTGGCCCTCGTCGCCGCCCATGTCTTCGTGCTCTTCTTCGCCCTCTCCTGGGGCGTGGTGGTCTGGGTCTTCCTCGGCGAGATGTTCCCCAACCGGATCCGCGCCGCCGCCCTCGGCGTCGCCGCCTCCGCGCAGTGGATCGCCAACTGGGCCATCACCGCCAGCTTCCCGTCCCTCTCGGACTGGAACCTCTCCGGCACCTACGTCATCTACACCGTCTTCGCCGTGCTCTCGATCCCCTTCGTGCTCAGGTACGTCAAGGAGACCAAGGGCAAGGCGCTGGAGGAGATGGGCTGACCTCGGACGACTTACGGCCCGAGGCGGGGCAGCACCTCGTCGCAAAACAGCCGCAGGCTCCGCCACCCCTCCTCCACCGGCATCCCGCCGCACAGCGGATGCAGCACCAGGCTCTCCAGGCCGAGCTCCGCGCACTCCCCGGGCGTCACCACCCGGTACACCCCCTCCGCGCGGAGCTCCGCCACGCTCGACGCCGCCGACCGCACCGCCGAGCGGATGTCCTTCGACTGCCAGGAGGCGTAGGTCCGCGCCTCGTGCAGGAAGTGCTCGCCGTACTCCGCCCAGGTCCGGTCCGGGTCCTCCGAGACGTGCAGCAGCGGCGTCACCGGCCCCGGCATCATCGTCCAGCCCTCCGTCCCGTACTCCGCGCACCGCTCCCGGTAGTACGCCTCCAGCTCCGGCAGGTGCGCCGACGGGAAGAACGGCAGCCCCAGCCGGGCCGCGCGCCGCGCCGCCGCCTTCGACGAACCCCCGACCAGCAGCAGCGGATGCGGCCGGGTGAAGGGCCGCGGGGTGATCCGTACCGTACGGCCCCGGTACGCGAAGGGCTCGCCCGTCCAGGCGGCGAGCAGGGTCTCCAGGAGCTCGTCCTGGAGCTTCCCGCGCCGCCCCCAGTCGACCCCGCGCTCCTCGTACTCCTCCGGCCGGTAGCCGATCCCCGCCACCGTCATCAGCCTGCCGCGGCTCAGCAGGTCGAGCACCGCGATGTCCTCCGCCAGCCGCAGCGGGTCGTGCAGCGGGCCGATGATCGCGGAGACCGTGACCGCGATCCGGCGGGTGGCGCCGAAGACCGCGCCGGCGAAGACGAAGGGGGAGGGGAGCCAGTTGTTCTCCACCCCGTGGTGCTCCTCGGTCTGCACGGTGTCCACCCCGTGCCCGTCGGCGTAGGCCGCCATCTCCAGGGCGGCGCGGTAGCGCTCCGCGAGGGATTCGGGGGTGGCGCGCGGGTCGACCAGGTTGAGGCGTACGACGCTGAAGGCCATGGGATCCCCTCCGCGGGTGGGCAGCCGGCGAGGGGCGACCATAGCTGACGGAGTGTCAGATGAGAACGGCCGGGCGGCCCCGACCCGCGACCCACGCTGCGTGCGTACGGCGTCACCGGGCGGCTCGTGTCCGATACTGGATGACGTTATGGAACTCATCCTTGCTGTAGTCATCGCTCTGGTCGTCGCGGTCGCCGTGACCAGCGGACTCGTGATCAGCGGTCGCAAGAAGAAGCAGCTGCCGCCGGCCGAGCCGCCGTCCACCACGCCGACCATCACCGCTCCGCCCGCCGAGCCGCACGTCGGCGACGAGGCGGAGACACCGCGGGAAGAACCACGCCGCACCGTCGAGGAGGTCGGCCTCCCGACCGCCGAGGAAGCGGTCGGGACCCCCGCCGCCGTCGAGGACCCGGTCGTCGCCGAGGCCCCGCCCGCGCCCGAGATCGAGGTGCCCGAGCCCACCGCCGGACGCCTCGTCCGCCTCCGGGCCCGGCTCGCCCGCTCCCAGAACTCGCTAGGCAAGGGCCTGCTGACCCTGCTCTCCCGCGAGCACCTCGACGAGGACACCTGGGAGGAGATCGAGGAGACCCTCCTCACCGCCGACGTCGGCGTCGCCCCCACCCAGGAGCTGGTCGACCGGCTGCGCGAGCGCGTCAAGGTGCTCGGCACCCGCACCCCCGACGAGCTGCGCGGCCTGCTCCGCGAGGAGCTGATCGCCCTCCTCGGCGACTACGACCGCACCGTCCACACCGAGAGCCCCGAGGACGTCCCCGGCGTCGTCATGGTCGTCGGCGTCAACGGCACCGGCAAGACCACCACCACCGGCAAGCTCGCCCGGGTCCTGGTCGCCGACGGCAGGTCCGTCGTCCTCGGCGCGGCCGACACCTTCCGCGCCGCCGCCGCCGACCAGCTCCAGACCTGGGGCGACCGGGTCGGCGCCCGCACCATCCGCGGCCCCGAGGGCGGCGACCCCGCCTCGATCGCCTTCGACGCGGTCAAGGAGGGCATCGCCGAGAAGGCCGACGTCGTCCTGATCGACACCGCCGGCCGCCTGCACACCAAGACCGGCCTCATGGACGAGCTCGGCAAGGTCAAGCGCGTCGTCGAGAAGCACGGCCCGCTCGACGAGATCCTCCTCGTCCTCGACGCCACCACCGGCCAGAACGGCCTCATCCAGGCCCGCGTCTTCGCCGAGGTCGTCGACATCACCGGCATCGTCCTGACCAAGCTCGACGGCACCGCCAAGGGCGGCATCGTCGTCGCCGTCCAGCGCGAGCTGGGCGTCCCGGTCAAGCTCGTCGGCCTCGGCGAGGGCCCGGACGACCTGGCCCCCTTCGAGCCCGCCGCCTTCGTCGACGCCCTCATCGGCGACTGACCCCGCGACGGCACGGACAAGGGCCCCCGCTCCTCACGAGCGGGGGCCCTTCCTCGTGCCGGTCCGACGGCTTCGCCGTCCGCGGACGGGTCAGCCGTGCGTCCGATGGCACATGTACGCCAGCGTGCCGAGCAGCAGCCGGGCCTGCGGCGGCGCCCCCGCCGTGTCCAGCGTCGGCGGCCGCAGCCAGCGCACCGGACCCAGCCCGCCGAGGTTCGACGGGGGAGCGGTGATGTGGCTGCCCGGCCCCAGACAGTGCAGGTCCAGATCCGCGTCGTCCCAGCCCATCCGGTACAGCAGCCGCGGCAGCTCCGCCGCCGCGCCCGGCGCGACGAAGAACTGCGCCCGGCCGCTCGGCGTCGCGCAGACCGGCCCCAGCGGCAGCCCCATCCGCTCCATCCGGACCAGCGCCCGCCGCCCCGCCGCCTCGGCCACCTCGATCACGTCGAAGGCGCGGCCCACCGGCAGCAGCAGCGCCGCCCCGGGATACTCGGCCCACGCCTTGGTCGCGTCGTCGAGCCCCGCGCCGGCCGGCACGGGCGACGCGAAGGAGAGGGGATGCGCGCCCGGGGCCGTGCAGGCCCGGTCGCCGCAGGAGCACTGGCCGGAGACGGCCCGCGCGCCGGGCTGGACGTCCCAGCCCCAGAGTCCGGTGTACTCGGCCACCGCGGTGCACTCGGTGGTGCGTGCGCGGCGCCGTGAGCCGGACCGCATCTCACGGATGCCGCCGATCGTGAAGCCCATGCCCCCTCCAACGGGTCGGACGCGCCGGTGGTTACGACTCGAAGCACCCGCGTCACGGACGGTGACGCCCCGCCCGGGATCCGTCGCCCAGGGTGGCGCACGGTCGCGAGTGGGGTGGTGCGCACGGTGGCGCGCGCCTCTCCGCGCTTCCGTCCGCCGACTCCGGGTCGTCGCATGTCAAGTGAATCGTGTGGAGCCCCCGGCGAGTTCATTCGAAGGGGTGGCGAATGGTGGCGTTTCTTGTGACGCCCTCACGGCAGGGGTGATCGTAGGATTACTTTCGGTACCCGAAGCCCCGGAGGGGCGTGCACGGGTGGGTATGCCGGAGGCAAGCCGGTTTCCCGTTCGAAGGAGTCGGAACACCGAGCGGAGAGCCGCGGGACGCGGCATTCTGATAGGGGTTCGCACGACAGGCAATCAGGTGGATGGGGGCGTTCCAGTGGGCGGCAGCGGCACGGACGGTACGAATGCCGGCAAGCGCCCCAACGAGCGGCTCGGCTCGTGGTTCGTGCGCAGCGGCTGGTCCAAGGGCGAGCTCGCCCGCCAAGTGAACCGCAGGGCCCGCCAGATGGGCGCGCACCACATCTCCACCGACACCTCCCGGGTGCGCCGCTGGCTCGACGGCGAACAGCCCCGCGAACCCATCCCGAGAATCCTCTCCGAGCTGTTCTCCGAGCGCTTCGGCTCCGTCGTCGCCATCGAGGACCTCGGACTGCGCACCGCCCACCAGACCCCCTCCGTCTCCGGCGTCGACCTCCCCTGGGCCGGACCGCAGACCGTCTCGCTGCTCAGCGAGTTCTCCCGCAGCGACCTCATGCTCGCCCGGCGCGGCTTCCTCGGCTCCTCGCTCCAGCTCGCCGCCGGCCCCGCCCTCATCGAGCCCATGCAGCGCTGGCTGGTGCCCACCCCCACCGGCGAACCCGGCCCCGCCGACCCCGCGTCCGACGGGCGCCGCCCCCGCCGGCTCTCCGAGATCGAGCTCGACCTCCTCGAATCCACCACCGCCATGTTCCGCAAGTGGGACGCCCAGTGCGGCGGCGGACTGCGCCGCAAGGCCGTCGTCGGCCAGCTCCACGAGGTCACCGACCTCCTCCAGGAGGCCCAGCCGGCCCCCACCGCCAGGCGCCTGTTCACCGTCGCCGCCGAACTGGCCGAACTCGCCGGCTGGATGAGCTACGACGTGGGCCTCCAGCCCACCGCCCAGAAGTACTTCGTCCTCGCCCTGCACGCCGCCAAGGAAGCCGGCGACAAGCCGTTGGGCTCGTACATCCTCTCGTCCATGAGCCGGCAGATGATCCACCTCGGCCGCCCCGACGACGCCCTCGAACTCATCCACCTGGCCCAGTACGGCAGTCGGGACTGCGCCACCCCCCGCACCCAGGCCATGCTGTATGCGATGGAGGCCCGCGCCTACGCCAACATGGGCCAGCCCTCCAAGTGCAAGCGGGCCGTCCGGATGGCCGAGGACACCTTCGCCGACGCCACCTTCGAGGGCGGACCCGAGCCCGACTGGATCCGCTTCTTCACCGAGGCCGAGCTCAACGGCGAGAACTCCCACTCCTACCGCGACCTCGCCTACGTCGCCGGACGCTCCCCGAGCTACGCCTCGCTGGCCGAACCCGTCATGGAGCGGGCCGTCGAACTCTTCGAGAAGGACCCCGACCACCAGCGGTCGTACGCCCTCAACCTCATCGGCATGGCCACCGTCCACCTGCTCAAGCGCGAACCCGAGCAGTCCGTCGTCCTCGCCGAGAAGGCCCTCGGGGTCGCCCGCTCGATCCGCTCCGAACGGGTCAACAACCGGCTCCGCAAGACCGTCGACACCGCCGCCCGCGACTTCGGCGACGTCGCCGAAGTCGTCGACCTCACCGACCGGCTCACCCTGCTCCTGCCCGAGTCCGCCGAGGCCGTCTGACCGCCCCGCCGGCCCCCGCGAGCCCCACGACCCCGGCCGCGCCGGACGTCCCGTACTGCCCGACTCGGCTCCCCCGCCGCACAGGTCACACGGACGCCGGCGCGGCCGGTCCGCGTCCCGGCCCCGGACCGCTCCCCGCCCGCCCGGCCGGGAGAGTACCCCGTTACCTCCCCGTGACCCGCGTGTTCACGGTCACGTAACACGCCCCCGTCCTTCGTCACTGCCCCGAAACATCGAGCGGCATCGTCGGAAACCGCGCTGCGCGAATCTCTGGCGCATAACCGGCCACCCCTCAGGCCGCCGCTCACCGCCGGCCCCGCCCCGCACAGGCCGCACCGACGACGAGGAGACGCCGATGGCACCAGCCATCACGACCCTGGCAGCAGACGCCCCCGCGCTGTCCGCCGCCAACACCGGGTTCATGCTCATCTGCTCCGCCCTGGTCATGCTGATGACCCCGGCCCTCGCCTTCTTCTACGGAGGCATGGTCCGAGTGAAGTCCACCCTCAACATGCTGATGATGAGCTTCATCAGCCTCGGGATCGTCACGGTCCTGTGGGTGCTGTACGGCTTCAGCCTCGCCTTCGGCACCGACTCCGGCGGCCTCGTCGGCTGGTCTTCCGACTACCTCGGCCTCAGCGGCATCGGCGTCACCGAACTCTGGGACGGCTACACCATCCCGGTGTACGTCTTCGCCGTCTTCCAGCTGATGTTCGCCATCCTCACGCCCGCCCTGATCAGCGGCGCCCTCGCGGACCGGGTCAAGTTCACCGCCTGGGCCCTCTTCATCACCCTCTGGGCCACGATCGTCTACTTCCCCGTCGCCCACTGGGTCTGGGGCACCGGCGGCTGGCTCTTCGAGATGGGCGTCATCGACTTCGCCGGCGGCACGGCCGTCCACATCAACGCCGGCGCGGCCGCCCTCGGCGTCATCCTCGTCATCGGCAAGCGCGTCGGCTTCAAGAAGGACCCGATGCGCCCGCACAGCCTCCCGCTGGTCATGCTCGGCGCCGGCCTCCTCTGGTTCGGCTGGTTCGGCTTCAACGCCGGCTCGTGGCTCGGCAACGACGACGGCGTCGGCGCCGTGATGTTCGTCAACACCCAGGTCGCCACCGCCGCCGCCATGCTCGCCTGGCTCGCCTACGAGAAGCTGCGCCACGGCTCCTTCACCACCCTCGGCGCCGCCTCCGGCGCGGTCGCCGGCCTCGTCGCCATCACCCCCTCCGGCGGCTCCTGCTCCCCGCTCGGCGCCATCGCCATCGGCGCCGTCGCCGGTCTCGTCTGCGCCATGGCCGTCGGCCTCAAGTACAAGTTCGGCTACGACGACTCCCTCGACGTCATCGGCGTCCACCTCGTCGGCGGCGTCATCGGCTCCCTCCTCGTCGGCTTCTTCGCCACCGGCGGCGTCCAGTCCGAGGCCAAGGGCCTCTTCTACGGCGGCGGCCTGGAGCAGCTCGGCAAGCAGGCCGTCGGCGTCCTCGCCGTCCTCGCCTACTCCCTGATCGCCTCCGCGGTCCTCGCCCTGGTCATCGACAAGACCATGGGCATGCGGGTCAGCGAGGACGACGAGGTCTCCGGCATCGACCAGGTCGAGCACGCCGAGACCGCCTACGACTTCAGCGGAGCCGGCGGCGGCGCCTCCGGGCGCACCACCGCCGCCGCCGCGCCGGTTGTCACGGAGAACAAGAAGGTGGACGCATGAAGCTCATCACCGCGGTCGTGAAGCCGCACCGGCTCGACGAGATCAAGGAGGCCCTCCAGGCCTTCGGGGTCCACGGCCTCACCGTCACCGAGGCCAGCGGATACGGACGCCAGCGCGGCCACACCGAGGTCTACCGCGGCGCCGAGTACACCGTCGACCTCGTCCCCAAGATCCGCATCGAGGTCCTGGTCGAGGACGAGGACGCCGAACAGCTCATCGACGTCGTCGTGAAGGCCGCCCGCACCGGCAAGATCGGTGACGGAAAGGTGTGGAGCGTCCCGGTCGAGACCGCCGTCCGCGTCCGCACGGGCGAGCGCGGCCCCGACGCCCTCTAGGAAGCACGGCCCGACGGACCCCACCGGTCCGCCGGGCCGTTTCCGCAGCCCCATCCGCGAAGAAGGAGCCGCCGGTGACCACCCTCGAACCGCAGGACGCGACCGAAGACCGGGGATCCGGCTACGCGGCGGCCCGGCTGCGGCTCCTCCAGGAGAAGACGCCATCCGGACCGGAGCGCCGCACCGCCCTCGCCCGCCTCACCGACGACTGGCTCGCCGGACTCTTCGCCGCCGCCGCACCGCCCCCGGGGGTCGCCCTCGTCGCCGTCGGCGGCTACGGCCGCGCCGAGCTCTCCCCCCGCAGCGACCTCGACCTCCTCCTGCTCCACGACGGCAGCGCCCCCGAGGAAGCCGTCTCCGCCCTCGCCGACCGCCTCTGGTACCCCGTCTGGGACCTCGGGATCGCCCTCGACCACTCCGTCCGCACCCCCGCCCAGGCCCGCGCCACCGCCGCCGAGGACCTCAAGGTCCAGCTCGGCCTCCTCGACGCCCGGCCGCTCGCCGGGGACACCGCCCTCGCCGCCGCCCTGCGCTCCACCGCCCTCGCCGACTGGCGCAACCAGGCCGTCCGCCGCCTCCCCGAGCTCGCCGAACTCTGCCGCGACCGCGCCGAACGGGCCGGCGAACTCCGCTTCCTCCTCGAACCCGACCTCAAGGAGGCCCGCGGCGGCCTCCGCGACGCCCAGGCCCTGCGCGCCGTCGCCGCCTCCTGGCTCGCCGACGCCCCCCGCGACGGCCTCGACACCGCCCGCCGCCGCCTCCTCGACGCCCGCGACGCCCTCCACCTCGCCACCGGCCGCACCACCGACCGCCTCGCCCTCCAGGACCAGGACGCCGTCGCGAAGGAACTCGGACTCCTCGACGCCGACACCCTGCTGCGCGAGGTGTACGAGGCCGCCGGCA
The DNA here is from genome assembly GCF_043084305.1 of Streptomyces sp. NPDC014656. NCBI lineage: Bacteria > Bacillati > Actinomycetota > Actinomycetes > Kitasatosporales > Streptomycetaceae > Streptomyces > Streptomyces sp. NPDC014656. The sequence goes on from NZ_JBIBZN010000016.1 coordinate 55,632, forward strand.
CCGTCACGTACGCCTCCGACGTCACCTGGCGCGAGGTCGGCCGCGTCCTCAAGGCCCGCTCCGCCCGCCCCCGGCTCCGCACCCTCCTCGGCCGCGCCGGCGAACGGAAACAGCCCGCGGAACGCACCCCGCTCGCCGAGGGCGTCGTCGAGATGGACGGCGAGGCCGTCCTCGCCCGCTCCGCGCGCCCCGAACGCGACCCGGTCCTCCCGCTCCGCGCCGCCGCCGCGGCCGCCCAGCACGGCCTGGTGCTCTCCCCGCACGCCGTCCGGCACCTCGCCGCCACCGCCAAGGCCCTGCCCGTCCCCTGGCCCGCGGAGGCCCGCGAGGCCCTCGTCACCCTCCTCGGCGCCGGCGCCCCCGCCGTCCCCGTCTGGGAGGCCCTGGAGGCCGAGAGGATCGTCACCCGGCTGCTGCCCGACTGGGAACGCGTCCGCCACCGCCCCCAGCGCAACCCCGTCCACACCTGGACCGTCGACCGCCACCTCGTGGAGACCGCCGTCCGCGCCGCCTCCCTCACCCGCCGCGTCGGCCGGCCCGACCTCCTCCTCGTCGCCGCCCTCCTCCACGACATCGGCAAGGGCTGGCCCGGCGACCACTCCGTGGCCGGCGAGACCATCGCCCGCGACCTCGCCGCCCGCGTCGGCTTCGACCGCACCGACACCGCCACCGTCGCCACCGTCGTCCGCCACCACCTCCTCCTCGTCGACACCGCCACCCGCCGCGACCTCGACGACCCCGCCACCGTCCAGTCCGTCGCCGCCGCCGTCGGCACCGTCGGCACCCTCGAACTCCTCCACGCCCTCACCGAGGCCGACGCGCTGGCCACCGGACCCGCCGCCTGGTCGGCCTGGCGCGCCTCCCTCGTCGCCGACCTCGTCAAACGCGTCACCGGCGTCCTCGCCGGCGAGCCGCTGCCCGACCCCGAGGCCGCCGCCCCCAGCGCCGAACAGGAACGCCTCGCCATCGAGGCCCTGCGCACCGGAGAACCCGTCCTCGCCCTCCACACCCAGGGCGAACAGCCCCTCGACCCGGACGAGCCCGAACCCGTCGGCGTCGAACTCGTCATCGCCCTGCCCGACCAGCCCGGCGTGCTGCCCGCCGTCGCCGGCGTCCTCGCCCTCCACCGGCTCACCGTCCGCGCCGCCGACCTGCGCGCCGTCGAACTCCCCACGGAACTGGGCTCCGCCCCCGGCTCCGTCCTCGTCCTCGACTGGCGGGTCGCCGCCGAGTACGGCTCCCTGCCCCAGGGCCACCGGCTCCGCGCCGACCTGCTGCGCGCCCTCGACGGCTCCCTCGACATCGCCGCCCGCCTCGCCGAGCGCGAGGCCGCCTACCCGCGCCGCCGCGGCGTCCAGGCCCCGCCGCCCCGCGTGACCGTCGCCCCCGCCGAATCCCGCCTCGCCACCGTCCTGGAGGTCCGCGCCCAGGACGCCCCGGGGCTGCTCCACCGGATCGGCCGCGCCCTGGAGGGAGCGGCGGTGCGCGTCCGCAGCGCCCACGTCTCCACGCTGGGCGCCAACGCGGTGGACACCCTGTACGTGACCCGCCCCGACGGCTCCCTGCTGCCGGACGAGGAGGCGATCGACCTGGCCCGGGCGCTGGAGGAGGCACTGGGGTGAGCAGGACCTCGCCGGCCGATCCGACCGGCGAGGACAGGGGCGCCCCGGGTCCGGATACCCTGGGTGGCGACCATCCGCCCCGACCCGAGGATCGCGACCACCGTGTTCGATACGCTTTCCGACCGCCTCAGCGCGACTTTCAAGTCCCTCCGGGGCAAAGGCCGCCTCTCCGAGCAGGACATCGACAGCGCGGCCCGGGAAATCCGTATCGCCCTCCTCGAGGCCGACGTCGCCCTGCCCGTCGTCCGCGCGTTCATCAAGAACGTCAAGGAGCGGGCCCTCGGCGCCGAGGTCTCCAAGGCGCTGAACCCCAGCCAGCAGGTCATCAAGATCGTCAACGACGAGCTGGTCTCGATCCTCGGCGGCGAGACCCGCCGACTGCGGTTCGCCAAGACCGCGCCGACCGTGATCATGCTCGCGGGTCTCCAGGGTGCCGGTAAGACCACCCTGGCCGGAAAGCTCGGCCTCTGGCTGAAGGGGCAGGGCCACTCGCCGCTGCTCGTCGCCTGCGACCTCCAGCGCCCCAACGCCGTCAACCAGCTCTCGGTCGTCGCCGACCGCGCGGGCGTCGCCTTCTACGGCCCGCAGCCGGGCAACGGCGTCGGCGACCCGGTCCAGGTCGCCAAGGACTCCATCGAGTACGCCCGCTCCAAGGTCTTCGACGTGGTCATCGTCGACACCGCCGGCCGCCTCGGCATCGACCAGGAGCTGATGCGGCAGGCCGCGGACATCCGCGACGCCGTCAGCCCCGACGAGATCCTCTTCGTCGTCGACGCCATGATCGGTCAGGACGCGGTCAACACCGCCGAGGCCTTCCGCGACGGCGTCGGCTTCGACGGCGTCGTGCTGTCCAAGCTCGACGGCGACGCCCGCGGCGGTGCCGCGCTCTCCATCGCGCACGTCACCGGCAAGCAGATCATGTTCGCCTCCAACGGCGAGAAGCTGGACGACTTCGACGCGTTCCACCCGGACCGCATGGCGTCCCGCATCCTCGGCATGGGCGACATGCTGTCGCTCATCGAGAAGGCCCAGCAGACCTTCGACGAGGAAGAGGCCGCCAAGATGGCCTCGAAGCTCGCGTCGAAGAAGGGCCAGGACTTCACCCTGGACGACTTCCTCGCCCAGATGGAGCAGGTCCGCAAGATGGGCTCCATCTCCAAGCTCCTCGGCATGCTGCCCGGCATGGGCCAGATGAAGGAGCAGATCGCCAACATCGACGAGCGCGAGGTGGACCGCACCGCGGCCGTCATCAAGTCGATGACCCCGGCCGAGCGCCAGGACCCGACGATCATCAACGGCTCCCGCCGCGCCCGCATCGCCAAGGGTTCCGGCGTCGAGGTCAGCGCCGTGAAGAGCCTGGTAGAGCGGTTCTTCGAGGCCCGCAAGATGATGTCCCGCATGGCCCAGGGCGGCGGCCTGCCCGGCATGCCCGGGATGCCGGGCATGGGCGGCGGCCCCGGCCGGCAGAAGAAGCAGGTCAAGCAGGCCAAGGGCAAGCGCAAGAGCGGCAACCCGATGAAGCGGAAGGCCGAGGAGCAGGCGGCCCAGGAGAAGCGGGAGCAGGCCCAGCAGGGCGGCGCCTTCGGGCTGCCGGGCGCCGGCCAGGGCCCGCAGGACTTCGAGCTTCCGGACGAGTTCAAGAAGTTCATGGGCTGACACCCGTCGGCTCGGAGGGCCCGGGGCGGTTTCGCATCACCGAAACCGCCCCGGGCCCTTCCTCGTCCGCCCGGACCACCCGGAATGCCGCCTTTGTCGTGATCTTCGATACTGAGGCCACTGCCGCCCCGAGGAGAGCCCAGTGGCCAACCCCGTACCCCCGCGCGACCGGACCGACCAGCCCTGGCGCTCGGAAGGGGCCCCGCCACCCCCCTCGCCGAAGAAGCGGATGCCGGGAGGCTGGGGCGGCCTCGTCCTCACCGCCCTCGTCGTCTACCTGATCGCCAACGTCGTGCTGTCGTTCTTCAACGAGGGCGACGGGCCGACGATCTCGTACACCGAGTTCGACAAGCAGGTCGCCGCCGGGAACGTCACCAAGATCTACTCCAAGGGCGACGCCATCCAGGGCCAGCTGAAGGAGAAGCAGCCGGTTCCCGACGGCAAGGGCGACTACACCAAGTTCCAGACCCAGCGGCCCGCCTTCGCCGACGACGACCTCTGGGCGCAGCTGACCGAGCAGAAGGTGACCGTCACCGCCGAGCCCGTGGTGCAGGAACGGTCCTTCCTCGCCAACCTCCTCCTCTCGCTCGCCCCGATGCTGCTCCTCGTCCTCCTCTGGGTCTTCATCGCCCGCCGGATGAGCGCCGGCATGGGCGGGGCCGGCGGCATGCTCGGCCGCAAGCAGCCGCCCAAACCCGTCGAGGTGGAGAGCGGCAAGCGCACCACCTTCGCCGACGTCGCCGGCATCGACGAGGTCGAGGGCGAGCTCAACGACGTCGTCGACTTCCTGAAGAACCCGCAGGCCTACCGCGAGATGGGCGCCAAGATGCCGCGCGGCGTCCTCCTCGCCGGCCCTCCCGGCACCGGCAAGACCCTCCTCGCGCGGGCCGTCGCCGGCGAGGCCGGGGTGCCCTTCTTCTCCGCCTCCGCCTCCGAGTTCATCGAGATGATCGTCGGCGTCGGAGCCTCCCGGGTCCGCGAGCTCTTCGCCGAGGCACGCAAGGTCGCCCCCGCGATCATCTTCATCGACGAGATCGACACCATCGGCCGGGCCCGCGGCGGCGGCTCCGGCATGGGCGGCCACGACGAACGCGAGCAGACGCTCAACCAGATCCTCACCGAGATGGACGGCTTCACCGGCTCCGAGGGCGTCATCGTGCTCGCCGCCACCAACCGCGCCGACGTCCTCGACCCGGCCCTCACCCGCCCCGGCCGCTTCGACCGGATCGTCCACGTCAACCCGCCCGACCGGGGCGGCCGCGAGGCCATCCTCAGGATCCACACCCGGCAGATCCCGCTCGCCAAGGACGTCGACCTGGAGCAGGTCGCCCGCACCACCCCCGGCATGACCGGCGCCGAACTCGCCAACCTCGCCAACGAGGCCGCCCTCCTCGCCGTCAAGCGCGAGCAGCGGGCCGTCACCCAGTCCGACCTCTCCGACGCCCTGGAGAAGGTCCAGCTCGGCGCCGAACGCCCGCTCGTCATGCCCGAGGAGGAACGCCGCCGCACCGCCTACCACGAGAGCGGCCACGCCCTCCTCGGCATGCTCCAGCCCGGCGCCGACCCCGTCCGCAAGATCACCATCGTGCCCCGCGGCCGCGCCCTCGGCGTCACGCTGTCCACGCCCGACGCCGACAAGTACGCCTACACGGAGGAGTACCTGCGGGGCCGGATCATCGGCGCCCTCGGCGGCATGGCGGCCGAGCGGGTCGTCTTCGGCGTCATCACCACCGGCGCCGAGAGCGACCTCGAACAGGTCACCGGCATCGCCCGCGGCATGGTCGGCCGCTGGGGCATGAGCGAGACCGTCGGCCGCCTCACCGCCATCCCGAGCGACGCCCAGCAGGCGTACGGCCTCTCCGCCGCCCCCGCGACCCTCGACACCGTCGACGCCGAGATGCGCCGGATCGTCGACGAGTGCTACGAGGACGCCGTCCGCCTCCTGCGCGAGCACCGCGACAAGCTCGACGCCCTCAGCGCCGCGCTGCTCGCCGAGGAGACGCTGGAGGAGGAGGCCGCCTACCGCGCGGCGGGCATCGAACGGCCCGACCCGAACGCCCCCGAGCCGGGAGTCGGACCCAACCCGGAGACGCCCGCCTGAGCCGCCCGGCCCCTACACCACGCGCGCGACCACGTACCGGAAGACGTTCGGCATCCACACCGTGCCGTCGGGACGCCGGTACGGGGCCAGGGCCTCCTCGATCTCCTTCTCCACCTGCGGGAGGTCGGTGACCCGCACGGCCGCGTCGAAGGCGCCGGTGGACAGCAGCCCGCGCACCGCGCTCGCCTCGTCGGCGTACCCGAAGGGGCAGGCGACCCGCCCCGCGCCGACCGGCCGCAGCCCGGCCCGCACGGCCAGCGCGCCCAGGTCGGCACGGGGGGAGGGGCGCCGGTCCGCCAGCCGGTCCGCGAGCCGCAGCAGCGGCTCCGTCGCGCACCGCTCCGGCGGCCCCCAGCCGGCCAGCACGACCGCCGTGCCCGGTTGGGCCGCCCGGGTGAGGTCGGCCGGCCCGAAGGAGGTGCGGTCGGCCGCGTGGAAGGCGGTGACCACGTCGTACGGACCGTCCTCCGGCACGCCCCGGGTGACCGTCACGGTGTCGGGGAGGCGGGTCCTGGCCAGCTCCACGCGCGCGTGGTCCCCCTCCGCCCCTGCGGCCGAGGCACCGCGCGCCGCCGCCATCAGCAGGCCGAGGCCGGTGCCGCAGTCCAGGCCCAGCAGGCGGGTGCCGGGGCCCACGCCGAGGCGTTCGTAGGCCGCCTCGTAGAGCGGGACGAGCATCCGCTCCTGGATCTCGGCCCAGTCGCGCGCGGGGTGGTGCGGGACGAGCGTAGGTGTCATGGATCAGGCCCCATTCCGTGCCGGACGACAGCCCCCCGTAGCCAGGGAACTGCGCTTCGCGCCCGGCGTCCAGTGCTCGCGCCGGACGACTCCGGACGAGTTCGGGCCACCTCCCGCGCGCCCCGGCGCACGGGGCCAGGGGAGCGCGCGCCCGCGCGGGAGGGGCCGGTGCCCGAACTCGGGCACCGGCCCGGTAGTGTCCCCTTCCACACCGCTCCGGCGCGCGTGACATGACCGCGCGCCGGGGCGTATGCGCCGCTGTGCACCAGCTCCGGACGCCTGGGTACCGACTGACGGGTACGTGCAAAATATTTGAGTTGCCCCGGAATGGAACCCGGAAGGGATCCGGCTCGTTGTACCCGACGTGAGCACGACACCACCTGTCCTCGCCGCAGAGCTGGCGCAGGCGTGGGCCGACATTCAGCGGCACCACCCCGAGCTGCCGGACCTCGCCGCGCCCGAGTCCCTGATCGGAGAGTCCTCGTCCGCCTGCGGCGCCGAGCTCTCCTTCGAGCGACTGCTCCACGAGGCAGTCCACGGCATCGCCGCCGCCCGGGGTGTCCGCGACACCTCCCGCGCCGGCCGCTACCACAACCGCAGATTCCTCGCGATCGCCGAGGAGATGGGCCTCGACCACCCCGAGGAGCCGCACGCCAGCAGCGGCTTCTCCCTGGTCACGCTCAACCCCGAGGCGAAGCGGCGGTACCGGCCCACCATCGAGCGGCTCCAGCGCGCCCTCAAGGCGCACACGGTCGCCACGGCCTCCGACACCAAGCGCTCCTTCCGTGGACCGGCCGCCCGGCACGGCTCCTCGGGCGGCGGCGTCCGCGTCAAGGCCGTCTGCGACTGCGGGCGCAACGTGCGCGTGGTGCCCTCGGTGCTCGCACAGGCCCCGATCGTGTGTGGCGGCTGCGGCAAGCCCTTCCGGATCCCCGAGACGGTGGGCGCCGCCGGCTGACCTGGCGCGGTGTGGCACAATGGTCAGCTGTACTCGACAGTCGCACAGGACCCCTCTCTCCTCCGGCTGACGCGTCCATCGGGCACCCGAGTACCGCAACCCCACGTGGCATCTCAAGTGCCCCACCACGTCAAGACCAGGAGACACCACTCCAGTGGCAGTCAAGATCAAGCTCAAGCGCCTCGGCAAGATTCGCCAGCCGCACTACCGCATCGTCGTCGCCGACTCGCGCACCCGCCGTGACGGCCGCGCGATCGAGGAGATCGGCCTCTACCACCCGACGTACAACCCGTCGCGCATCGAGGTCGACTCCGAGCGCGCGCAGTACTGGCTCTCCGTCGGCGCCCAGCCGACCGAGCCCGTCCTCGCCATCCTGAAGCTCACCGGCGACTGGCAGAAGCACAAGGGCCTCCCGGCCCCGGAGAAGGCCCTGCTCACCCCGGTGACCAAGGAAGAGAAGCGCGCTTCCTTCGACGAGTTCGCCAAGGCGCTCGAGGGCGCCGAGGACAAGGGCGAGGCCATCACCCCGAAGGCCAAGAAGGCGAAGGCGGACGAGGCCGAGGCCGAGTCCACCACCGAGGCCTGATCATGCTCGAGGAGGCTCTCGAGCACCTCGTGAAGGGCATCGTCGACAACCCCGACGACGTGCAGGTCGCCTCGCGCAACCTGCGTCGCGGCCGCGTGCTGGAGGTCCGGGTCCACCCCGACGACCTCGGCAAGGTGATCGGCCGCAACGGCCGCACCGCTCGCGCGCTGCGCACCGTCGTGGGCGCCATCGGCGGCCGTGGCATCCGCGTCGACCTCGTCGACGTGGACCAGGTCCGCTGAAAGTTTGACACCGGCACGGGCCGGGGAGGGCAGACCGCCCACCCCGGCCCGTTGCCGTACGACAGGAAGAGTTCACCAGTGCAGTTGGTAGTCGCGCGGATCGGCCGCGCCCACGGAATCAAGGGCGACGTCACCGTGGAGGTGCGCACCGACGAGCCCGAACTGCGGCTCGGCCCCGGCGCCGTCCTGCTCACCGACCCGGCCTCCGCCGGTCCGCTGACCATCGAGTCCGGCAAGGTGCACAGCGGCCGGCTGCTGCTGCGCTTCGAGGGCGTCCGCGACCGCAACGCCGCCGAGGCGCTCCGCAACACCCTCCTCATCGCCGAGGTCGACCCCGAGGAACTCCCCGAGGAGGAGGACGAGTACTACGACCACCAGCTCGTCGACCTCGACGTGGTCCTCGCCGACGGCACCGAGATCGGCGTCATCACCGAGATCTCCCACCTGCCCTCGCAGGACCTGTTCATCGTCGAGCGCCCCGACGGCACCGAGCTGATGATCCCCTTCGTGGAGCAGATCGTCACCGAGATCGACCTGGAGAACCAACGGGCCGTCATCGACCCGCCGCCCGGCCTCATCGACGACCGCGCCGAGATCGCCTCCGCCCGCGACGCCGAAGAGGGCGACGCCGAGGAGGACAGCCAGGCATGAGGCTCGACGTCGTCACGATCTTCCCCGAGTACCTCGAACCGCTGAACGTCTCCCTCGTCGGCAAGGCACGCGCGCGCGGACAGCTCGACGTCCACGTCCACGACCTGCGGCAGTGGACGTACGACCGGCACAACACCGTCGACGACACCCCCTACGGCGGCGGCCCCGGCATGGTCATGAAGACCGAGCCCTGGGGCGAGGCCCTCGACCAGACCCTCGCCGACGGCTACGACGCCGGAGCCCACGGCCCCGTCCTCGTCGTCCCCACCCCCAGCGGCCGCCCCTTCACCCAGGAACTCGCCGTCGAGCTCTCCGAACGGCCCTGGCTGATCTTCACCCCGGCCCGCTACGAGGGCATCGACCGCCGCGTCATGGACGAGTACGCCACCCGCGTGCCCGTCTACGAGGTCTCCATCGGCGACTACGTGCTCGCCGGCGGCGAGGCCGCCGTCCTGGTGATCACCGAGGCCGTCGCCCGCCTCCTCCCCGGCGTCCTCGGCAACGCCGAGTCGCACCGCGACGACTCCTTCGCCCCCGGCGCCATGGCCAACCTCCTCGAAGGCCCCGTCTACACCAAGCCCCCCGAGTGGCGCGGCCACGCGATCCCCGACGTGCTGGTCAGCGGCCACCACGGCAAGATCGCCCGCTGGCGCCGCGACGAGGCCTTCCGCCGCACCGCCGCCAACCGGCCCGACCTCATCGAGCGCTGCGACCCCGCCGCCTTCGACAAGAAGGACCGCGAGACCCTCTCGATCCTCGGCTGGGCTCCCGAGCCCGGCGGCCGGTTTTGGCGCAGGGTCGAGGGCGTGGAAGAATAGGCGACTGCCGTACGTCCGGCGCGCGCCCCTGCCACAGGGGGAGCCGCCCGCCATCGACCGTACGGCGCTCCCATGATTCGTACGTCACCGCTGATGGCCTGTGGCATCGGCGAGGAAAGAGACCTCCATGGCCTCCCTGCTCGACCAGGTGAACGCGGCTTCGCTCCGCTCCGACCTGCCCGCCTTCCGTCCCGGCGACACCGTGAACGTCCACGTGCGCGTCATCGAGGGCAACCGCTCCCGTATCCAGCAGTTCAAGGGCGTCGTCATCCGCCGCCAGGGCTCCGGTGTCTCCGAGACCTTCACCGTCCGCAAGGTCTCGTTCTCCGTCGGCGTCGAGCGCACCTTCCCGGTGAACAGCCCGATCTTCGAGAAGATCGAGCTCGTGACCCGCGGTGACGTCCGTCGCGCCAAGCTCTACTACCTCCGTGAGCTGCGCGGCAAGGCCGCCAAGATCAAGGAGAAGCGCGACAACTGAGCTCCGGCTCACCCCTCGCGCGACGCTTCACGCTCCACGTACAGGCGGGCCGGATAGGCTCACCCCCCGATGGACACCGAAGCACAGCACACGGAGCGCGACCCCTCGTCCCCGGCGGATCCCCCACCGGATCCCGCCCCGGACGACGGGTCGCGCTCCGTGCGCGTTTCCGGGGCGCCCGAGGAGCCGGACACCGGCGACACCGACGCCGGGCACGGCCCCTCCTGGCGCAGGACGGGCCTGCTGGGCGCCGCCTGCGTGGTCTTCCTGCTGCTGCTCAGCCACTTCGTGGCCCAGCCGTTCCTGATCCCCAGCGGCTCCATGGAGCCCACCCTCCAGGTCGGGGACCGGATCCTGGTCAACAAGCTGGCGTACCGTTTCGGCAGCGAGCCGCGCCGGGGGGACGTCATCGTCTTCGACGGCACCGGATCCTTCGTCCAGGAGGAGCCGGCGGGCGATCCCGTCACCGGCCTGCTGCACGACACCGCCGCCGCCCTCGGACTCGCGGCCCCCGACGAGACCGACTTCGTGAAGCGGGTCGTCGGCACCGGCGGCGACCGGGTCGTCTGCTGCGACAGCACCGGCCGGATCACCGTCAACGGCGCCCGGGTCCAGGAGCCGTACCTCACCCCCGGCGACCGTCCCTCCGACGTGCCCTTCGACATCGTCGTCCCCCCCGGCACCCTCTGGGTGATGGGCGACCACCGCAGCCAGTCCAGCGACTCCCGCGACCACCTCGGCAGCCCCGGCGGCGGCGTGGTCCCCGTCGACCAGGTCATCGGCCGCGCCGACTGGACCGTCTGGCCCTTCGGCCGCTGGACCACCGTGACCGGTACCGACGCGTACGACTCCGTACCGCCGCCACCCGCCGGCGGACACCAGGTCGGCCCCCGGGGGAGGGGACATGGGTAGCCGCGGCCGCCGGGCGGCCGGCGAACCGGACGGAACCGAGGCGCCGCCGCCCGGCCGCGCCGAACGCCGCAGGCTCGCCCGCAAGGTCAAGCGGCGCCGGCAGCGCTCCGCGCTCCGCGAGATCCCCATCCTCGTCGGCGTCGCGGTGCTGATCGCGCTCGTCCTCAAGACCTTCCTCGTCCAGGCGTTCGTCATCCCCTCCGGCTCCATGGAGCAGACGATCCGGATCCACGACCGGGTGGTCGTCGACAAACTCACCCCGTGGTTCGGCTCCGAGCCCCGGCGCGGCGACGTCGTGGTCTTCAAGGACCCCGGCAACTGGCTCCACCAGGAGACCGCCCCCGCCGCCGAGGACCCCATCGGGATCAAGCAGCTCAAGCAGGCGCTGACCTTCATCGGCCTGATGCCCTCCGCCGACGAGCGGGACCTCATCAAGCGGGTGGTCGCGGTCGGCGGCGACACCGTCCGCTGCTGCGGCGAGGACGGACGGATCACCGTCAACGGAGTCCCGCTGGACGAGCCGTACCTCAACCCCGGCGACAAGCCGTCCACGATCCCCTTCGACGTGAAGGTCCCCGAGGGCCGGATCTTCGTCCTCGGCGACCACCGCTCCGACTCCGCCGACTCGCGCTACCACCTGGACGAGCCGGGCCGGGGCACCGTCGCCGTGGAACAGGTCGTGGGCCGCGCCGTGGTGATCGCCTGGCCGCTCGGCCACTGGCGCGGCCTGGAGGAGCGGGACACCTTCGCCGCCGTGCCGGACGGACGTACGACCTCCGAGACCGCGCTCGGCATGTCGCATAGTGTGTCCTCGCGGAACGTGAACGGAATGCCCTGGCCGCCGACCCCTGCGGAACTCCTGCTCGTTATGGGAGTGGCGGGCCTGTCCCTGTTCCGGGACGGGCAGTTGCACGGAGTGAGGAGTGGACGTGGGGGAAGTGGCCGTCGGCGCGCGTTCCGGACACGACGGGCCCGAGGACAGGGCCGACGGGGCCAGAGGTGAGAACGTGACGGAAGAGAACACCAGCCGCGACGGGAACCCGTCGTCCGGCGAGCGGCCGGAGGGGACCGGCGGTCCCGGCGACACCGGTACCGACAGCGGCGGGAACGGCGACACCGGCGAGAACGGCGCACCTCCGAGGAAGCAGCGTTCCTTCTGGAAGGAACTGCCCCTCCTCATCGGCATCGCGCTGATCCTCGCCCTGCTGATCAAGACCTTCCTGGTGCAGGCGTTCTCGATTCCCTCGGAATCGATGATGAACACCCTGAAGAAGGGCGACCGGGTCCTCGTCGACAAGCTGACCCCCTGGTTCGGCTCCGAGCCCGAGCGCGGCGAGGTCGTCGTCTTCCACGACCCGGGCGGCTGGCTGGAGACCGCGGAGACCCCCAAGCCCAACGCGGTCCAGAAGTTCCTCAGCTTCATCGGCCTCATGCCGTCCGCCGAGGAGAAGGACCTCATCAAGCGGGTCATCGCCGTCGGCGGCGACACCGTCTCCTGCAAGGAGGGCGGCAAGGTCGTCCTCAACGGCAAGGAGCTCGACGAGACCGCCTACCTCTACCCCGGCTCCGTCCCCTGCCAGGACTCCTTCGGCCCGATCAAGGTCCCCCAGGACCGCATCTGGGTCATGGGCGACAACCGGCAGAACTCGCTCGACTCCCGCTTCCACCAGGAGCTCCCCGGCGGCGGCACCATCGCCGAGGACCAGGTCGTCGGCCGCGCCGTGGTCGTCGCCTGGCCGGTCACCCGCTGGGCCACCCTCCCGGTCCCGGACGTCTTCGACCAGCCCGGCCTCGACCAGCCCGCGGCCGCCGCCCCGGCGATGGCCCCGGCCGCGGCCGGCCTCGCCGGAGCGCTCCCCCTGGTGCTCTGGCGCCGCAAGAAGCGGGCCGCACGGCATACCGCCGAGTAGCTTTCCGCGGGTAGGGTGCCGTCCCAGATCGTCGACGGACCCCTGGGGTGCACATGAGCGGAACGACCAAGAACCGCGACGGCCACGGCCGGCTCGGCAGCGTGCTGTCCGGGCTGGCCGTGGCCGTCGGCTGTCTGCTCTTCCTCGGCGGCTTCGCCGGAGGAGCCCTGCTCTACCAGCCCTACACCGTGCCCACCGGCTCCATGGCCCCCACCCTCGCCACCGGCTCCAAGGTCCTCGCCCAGCGGATCGACGGCGACGAGATCCGACGCGGCGACGTCGTCGTCTTCAAGGACCCGCTGTGGGGCGACGCGACCATGGTCAAGCGGGTCGTCGGCATCGGCGGCGACACCGTCGCCTGCTGCGGCACCGGCGGCCGCCTCACCGTCAACGGCACCCCGCTCGACGAGCCCTACCTGGGGACCGGGGCGGGCGGCCCGGGCGGCATCGTCCCCGAGGAGTTCAGCGCCACCGTCCCCGAGGACAGCCTCTTCCTCCTCGGCGACGACCGCACCACCTCCCTCGACTCCCGCAGCCACCTGGAGGACGCCGCCCAGGGCTCGGTGCCCCGCTCCACCGTCGTCGCCCGCGTCGACTCCGTCGTCTGGCCGCTCGACGGCGGCCTCGTGGACCGCCCGGCCGCCTTCGCCGCCCTCCCCGGCGGCGTCTCCGCCCCCGGCCCCGTCGGCCTCCTGCTCACCGCCATCGCCGCCGGCGCCTTCCTCATCCTCGCCGGCGCCGCCTACGGCCCCCTCGCCACACTGCTGGGAGCGCGCCGCAAGCCCGCGGGGGAGAAGGTGAAGGCATGACGAGCGGCACGGGCTCGGCTCTGGACGGTGCGGGGTCGGCTTCGGGCGGTACGGGCTCCGCTTCCGGTGGTACGGGCGGGGCCGGCGACACGGTCCGGCAGGTCGCCCGGGTGATCCTGCTCGACCCCGACGACCGCGTCCTGCTCCTGCACGGCCACGAACCCGACGACCCCACCGACACCTGGTGGTTCACCCCCGGCGGCGGACTGGAGGGCGACGAGACCCGCGCCCAGGCCGCCCTGCGCGAACTCGCCGAGGAGACCGGCCTCACCGACGTCGAACTCGGCCCCGTCCTCTGGCGACGCCGCTGCTCCTTCCCCTTCGCCGGCCGCCGCTGGGACCAGGACGAGTGGTACTACCTCGCCCGCACCCACCACACCGGCCCCGTACCCGGACCCCGGGCCCTCACCGAGCTCGAGACCCGCAGCCTCTCCGGCCTGAGATGGTGGACCTCCGCCGAACTGTCGGCGGCCCATGAGACCGTGTACCCCATCAGGCTCGCCGAGCTGCTGCGCACGCTGCTCGACGAGGGACCCCCGACCGTGCCCGTCGTTCTCGCCCCGGAAATCGTCTAGGGGTACGGACGACTGGCGCACAATGGGGAGACGCACGGCTGAAGGGGAACATGCCATGAGCGCCGAGGACCTCGAGAAGTACGAGACCGAGATGGAGCTGAAGCTCTACCGGGAGTACCGCGACGTCGTCGGGCTGTTCAAATACGTGATCGAGACCGAGCGCCGTTTCTACCTCACCAACGACTACGAGATGCAGGTGCACTCGGTCCAGGGCGAGGTCTTCTTCGAAGTCAGCATGGCCGACGCCTGGGTCTGGGACATGTACCGGCCCGCCAGGTTCGTCAAGCAGGTCCGCGTCCTCACCTTCAAGGACGTCAACATCGAGGAGCTCAACAAGAGCGACCTCGAACTGCCCGGCAGCTGACCCCGCTCCTCTCACCCGTGTGAGTGAGCCGGTCTCCCGCGACCGCCCACTCGTCCACAGCCCCGCACACGCCCAGGACCACCTCCGTCACAGTCGGTGACGGAGGTGGTCCTCATGAACGCGACCCAAGCACTCGGACGGTACGGAGAAGAACTGGCGGCCCGCCGGCTCACCGAGACCGGCCTGCACATCCTCGCCCGCAACTGGCGCTACGGCCGGGCGGGAGAGATCGACATCGTCGCCCGCGACGGCGAGACCCTCGTCATCTGCGAGGTCAAGACCCGACGGATCGGCGCCTTCGAGCACCCCATGGCCGCCGTCACCCCCCACAAGACGGCCCGGCTCCTGTACCTCGCCGCCTGCTGGCTCGACCGCACCGGCACCCCGCCACCCGCCGGCGGCGTCCGCATCGACCTCATCGGCATCGTCCTGCCCCGGCGCGGCGCCCCCGTCCTCACCCACGCCCAGGGGGTGGCCTGAGATGGGATTCGCCCGCACCTGCTCCGTCGCCCTCGTCGGCGTCGAAGGCGTCGTCGTCGAGGTCCAGGCCGACCTCGAACCCGGCGTCGCCGCCTTCACCCTCGTCGGCCTCCCCGACAAGAGCCTCAGCGAGAGCCGCGACCGCGTCCGCGCCTCCGTCGTCAACTCCGGCGCCGAATGGCCCCAGAAGAAACTCACCGTCGGACTCAGCCCCGCGTCCGTCCCCAAGAGCGGCAGCAGCTTCGACCTCGCCGTCGCCGTCGCCGTCCTCGGCGCGGCCGAGCGGATCGACCCCCGCTCCATCGCCGACCTCGTCCTCATCGGCGAACTCGGCCTCGACGGACGCGTCCGACCCGTCCGCGGCATCCTCCCCGCCGTCCTGGCCGCCGCCGACGCCGGCTACCACCAGGTCGTCGTCCCCGAACAGACCGCCGGCGAAGCCTCCCTCGTACCCGGCGTCTCCGTCCTCGGCGTCCGCACCCTCCGCCAGCTCATCGCCGTCCTCGCCGACGAACCCGTCCCCGACGAGGACCCCGCCGAACACGGCAGGCCCGACGCCATGCTCGCCGGACTCCTCGTCCCCGGCGCCGGCATCGGCACCGGACTCGCCCCCGACCCCGGCGAAGGCCCCGACCTCGCCGACGTCGCCGGACAGCACACCGCCCGCCGCGCCCTGGAGATCGCCGCCGCCGGCGGCCACCACCTGCTCCTCACCGGACCACCCGGCGCCGGCAAGACCATGCTCGCCGAACGGCTCCCCGGCATCCTCCCGCCCCTCACCCGACAGGAATCCCTCGAAGTCACCGCCGTCCACTCCGTCGCCGGCATCCTCCCGCCCGGCGAACCCCTCGTCCGCCGCGCCCCCTACTGCGCGCCCCACCACTCCGCCACCATGCAGTCCCTCGTCGGCGGCGGAAACGGCATCCCCAGGCCCGGCGCCGTCTCCCTCGCCCACCGGGGCGTCCTCTTCCTCGACGAAGCCCCCGAGTTCTCCACCAAATCCCTCGACGCCCTCCGCCAGCCCCTCGAATCCGGGCACGTCGTCATCGCCCGCACCGCCGGAGTCGTCCGCCTCCCCGCCCGCTTCCTCCTCGCCCTCGCCGCCAACCCCTGCCCCTGCGGCCGCCACACCCTCCACGGCGCCGGCTGCGAATGCCCGCCCTCCCTCGTCCGCCGCTACCAGGCCCGCCTCTCCGGCCCCCTCCTCGACCGCGTCGACCTCCGCGTCGAAGCCGAACCCGTCACCCGCGACGACCTCCTCGGCCGCGGCGGCCGGGGCGAACCCACCGCCACCGTCGCCGACCGCGTCCGCGAAGCCCGCGCCCGCACCACCGCCCGCCTCACCGGCACCCCCTGGACCCTCAACAGCGAGATCCCCGGCCACGAACTCCGCACCCGCTACCTCGCCGCCCCCGGCGCCCTCGCCCACGCCGAACGTGACATCGAACGAGGACTCCTCACCGCCCGCGGCCTCGACCGCGTCCTCCGCGTCGCCTGGACCATCGCCGACCTCGCCGGACACGACCGCCCCGACCACGACGACATCACCCACGCCCTCGAACTCCGCACCGGCATCGCCCGAGGCGTCCCCCTCACCACCGGAGACCGGCCGTGACCGACCACCACCCCGCCGAAACCCCCGCCCCCGCCTCCGATGCCGCCTCCGACGCCGAACGCCTCGCCCGCGCCGCACTCACCCGCATCCTCGAACCCGGCGACGAACAAGCCGGCCACGCGCTGCGCACCCACGGAGCCGTCCGACTCCTCACCCTCCTCCGCGACCCCCGGGAACCCCCGCCGCCCGGCACCGGACCCCGCCGCCTCGCCGGCTGGCGCCACCGCGCCCGCACCACCGCCCCCGAGGCCGACCTCGACCACATCACCCGGCTCGGCGGCCGCTTCCTCGTCCCCGGCGACCCCGACTGGCCCACCCAGCTCGACGACCTCGGCGACGCCCGGCCCGTCGGCCTCTGGATCCGGGGCCCCGCCCCGCTGCGCACCTGGGCGCTGCGCTCCGTGGCCCTCGTCGGCGCCCGCGCCTGCACCCCGTACGGCGCGCACACCGCCGCCGAGCTCGCCACCGGCCTCAGCCGCCACGGCTGGATCGTCGTCTCCGGCGCCGCCTACGGCATCGACGGAGCCGCCCACCGCGGCGCCCTCGCCGCCGGCGGAGCCACCGCCGCCGTCCTCGCCAACGGCGTCGACACCCCCTACCCCCGAGGCCACGGCGGACTCCTCGACCGCATCGGCCGACAGGGACTCCTCATCGGCGAACTCCCACCCGGCAGCCACCCCACCCCCAGCCGCTTCATCCTCCGCAACCGCGTCATCGCCGCCCTCACCCGCGGCACCGTCGTCGTCGAGGCCCGGCACCGCAGCGGCTCCCTCGTCACCGCCCGCGCCGCCACCCGCCTCGGCCGCCACACCATGGGCGTCCCCGGCCCCGTCACCAGCGCCCTCTCCGCCGGCGTCCACGAGCTGCTGCGCGACGGCGCCACCCTCGTCACCGACGCCGACGAGATCGTCGAACTCGTCGGCGCCATCGGAGACCTCGCCCCCGCCCGACGCGGGCCCGTCCTGCCCCGCGACCTCCTCGACCCCGCCGCCGCCCAGGTCCTCGAAGCCCTCCCGGTCCACCCGCCGGCACCCGCCACGGAGATCGCCCGCCGTGCCGGGACCGGACCCGACGAGGCCCTCGCCCGGCTGTACGAACTCCACGCCCTCGGCCACGCCGAGCGGGACGGCGACGGATGGAGGTTGACGAACAGCGGCAAGCCGGTGTCGAACGCGCGGCGAGGCGGTCCTTGACCCGGCGCATTCGGGTGAAAAGGTGAGGCCGATGAACAACCGAGTCCTCTCGGCCGCACCAGCGGGGCCGAAACGCGCCACGGCCCCGGTTCGAAGATGTGGCCGACCGCGTCCACCCGGACCGGCGCGATCCGCTCCCGTTCGCTCACCGCGACACCGCACTCACGCTACGCTCACCAGGATTCCCCACAGGACACCCAGACCGACGCACCCGACAGCAGAACGGCTCAAGGCAACGCATGCCCCAGCACACCTCCGGGTCTGACCGCGCTGCGGTGCCCCCAGCAGCCCGGGGCACCGTGCGACCGGCCGCGCCGACCTCGCTCGACGAGCTGTGGCGCTCGTACAAGTCCACCGGCGACGAGCGGCTGCGGGAGCAGCTGATCCTGCACTACTCGCCCCTCGTCAAGTACGTCGCCGGCCGCGTCAGCGTCGGCCTGCCGTCCAACGTCGAACAGGCGGACTTCGTCTCCTCCGGGGTGTTCGGCCTCATCGACGCCATCGAGAAGTTCGACGTCGAGCGCGCCATCAAGTTCGAGACCTACGCCATCACCCGCATCCGCGGCGCGATGATCGACGAACTCCGCGCCCTCGACTGGATCCCCCGCTCCGTGCGCCAGAAGGCCCGCAACGTCGAGCGCGCCTACGCCACCCTCGAAGCCCAGCTCCGCCGCACCCCCAGCGAGAGCGAGGTCGCCGCCGAACTCGGCATCCAGCTGGAGGAACTGCACGCGGTCTTCAGCCAGTTGTCCCTGGCCAACGTCGTCGCCCTGGAAGAGCTGCTGCACGTCGGCGGCGAGGGCGGCGACCGGCTCTCCCTCATGGACACCCTGGAGGACACGGCCGCCGACAACCCCGTCGAGGTCGCCGAGGACCGCGAACTGCGCCGGCTGCTCGCCCGTGCCATCAACACCCTCCCCGAGCGCGAGAAGACCGTCGTCACGCTCTACTACTACGAGGGCCTGACCCTCGCCGAGATCGGCAACGTCCTCGGCGTCACCGAGAGCCGCGTCAGCCAGATCCACACCAAGTCCGTCCTGCAGCTTCGCGCCAAGCTGGCCGATGTGGGGCGCTGACCCGGCCCCACCGGTCGTACAGTGGAGCCGTGCCCAGGATTCGAGCGGCCTCCGTGGCCGAGCACCGGACCATGCAGCGCGGCGCCCTCCTGGACGCCGCGCGTTCCCTGCTGTCCGAGGGCGGGACGGAGGCGCTGACCTTCCCCGCGCTCGCCGAGCGCACCGGCCTCGCCCGCTCCTCGGTCTACGAGTACTTCCGCTCCCGCGCCGCCGTCGTCGAGGAACTGTGCGCGGTCGACTTCCCCGTCTGGGCCGCCGAGGTCGAACTCGCGATGGCCGACGCCGACACCCCCGGCGCCAAGGTCGCCGCCTACGTCCGCAAGCAGCTGGACCTCGTCGGCGACCGCCGCCACCGCGCCGTCGTCGCCATCTCGGCCGGTGAGCTCGACGACGGCGCCCGCGAGAAGATCCGCGCCGCTCACGGCGGCCTCGTCGCCATGGTCGTCGAGGCCCTCGCCGACCTGGGCGTGCCCGAGCCCCGCCTCGGCGCCATGCTCCTCCAGGGCGTGGTCGACGCCGCCGTCCGCCGCATCGAACTCGGCGCCGCCGAGGACCCGTCCGTGGTCGCCGACGCGGCGGTCTCCATGGCCCTCCACGGCGTCACCGGCCCCGCCCCCACTTCCTGAACCAGGGGGCCTCCCCTCCCCCTCCCCCCCACCCCACCCCGCCCCCCTCCCCGCCCCAGCCCCTCCGCCCCCGCTACCCGTCGAGCGGGAGCAGTCGGGACCTGGGGCGGGGTGTCAGGAGCAGGGGGTTCAGGTAGGTATCGCCGCGGAGCAGGCCCCAGTGGAGGCAGGGCGTGGTGCAGTGCGTGCCGGGGGCCGCCTCGGCGATCGGGGTTCCCGCGGCGACCCGGGTGCCCCGGCCGGTCAGCGGGGTCACCGGGGAGAAGGTGGTGCGCAGCGGGGGAGTGCCGGTACCCGTGAGGGTGAGGGTGACGACGCCGCGGCCGCCGACCGGGCCGGCGAAGGTGACGGTGCCGGCGGCGGGGGCCAGGACGGGGGTGCCGGGGGGTGCGGCGAGGTCGACGCCGCGGTGCCCGGCGGCGTAGGGGCCGGGTGGCGGCTGCCAGCCACGGAGGATCCCGGGTGTCGGCGGGCCCACCGGCCAGAGCAGGGCGAGGGCGAGGAAGACGGTCGTGAGCTGCATGGGGGGAGCCTCCCCGGGCGGGGCGGTCGCCGACGGGGGACGCCGGTTTCTGTGGACGAGCGGCGACCTGTGGACAGTGCCGTCACCCGCCGCTCCCGGGTTCCCGTACACTTCCTATGGCGACCCGGGTCACCGGGTCGACTTCGCACGCCCCGCCACTCGTCTCCTCGAGCGCGGTGGCAGCGCCTTTCGGTCCTTCGTGGCACGGCGCGCCGGGGCGTCAGGAACACAACCGAGAAACTCAAGGAGATACGGCCATGGCCGTCGTCACGATGCGGGAGCTGCTGGAGAGCGGCGTCCACTTCGGTCACCAGACCCGTCGCTGGAACCCGAAGATGAAGCGCTTCATCTTCACCGAGCGCAACGGCATCTACATCATCGACCTGCTCCAGTCGCTGTCGTACATCGACCGCGCCTTCGAGTTCGTCAAGGAGACCGTCGCCCACGGTGGCTCCGTGATGTTCGTCGGTACGAAGAAGCAGGCCCAGGAGGCCATCGCCGAGCAGGCGACGCGCGTCGGCATGCCCTACGTCAACCAGCGCTGGCTGGGCGGCATGCTCACCAACTTCTCGACCGTCTACAAGCGTCTGCAGCGCCTCAAGGAGCTCGAGCAGATCGACTTCGAGGACGTCGCGGCGTCGGGTCTCACCAAGAAGGAGCTCCTGGTCCTCTCGCGCGAGAAGGCCAAGCTGGAGAAGACCCTCGGTGGTATCCGCGAGATGCAGAAGGTGCCGAGCGCCGTCTGGATCGTCGACACCAAGAAGGAGCACATCGCCGTCGGCGAGGCTCGCAAGCTCAACATCCCGGTCGTCGCGATCCTCGACACCAACTGTGACCCCGACGAGGTCGACTACAAGATCCCGGGCAACGACGACGCGATCCGCTCCGTCACCCTGCTCACCCGCGTGATCGCCGACGCCGTCGCCGAGGGCCTCATCGCCCGTTCCGGCGCCGCGACCGGCGACTCGAAGCCGGGCGAGAAGGCCGCCGGCGAGCCCCTCGCCGAGTGGGAGCGCGACCTGCTCGAGGGCGAGAAGAAGGACGAGGCCGCCGAGGTCCAGTCCTCCGCCGAGACCGAGAAGGCCGTCGAGGCCGAGGCCCAGGTCGAGACCCCGGCCGCCGAGGTCGAGGCCGAGGCCGAGACCGAGGCTCCGGCCGAGCAGGCCTGACCCTTCCGCACTCCGGAACACCACGGAGGTGACGGCGGGGGCCCAGGAAGCCCCCGCCGTCCCGCCGTAGATCTTCGTAGATCTTTCTGACTTCGAGAGAGAAACAGACTCATGGCGAACTACACCGCCGCTGACGTCAAGAAGCTCCGTGAGCTCACCGGCGCCGGCATGATGGACTGCAAGAAGGCCCTCGAAGAGGCCGACGGCAACGTCGACAAGGCCGTCGAGGCCCTGCGCATCAAGGGCCAGAAGGGTGTCGCCAAGCGCGAGGGCCGCTCCGCCGAGAACGGCGCCGTGGTCTCCCTCATCGCCGACGACAACACCTCCGGCGTCCTCGTCGAGCTGAAGTGCGAGACGGACTTCGTCGCCAAGGGTGACAAGTTCCTCGCCGTCGCCAACGCCCTCGCCGCGCACGTCGCCGCCACCAAGCCGGCCGACATCGAGGCCCTGCTCGCCTCCGAGATCGAGGCCGGCAAGACCGTGCAGGCCTTCGTGGACGAGGCCAACGCCAACCTCGGCGAGAAGATCGTCCTGGACCGCTTCGCGGCCTACGCCGACGGCTACGTCTCCGCGTACATGCACCGCACCATGCCGGACCTCCCGCCGCAGATCGGTGTCCTCGTCGAGCTCGACAAGGAGAACGCCGAGGTCGCCAAGGGCGTCGCCCAGCACATCGCCGCCTTCGCGCCGAAGTACCTCACCCGTGAGGAGATCCCGGCCGAGGTCGTCGAGTCCGAGCGCCGCATCGCCGAGGAGACCACCCGCGCCGAGGGCAAGCCCGAGGCCGCGATCGCCAAGATCGTCGAGGGTCGCGTCAACGGCTTCTTCAAGGACGCCACGCTGCTCGGCCAGCCGTACGCCCTGGACAACAAGAAGTCCGTCCAGCAGGTCCTCAACGAGGCCGGTGTCACCCTGAAGCGCTTCACCCGCATCAAGGTCGGCATCTGACGTCCGTTCGCCACACGCGACGGACACCGGACCCGGGTAGGGTCTGAGACAGTCGGCCCGCTCCGCGCGGGACGACCGCAGATGTGACGAGGAGGCCATTGCCGTACGGGAAACCCACGAGGACCCAAGGCAATGGCCTTCTTCGTATGTGTACGAGGAGATCTCCATGAATCAGGGCGCCGAACAGGGCCACGACGACAACAGCGGCAAGAAGCTCGGCCGCTACATGCTGAAGCTGTCCGGGGAAGCCTTCTCCGGCGGTACCGGTCTCGGTGTCGACCCGGACGTCGTGCACGCCATCGCGCGTGAGATCGCGGCCGTGGTCCGCGACGGCGCCCAGATCGCCATCGTGATCGGCGGCGGCAACTTCTTCCGAGGCGCCGAGCTCCAGCAGCGCGGCATGGACCGGGCCCGCTCCGACTACATGGGCATGCTCGGCACCGTGATGAACTGCCTCGCCCTCCAGGACTTCCTGGAGAAGGAGGGCATCGACTCGCGCGTCCAGACCGCCATCACCATGGGCCAGGTCGCCGAGCCGTACATCCCGCTGCGGGCCGTGCGCCACCTGGAGAAGGGCCGCGTGGTCATCTTCGGCGCCGGCATGGGCATGCCGTACTTCTCCACGGACACCACCGCCGCCCAGCGCGCGCTGGAGATCGACGCCGAAGCCCTCCTCATGGGCAAGAACGGCGTGGACGGCGTCTACGACTCCGACCCGCGGACCAACCCCGGCGCGGTCAAGTTCGACGCCCTGGAGTACAGCGAGGTCATCACCCGTGACCTCAAGGTCGCCGATGCCACCGCCATCACCCTGTGCCGCGACAACAAGCTGCCGATCCTCGTCTTCGAACTGCTCGCCGAGGGCAATATCGCGCGCGCCGTCACGGGTGAGAAGATCGGCACGCTCGTGAGCGACCAGGGCACCCGGGCCTGAGGCCCGCTCTCAACCGACACAACGCGACGACACGCAGGAGCATGTGGTGATCGAAGAGACCCTCCTCGAGGCCGAGGAGAAGATGGAGAAGGCGGTCGTGGTCGCCAAGGAGGACTTCGCCGCGATCCGCACCGGCCGTGCGCACCCGGCGATGTTCAACAAGATCGTGGCCGACTACTACGGCGCCCTCACCCCCATCAACCAGCTGGCGTCGTTCTCGGTGCCGGAGCCGCGCATGGCCGTGGTGACCCCGTTCGACAAGAGCGCCCTGCGCAACATCGAGCAGGCCATCCGCGACTCGGACCTCGGCGTCAACCCGAGCAACGACGGCAACATCATCCGCGTGACCTTCCCGGAGCTGACCGAGGAGCGCCGCCGGGACTACATCAAGGTCGCCAAGGGCAAGGCCGAGGACTCCAAGATCTCGATCCGCTCGGTGCGGCGCAAGGCCAAGGAGACCATCGACAAGTTCGTCAAGGACGGCGAGGTCGGTGAGGACGAGGGCCGCCGCGCGGAGAAGGAGCTCGACGACACCACCGCGAAGTACGTCGCGCAGGTGGACGAGCTGCTGAAGCACAAGGAAGCCGAGCTCCTCGAGGTCTGATGAACGACTCATCCTGGGGGGCGCCGGCGGCCGGTTCAGGTCTCGGCGGACCCGACCAGGGGCCTGCCCCGGCGGGTCCCGCCCACGATCGGCACCGGGCGGCGCAGACTCGCCCCATGCCCATCGTGCCCGACGTACCCGCCGGCGGATTCCAGGACGGACACGGACGGGGGGCCGCTCACCCGAGCGGTCCCCTGTTCCGTGACGAGCACCCGCACGAGCACCCGCAGGAGCCCATGCCCAGCCCCGTCCCGCCTCCTCCGCCGTCCACGGCCCCCGCGCCGCGGCAGAAGAAGAGCGCGGGCCGGGACCTGGGCGCGGCCATAGGGGTCGGCGTCGGTCTCGGGGCCGTGATCATCGCGTCGCTGTTCATCTGGAAGCCGGCGTTCGTCGGCGTGGTGGCGGTGGCCGTGGTCGTCGGCCTGTGGGAGCTGACCTCCCGGCTCCAGGAGCGCAAGGCGATCAAGGCGCCGCTGGTGCCGCTCGCGGTCGGCGGCGCGGCGATGGTCGTCGCCGGGTACGTGCGGGGCCCCGAGGGCGCCTGGGTCGCGATGGCCCTGACGGCGCTCGCGGTGCTCGTCTGGCGGATGACGGAACCCCCCGAGGGGTACCTGAAGGACGTCACGGCGGGCGTCTTCGCCGCGTTCTACGTGCCGTTCCTGGCGACCTTCGTGGCGATGCTGCTCACCGCCGACGACGGGCCGTGGCGGGTGCTGACCTTCCTGCTGCTCACGGTGGTCAGCGACACCGGGGCGTACGCGGTGGGCTGGCGCTTCGGCAAGCACAAGCTGGCGCCGCGGATCAGCCCCGGCAAGACCCGCGAGGGACTGTTCGGCGCGGTGGCCTTCGCGATGGCGGCCGGCGCGCTCTGCATGCAGTTCCTGATCGACGACGGCACCTGGTGGCAGGGCCTGGTCCTCGGCCTGGCGGTGGCGGCGAGCGCGACGCTCGGCGACCTCGGCGAGTCGATGATCAAGCGCGACCTGGGCATCAAGGACATGGGCACGCTCCTCCCCGGACACGGCGGCATCATGGACCGGCTGGACTCGCTCCTGCCGACGGCGCCGGTGGTGTGGCTGTTGCTGGCGCTGTTCGTGGGTACGGGCTGAGCGGGCGGCGGGTCGTGTGGGGTGCCGGGGCGGGTTGCCTGGTCACGGCGCCACGCGGCGGAGCCGCACGTCGACGCCGTATGGACCGGCTGGACTCGCTCCTGCCGACGGCGCCGGTGGTGTGGCTGTTGCTGGCGCTGTTCGTCGGAACGGGTTGACGCGCAGGCGGGTACTCTGGAAGGGCTCGGGCCGTGAGGTCCGGGCCCTTTCGTCGTCCTCGCCGCCGCGGGGACGGATCCAGTGAGGTCGCTCCGGCACCGCAGTGCCGTGCTCCCCGCCGTCGCGGGACGTCCGACCTCGTGCCTGTTTGAGGAGAGACGCCGCCGTGGCTCGTCCGGCCCCCGGAGAACTCACTTTCGTCGCCCCGCGCGGAGTCAAGAAGCCGCCGCGGCACCTTGCCGACCTCACGCCCGCCGAGCGGAAGGAGGCCGTCGCCGCGATCGGCGAGAAGCCCTTCCGCGCCAAGCAGCTGTCGACGCACTACTTCGCGCGGTACGCGCACGACCCCGCCGAGTGGACGGACATCCCGGCCGCCTCGCGGGAGAAGCTGGCCGGGGAGCTGCTGCCCGACCTGATGTCGGTGGTGCGGCACATCTCGTGCGACGACGACACCACCCGCAAGACCCTGTGGCGGCTGCACGACGGCACGCTCGTCGAGTCCGTGCTGATGCGCTACCCGGACCGGGTGACGATGTGCATCTCCTCGCAGGCCGGCTGCGGCATGAACTGCCCGTTCTGCGCGACCGGGCAGGCCGGTCTCGACCGGAACCTGTCGACCGCCGAGATCGTGCACCAGATCGTCGACGGCATGCGCGCGCTGCGCGACGGCGAGGTCCCCGGCGGGCCCGCGCGGCTCTCGAACATCGTCTTCATGGGGATGGGCGAGCCGCTCGCCAACTACAAGCGGGTCGTCGGCGCCATCCGCCGGCTGACCGACCCCGAGCCCGACGGCCTCGGCCTGTCGCAGCGCGGGATCACCGTCTCCACGGTCGGGCTCGTGCCGGCCATGCTGCGCTTCGCCGACGAGGGCTTCAAGTGCCGGCTCGCCGTCTCGCTGCACGCGCCCGACGACGAGCTGCGGGACACCCTGGTGCCGGTGAACACCCGCTGGAAGGTGCGGGAGGTGCTGGACGCCGCCTGGGAGTACGCGGAGAAGTCCGGCCGCCGGATCTCCATCGAGTACGCCCTCATCCGGGACATCAACGACCAGGCGTGGCGCGGCGACCTGCTCGGCAAGCTGCTCAAGGGCAAGCGCGTGCACGTCAACCTGATCCCGCTGAACCCGACGCCGGGCTCGAAGTGGACCGCCTCCCGGCCGGAGGACGAGAAGGCGTTCGTCGACGCGATCGCCCGGCACGGCGTGCCGGTGACCGTCCGCGACACCCGCGGCCAGGAGATCGACGGTGCCTGTGGACAGCTGGCGGCCTCCGAACGCTGACCTTGTACCCTGTGCTCGAACACACCTGCATATTCCGACAGGGGAGCGCCACAGCGCTGAGAGTGCGGTAACCGTAGACCGCAGACCCTCTGAACCTCGCCCAGGTCATTCTGGGTAGGAAGTTCGGTCGTAACTCGAGCTGTTGCGCCCTGCCCACCTCCGGGTGGGCGGGGCCGCGTCTCCTTCTGGTCCCACCCAGGAGGACAACACATGAACACCAGGAAGGCCGCCGCCGTCGCGCTGGCCGCGGCGCTCGGCGTCACGAGCCTCGCCGCCTGCTCCACCGAGGACGCCCGCGAGGCCGCGGGCAAGTCGGGCGCGCCCGCGCCGAAGACCGTGACCCTCGTGAGCCACGACTCCTTCAACGCCTCGAAGGAGGTGCTGGCGGAGTTCACGAAGCAGACCGGTTTCACCGTGAAGGTGCTGAAGGCCGGTGACGCGGGCGAGGCCGTCAACAAGGAGATCCTGACCAAGGGCTCCCCGCAGGGCGACGTCTTCTTCGGCGTCGACAACACGCTGCTCTCCCGCGCCGTCGAGAACGGCATCTTCGTGACCTACGAGGCGAAGGGCGCGGACCGGATCCCGGACGCCTTCAAGCTCGACAAGCGGGTCACGCCGATCGACACCGGCGACATCTGCGTCAACTACGACAAGAAGTACTTCGCCGACAGGAAGCTGGCGCCGCCGCAGACCTTCGACGACCTGGCGAAGCCGGAGTACAAGGACCTCCTCGTGGTGGAGAACCCCGAGCGGTCCTCCCCGGGCCTCGGCTTCCTCCTCGGCACCGTCGCGAAGTACGGCGACACGGGCTGGCAGGACTACTGGTCGAAGCTCAAGGCGAACGGCGTGAAGACCGTCGACAGCTGGGAGCTGGCCTACAACCAGGAGTTCTCCGGCTCGGCCGGCGGCAAGGAGGCCAAGGGCGACCGCCCGCTGGTCGTCTCCTACGCCTCCAGCCCGCCGGTCGAGGTGCTGTACGCCGAGCCGCAGCCGAAGGAGGCGCCCACCGGGGTGTCCACCGGCACCTGCTTCCGGCAGATCGAGTTCGCGGGCCTGCTGGCCGGGGCGAAGAACCCCGAGGGCGGCAAGGCGCTGATCGACTTCCTGGTCTCGAAGAAGTTCCAGGACGACATGCCGCTCCAGATGTTCGTGAACCCGGTGGCGAAGGACGCGGCCCTGCCGGAGCTGTTCACGAAGCACGGCGTGGTCGTCGAGAAGCCGGAGACGATGGAGCCGGAGAAGATCGCCGAGAAGCGCGAGGCGTGGATCCAGCAGTGGTCGTCGCTCCTCAAGTGAGGCGTGACCCGAAGGGGAGCGCGGCGCGGCTGGGGCTGATGGCCCTGCCCGTCGCGTTCTTCGCGTTCTTCTTCGCCTGGCCCGTGGTCTCGATCGTCGAGCGCGGGCTGCGGCCCGACGGCGCCTGGGACCTCGGCGCGATCGGGACGACCCTGGGGCGCTCCGACATCCTCGACGTGCTCGGCTTCACCGTGTGGCAGGCGGCCGCCTCCACCGGTCTCACGCTGCTGGTGGCGCTGCCGGGGGCGTACGTCTTCGCCCGCTTCGACTTCCCCGGCAAGGGCGTGCTGCGGGCGGTCGTGACCGTGCCGTTCGTGCTGCCCACGGTGCTCGTCGGCACCGCCTTCCTGGCCCTGGTGGGCCGGGGCGGCTTCACCGACGAGCTGTGGGGGCTGCGGCTCGACACCTCCGTGTGGGCGATCCTCCTCGCGCACGTCTTCTTCAACTACGCGGTCGTCGTCCGGACCGTCGGCGGGCTGTGGGCCCAGCTCGACCCGCGCCAGGAGGAGGCGGCGCGGGTGCTCGGCGCGTCCCGGTGGCGGGCCTGGCGGGCGGTGACGCTGCCCGCGCTGGTGCCGGCGGTGTCGGCGGCGGCGCTGATGGTCTTCCTCTTCACGTTCACCTCGTTCGGCGTCGTGCAGATCCTCGGCGGGGACGCGTACACGACGCTGGAGGCGGAGATCTACCGGCAGACGGCCCGGCTGCTCGACCTGCGGACGGCCGCCGTGCTGACGCTGACGCAGTTCGTGGCGGTCGGCGCGATCCTCGCCGTGCACGCCCGGACGGTGCGGCGCCGGGAGACGGCGCTGCGGCTGGTCTCCCCGGAGCTGACCGCGCGCCGGCCGCGCGGTGCCGGCCAGTGGGCGCTGCTCGGCGGGGTGCTGGCCTCGGTGGCGGTGCTGATCCTGCTGCCGCTCGGGGTGCTGGTGGAGCGTTCCTTCGCCACGCCGGAGGGGTACGGGCTGCGCTACTACCGGGCGCTCGGCTCGCTCGACGAGGCCGGGACCTTCCTGGTGCCGCCGCTGGAGGCGGTGGGGAACTCGCTGCGGTACGCGGTCGCGGCCACGGCCGTGGCGGTGGTGGTCGGCGGGCTCGCGGCGGCGGCGCTCACGCGGCGGGCCGGGCGGCTCGTGCGGGGCTTCGACGCGCTGCTGATGCTGCCGCTCGGGGTGTCGGCGGTGACGGTCGGCTTCGGTTTCCTGATCACGCTGGACGAGCCGCCGTTCGACCTGCGGGCCAGCTGGATCCTCGTACCGCTCGCGCAGGCGCTGGTCGGCGTGCCCTTCGTGGTCCGGACGATGCTGCCGGTGCTGCGGGCGGTGGACCAGCGGCTGCGGGAGGCGGCGGCGGTGCTCGGCGCGTCGCCGTGGCGGGCCTGGCGGGAGGTGGACCTGCCGCTGGTGCGGCGGGCGCTGCTGATCGCGGCCGGGTTCGCCTTCGCGGTGTCGCTGGGCGAGTTCGGCGCGACGGTCTTCATCGCCCGGCCCGACAGCCCGACGCTGCCGGTGGCGGTGGCGCGGCTGCTGGGCCGGCCGGGCGAGCTCAACTACGGGCAGGCGATGGCCCTGTCGACGATTCTGATGGTGGTGTGCGCGGTGTCCCTGCTGCTGCTCGAACGGCTGCGGACCGACCGGACCACCGGGGAGTTCTGATGCTGACCCTTGAGGGAGCGACCGTACGGTTCGGGGCGCGGGCGGTCCTCGACGCGGTGGACCTGGCGGTCGCCGAGCACGAGACCGTGTGCGTGCTGGGGCCGAGCGGCTCCGGCAAGTCGACGCTGCTGCGGACGGTCGCCGGGCTCCAGGCGCTGGACGCGGGCCGGGTGCTGCTCGGCGGCGCCGACCAGGCGGGGGTGCCGGTGCACCGGCGGGGGGTGGGCCTGATGTTCCAGGACCACCAGCTCTTCCCGCAGCAGGACGTCGCGGGGAACGTGGCCTTCGGGCCGCGGATGCGCGGCGTGCCGAAGGACGAGCGGGCCGCGCGGGTCGAGGAGCTGCTCGACCTGGTCGGACTGCCGGGCGCGGGCCGGCGCGCGGTCGCCTCGCTGTCCGGCGGCGAGCAGCAGCGGGTGGCGCTGGCGAGGGCGCTGGCGCCCCGGCCCCGGCTGCTGATGCTGGACGAGCCGCTGGGGCAGCTGGACCGGGGGCTGCGGGAGCGGCTCGTGGTGGAGCTGCGGGCGCTGTTCGGGCGGCTCGGGACGACGGTCCTGGCGGTCACCCACGACCAGGGGGAGGCGTTCGCGCTCGCGGACCGGGTGGTGGTCATGCGGGACGGGCGGATCGTGCGGTCGGGCACGCCGGTGGAGGTGTGGCAGCGGCCGGGCTCGGAGTTCGTGGCCCGCTTCCTGGGCTTCGAGAACGTCGTCCCGGCGACGGTGTCCGGGACGGCGGCCGAGAGCGTGTGGGGCCGGATCCCGGTGCCGGCGGGTGCGCCGTCGGGGGAGCGGACGCTGTTGGTGCGGCCGGCCGGGGTCCGGGTGGCCCCCGCCGGGGAGGGCCTGGCCTGCCGGGTCGCGTCCCGCACCTTCCGGGGCCATCACGTGACGGTCGTGCTGCGCCCGGCGGACGGGCCGCCGCTGGAGGCGGAGTTCCCGCTGGGCGAGGTGCCGGAGGAGGGCGCGGAGGTGACGGTGGCCTTCCGTGCGGAGGACGTGGTGGTGCTGGACGGGGACGGTCAGAGCCGGTCGTAGAGGGCGCGGAGCCACGGCTGCCGGACCTCGGGCATCCGGGCGAGGGTCCTGCGGAGCGTGCGGCGGTCGGGGTGGAAGGGGTGCCCGGGGCGCTCCGGGTGGGGGTAGTCGTCGCGGACGACCTGGGGCGGCAGCGTCCCGGACACCGGCGTCGGCGAGGTCTCCCCGGGGCCCGTCAGGTAGGCCCAGACGGATGCGGGGAGCGGGACGGCGACCGCGTCCCCGGGCGGCCGCCAGGGCTCTCCGGTCCTTCGGTCGGCGGGGACGAGGACGATGTCGGCGTCCGTCCGGGACAGGCCGGGGCCGGCCGGGCCGACGGTCAGGAAGGGCGGCCCGGCCGGGAGCAGCCGCTCGACGGCCCGGCCGAACATCACGGTCGGCAGGCCGGCGGGGAGGAGCAGGGCCCGGCCGCCGGAGGCGGCCAGCAGCCGGGCGAGCGCGGTTCCGGCCACGGCGGTCCACCGCACGTCCCAGTGGCCCTCCGGGTCGACCGGCGGCAGCGGCCGGACCGGGGCGGCCGGCGGAGGGACGCCGAGGGACCGCCGGACGACGGCGCCGGGGTCGTACCGGACCGTCTGCCAGACCCCGCAGTCGTCCTCGCGGAAGCCGACGCCGAGGCCGCAGCGGGCGCACAGCAGGCTGGGTTCGTCACCGGCGACGATGCCGAGACAGGAGTCGCCGGACCGCTCGGGCAGCAGCCGGGTGCCGCGGGTGTCGCCCGGGGAGAGGACGAGCACGTTCCGGGGGCCGGTGGCGGGGGCCCACAGCGGCGCGTACACCCCGGGGGCCGCGGCCTCGGACGCGCCGGTCTCCTCCCGGTGCCGCCGGGGCCGTCCCCACGGGTCGGGGTCGACGGCGTAGGTCCCCGGCTCCATGAGCGCGGGCATCCACTCGTGGTGGCCTGTGGCGTGGGCCTCCGCCGGCAGCGCCACCCGCTCCACCGGGACCGACAGTTCCATGCCGCAGCCCGCGCACACGAGGACGTCCACCTACGCGGCTCCCAGCCGGGCCAGCGCCGCCGGGGCCTCGTCGACGGAGTCGACCAGGGCGATGCGGGCGGCCATCGGGCGGCCGGCGGCGAGGGTCTCCAGGAGGGGCCAGGCGGGCAGGCGGGTGGTCCAGTGGGCGCGGTCGACGAGGACCATGGGGGTGGGGGCGCCGAGGGAACCGTAGTAGTTCGGGGTGGCGTTGCCGAAGATCTCCTGGACGGTGCCGGCGGCGCCGGGGAGGAAGACGACGCCCGCGGTGGAGCGGGCCAGCAGGCCGTCCTCCCGGAGCGCGTTGGCGAAGTACTTGGCGATGTGCCCGGCGAAGGCGTTGGGCGGTTCGTGGCCGTAGAACCAGGTGGGGATGCCGATCGAGTCGCCCCCGCCGGGCAGCAGCGTCCGCACGGCGAAGGCCGCGCGGGCCCACTCGGTCACCGAGGGCGTGAAGGACGGGGCCTTCGCGAGGAGGGCGAGGGCGTCGTCGAGGGCCGGGCCGTCGAAGGGGGCGGTGTACGCGCCGAGGTTCGCCGCCTCCATCGCGCCGGGGCCGCCGCCGGTCGCCACCGCGTACCCGGCGCGGGCGAGGGTGCGGCCGAGGCGGGCCGCGCCCGCGTACGCCCCGGTGCCCCGGTCCATCGCGTGGCCGCCCATCACGCCGACGACCCGCCGGCCCGCGAGGTGTTCGTCGGGGCGTCGCCGACGGCGTCGTCGTGGAGCGAGCGGAGCATGGAGGAGAAGACGTCGCCGTCGGCGCGGGTGGCGCCGAACCAGGCGTAGGAGAGCGCGTCGGGGGTCTCCGGGTAGCCGCCGGGCCCGGTCACGCCCTCGTACAGCTCGTCGGGGGTGTAGAGCCGGTTGCGGTACGGGTCGAAGGGGAGGCCGGGGACGGGCGGGAAGACCAGGGCGCCGTCGGCCCGCACCTTGACCGCCGCCTCCGGTTCCATCGGGCAGCCGAGGAAGACGGCACCGGCGGTGGAGAGGGAGAGCAGGGCGAAGGTGCGGCCGGTGAGGTCGACGGACTGGATCCGGTGCCCGACGAGGCCGCCGGGCCGGGAGAGCGAGGCGTCGAACTCGTCCAGGGTGTGGATCTCGTGGACCGCGCGCCCGTCCCGGTGCGGGCGGGGCGGGGGTGGGGGCGTCGCCATGGGCCCACGATAGGCGGCCCGTGGCGACCGGGCTCCCGCTTTTCCGCCGCCCGGAGCGGGCCCGGTCAGGCGGTCAGCGGCAGGGCCGCCAGCTCGCCGATCAGCCAGGTGAGGGGGAGGAAGACGGCGAGCAGCGCCCCGGCCCGCAGCAGGGCGGCGGTGCGCAGCACGGTCGGCGGGGCGCCGAGCCGGGCCAGCGCCTCGGTGGTGTGGGCCCGGCACTGGCGGGACTCCAGGGCGGCGGTGAGCAGGGTCGCCGTGGTGCAGGCGAGGACGACGCCGGCGCCGAGGCCGGTGAGCGGTCCGAAGGCGGTGCCGCCGTCCCCGGCGCCGTACACGGTGGCGGCGGCGAGGGTGCCGGAGAGGACCGCGCAGACCACGCCGAGGGGGCGGCCGACGCGGGTGGACTCGTCCATGAGGACCCGTCCCGCGAGGAGGCGCACGGCTCCGGGGCGGGCGGTCTGGAGGAGCCGGCCGCACAGGTGGGTGAGGCCGGGGCCGGCCAGCGCGAGGCCGGCGGCGGTGAGGATCCAGCCGGCGAGGACGCCGCCGGGGGAGCCGTCGAAGCGGCCGGGCAGGGCGACGCCCGCGCCGCCGCCGCGTCCCGCGTACGTCTCCACGGCGAGGCCGGCGGCGATGAGCGCGACGCCCCACGGCAGGCCGTTCGGCACGGGCCGGGCGGCGCCCTCGGGGGCGGGGGTGCCGGTGCGGGGGCGCAGGGCGAGGCCGGCGGCGGTGGCGCCGGCGACCGGCACGACCGCGAGCAGGGTGAGGGCGGCGGCCAGCGGCAGCGGCCGGTCGGCGGCGAGGAGCCCGGCGGCGGCGCCGTCGAAGGGGAGGCCGGTGAGGTCGCCGCGCAGGTGCAGGTAGACCAGGAGGGCGACCGCGGAGCCCAGGGTGCAGGCGACCGCGGTGGAGGCGGCGGCGATGGCGGTGAGCCTGGCCGGGCCGAGGCCGATGGCGGAGAGCCCGGGGCGGGGCCGGGTGGCCGGGTCGGTGCGGGCGACGGCGACGGCGAACTGGACGGTGGCGGCGATCGGCAGCGCGCACCACAGCAGCCGCAGCACGGAGGCGGCGGAGTGCTCGGGGTGGCCGGCGGCGTAGCCGAGGGTGCACAGCAGCAGGAAGCCCACGCCGGCGGAGGCCGCGGCGACGAGGAGCCGCCGCAGCTGGACGAGCGGGTGGGAGCCGCGGACTAGACGGAGAGCGAGCACGCGGCGACGCCCTCCGCCCCCGTGGCGGGCGGCACGCTGCCGGCCCGGCGTCCGTCGAGCAGGGTGACCGTGCGGTCGGCGAGTGCCGCCACCTCGCCGTCGTGGGTGGCGAGGAGCACGGTGATGCCGTGCGAGCGGGCGGCGGCGGTGAGGGTGCGGAGCACCTGCGCGCCGTCGGCCCGGTGCAGGGCGGCGGTGGGTTCGTCGGCGAAGAGGACCGAGGGGGCGGCGGCGAGGGCGCGGGCGATGGCGGTGCGCTGGCGCTGCGCGTGGGTGAGGGCGTGCGGGCGGAGGCGGGCGCAGGCGCCGATGTCGAGGCGGTCGAGCCATTCGACGGCGGTGGTTCGCGCGGCCTTGTGGGGGATCCCGCGCAGCAGCAGCGGCAGGGCGGCGTTCTCCCAGGCGGTCAGCTCGGGGACGAGTCCGGGCTCGGGGCCGATCCAGCCGAAGCGTTCGCGGCGGAGCCGTTCGCGGCCGGCGGGGGGCAGGGTGTGGACGGGCGCGCTGTTGAACCAGACCTCGCCCTTCTGGGCGGGGAGCTCGCCGGAGAGGCAGCGCAGGAGGGTGGTCTTGCCGCTGCCGCGGGGGCCGGTCACGGCGAGGATCTCGCCCTCGCGGACGCCGACGGAGACGCCGCTGAGGGCCTCCGTGCCGCCCAGGGAGCAGTGCAGGGAACGCGCCCAGAGCACGTCGTTGTCCGGTGGGGCCATCGCGTACACCTCGATGTCGGATCCGATTCTTGCGTTCCCCCGTCCGGGGGAACGAGGGCCGGGCCTGTCGGTCACTGGGCACCGTAAGTATTCGGATCCGTTTGTACGGACGGCACGCGGCCCGGGCCGCCGCCATCCACTCGGATGGCGGCACGCCCGGGCCGTGGGTCACGCCGTGAGGGCGGCGTGGTGCCGGGGGCGCCCCGGAGGCCGGGGGCCTCGGGGGCGGGGGACCCTTAGAGCTTGGTCCACGCCTCGGTCAGCACCGACCGCAGGATGCCCTCGATCTCGTCGAAGGTGCCCTGGTCGGCGATGAGCGGCGGGGCCAGCTGGATGACCGGGTCGCCGCGGTCGTCGGCGCGGCAGTACAGGCCGGCGTCGTACAGCGCCTTGGAGAGGAAGCCGTACAGGACGCGCTCCACCTCCTCGTCGTTGAAGGACTCCTTGGTGGCCTTGTCCTTGACGAGCTCGATGCCGTAGAAGAAGCCGTTGCCGCGGACGTCGCCGACGATCGGGAGGTCGTGCAGCTTCTTCAGGGTGTCGAAGAAGTTGCCCTCCTGGTCGAGGACGTGCTGGTTGAGGCCTTCCTTGTCGAAGATGTCCAGGTTGGCGATCGCGACCGCCGAGGACACCGGGTGGCCACCGAAGGTGTAGCCGTGCAGGAAGGTGTTGTCGCCCTTGTAGAACGGCTCCGCGATGCGGTCCGAGATGATGCAGGCGCCGATCGGGGAGTAGCCCGAGGTCATGCCCTTGGCGCAGGTGATCATGTCGGGCACGTAGCCGAACTTGTCACAGGCGAACATCGTGCCGAGGCGGCCGAAGGCGCAGATCGTCTCGTCCGAGACGAGGAGCACGTCGTACTGGTCGCAGATCTCGCGGACGCGCTGGAAGTAGCCGGGCGGCGGCGGGAAGCAGCCGCCGGCGTTCTGCACCGGCTCCAGGAAGACGGCCGCGACGGTGTCGGGGCCCTCGAAGAGGATCTGCTGCTCGATCTGGTCGGCGGCCCAGCGGCCGAAGGCCTCGGGGTCGTCGCCGTGGATCGGGGCGCGGTAGATGTTGGTGTTCGGCACCTTGTGCGCGCCGGGGACCAGCGGCTCGAAGGGGGCCTTCAGGGCCGGCAGGCCGGTGATGGACAGGGCGCCCTGCGGGGTGCCGTGGTAGGCGACCGCACGCGAGATGACCTTGTACTTGGTGTGCTTGCCCTGCAGCTTGAAGTACTGCTTGGCGAGCTTCCAGGCGGTCTCGACGGCCTCGCCGCCACCGGTGGTGAAGAAGACCTTGTTGAGGTCGCCCGGGGCGTAGTCCGCGAGGCG
Organism: Streptomyces sp. NPDC014656; assembly: GCF_043084305.1. Taxonomy (NCBI): domain Bacteria; kingdom Bacillati; phylum Actinomycetota; class Actinomycetes; order Kitasatosporales; family Streptomycetaceae; genus Streptomyces; species Streptomyces sp. NPDC014656. The sequence continues at coordinate 91,120 of NZ_JBIBZN010000016.1, forward strand.
CTCGGCGAGCTCGACGGCCTTCGGGTGGGCGTAGGACCACACCGGGAAGAAGGCGAGCTCCTGGGCCTGCTTGTACGCGACCTCGGCCAGCTCCTGGCGGCCGTGTCCGGCGTTGACCACGAAGAGGCCGGCGAGGCCGTCGAGGTAGCGCTTGCCCTTGTCGTCGAAGATGTAGGTGCCCTCACCGCGGACGATGGTGGGGACGGGGCTGTTCTCGTACGACGACATGCGGGTGAAGTGCATCCACAGGTGGTCGTAGGCGGACTTTGACAGGTCGCTGCGGGACTGGGTCACGGTTATCGGGTTCCCCACATATAGGTCTGCTTCTTGAGCTTCAGGTAAACGAAGCTCTCGGTGGAGCGCACGCCGGGGAGCGTGCGGATCCGCTTGTTGATGACTTCCAGAAGGTGGTCGTCGTCCTCGCAGACGATCTCCACCATCAGGTCGAAGGAGCCCGCGGTCATCACCACGTACTCGCATTCGGGCATGTCGGTCAGCGCTTCCGCGACCGGATCCAGGTCGCCTTCGACGTGGATCCCGACCATCGCCTGCCGCCTGAGGCCCACGGTGAGCGGGTCGGTGACGGCGACGATCTGCATGACGCCCTGGTCGAGGAGCTTCTGGACGCGCTGCCGCACGGCCGCTTCGGAGAGGCCGACGGCCTTGCCGATGGCGGCGTAGGGACGGCGGCCGTCCTGCTGGAGCTGCTCGATGATCGCCAGGGAGACGGCATCGATCGTCGGGGACGAACCGGTTCCGGTTCTGGAGTCTGCGCTTCGACTGGCCACGTCCTCACTGTGCACCGAGATGCGCAGTGATGCAACCCCGGAGCGATGTAATTCGTTGTTCGAGGGCTCGTATCTCACTGAATCCGAAGTCGAGGGGGCTCGGGGCTGTTGAAAGCGTCAGCCGAACAAGTAGGCTGAGGTGTCTCACCCATCGGGACGCCCGCACAAGGCCGTGCGGAACAGAACGTGACAGGAGGGGTGGCAAGTGACCACCGAGCTGCGCCGGCTGCGCAACTACATCGACGGAGAGTTCCGCGACGCGGCCGACGGCCGCACCATCGAGGTGATCAACCCGGCCACCGGCGAGGTGTACGCGACCTCCCCGCTCTCCGGCCAGGCCGACGTCGACGCCGCCATGGAGGCCGCCGCGGCCGCCTTCCCCGCCTGGCGCGACACCACGCCGTCCGAGCGCCAGAAGGTGCTCCTCAAGATCGCCGACGCGTTCGAGGAGCGCGCCGAGGAGCTCATCGCCGCCGAGGTCCTGAACACCGGCAAGCCGACCGCCCTCGTCGCGAGCGAGGAGGTCCCGCCGATGGTGGACCAGATCCGCTTCTTCGCGGGCGCCGCCCGTCTGCTCGAAGGCCGCTCGGCCGGCGAGTACATGGAGGGCATGACCTCCATCATCCGCCGCGAGCCGGTCGGCGTCTGCGCGCAGGTCGCGCCGTGGAACTACCCGATGATGATGGCCGTGTGGAAGTTCGCCCCGGCCCTCGCCGCGGGCAACACGGTCGTCCTCAAGCCCTCGGACACCACCCCCGCCTCCACCGTCCTGATGGCCGAGATCATCGGCTCGATCGTCCCCAAGGGCGTCTTCAACGTCCTCTGCGGCGACCGCGAGACCGGCCGCGCGATGGTCGAGCACCCGACCCCGGCGATGGCCTCCATCACCGGCTCCGTCCGGGCCGGCATGCAGGTCGCCGAGTCGGCGGCCAAGGACGTCAAGCGCGTCCACCTGGAGCTGGGCGGCAAGGCCCCGGTCGTCGTCTTCGAGGACACCGACATCGACAAGGCCGTCGAGGACATCTCCATGGCCGGCTTCTTCAACGCCGGCCAGGACTGCACCGCGGCCACCCGCGTGCTCGTCCACGAGTCCATCCACGACGAGTTCGTCGCCGCCCTCGCCAAGGCCGCCGCCGAGACGAAGACCGGCCAGCCGGACGACGAGGACGTGCTCTACGGCCCGCTGAACAACGCCAACCAGCTGAAGCAGGTCGCCGGCTTCATCGACCGCCTCCCGGCCCACGCCAAGGTCGAGGCCGGCGGCCACCGCGTCGGCGACAAGGGCTACTTCTACGCCCCGACCGTCGTCTCCGGCCTCAACCAGGACGACGAGATCGTCCAGAACGAGGTCTTCGGCCCGGTCATCACCGTCCAGTCCTTCGCCGACGAGGCCCAGGCCCTGGAGTACGCCAACGGCGTCGAGTACGCCCTGGCCTCCTCCGTCTGGACCAAGGACCACCAGCGCGCCATGCGCATGTCCAAGTCCCTCGACTTCGGCTGCGTGTGGATCAACACCCACATCCCGCTGGTCGCCGAGATGCCGCACGGCGGCTTCAAGAAGTCCGGCTACGGCAAGGACCTCTCCGCGTACGGCTTCGAGGACTACACGCGCATCAAGCACGTGATGACCTCGCTGGGCTGAACCGCCCGGTAGCACCGCGTACGGCCCGGCCCCGGCGCCCGTCGATCCGATGATCGACAAGGTGTCGGGGCCGGGCCGTGCCGCTCGACGGAGCGTCCATTGCGGCAGCTCACGGCCGGAAGCGATGCTTCGCGGGTGAGAGCGACAGCCAGGAACACCATGCCCCGCCGGTCCCTCCTGCGGGGTCTCGGCGCCGCCGGAGCCGCCGGCCTCCTCGCCGCCTGCGGCGTGAGGCCCGCCCACGTCGCCGAGGACCGGCGGGCCGGACGCGACCTGTCCGCCCGCGAGCGGAGCGTCACCTTCGCCAACTGGCCGCTCTACATCGACACCGACGACGACGATCCCGGCAGGCGCCCCAGCCTCGACGCCTTCCGGGAGCGCACCGGGATCGCCGTCCGCTACACCGAGGAGATCAACGACAACGACGAGTTCTTCGGGAAGATCGGCCCGGCCCTGATGAACGGCCAGGCCGTCGACCGCGACCTCATCGTCGTCAGCGACTGGATGGCCGCCCGCTTCGTCCGCCTCGGCTGGGTCCAGAAGATGGACCGCGCCGCCCAGACGAACGTCGCCGGCCACCTCGACCCGCAGCTGCTCCGGCCCGCCTTCGACCCCGGGCGGCTCCACTCCGTGCCCTGGCAGTCCGGCATCACCGGCATCGCCTACAACCGGCGCGCGCTCGGCCGGGAGCTGCGCTCCACCCACCAGCTGTGGGACGCCGACCTGCGCGGCAAGGTCACCCTCCTGTCCGGCCTCGACGAGTCCTTCTCCCTGCTCATGCAGGGCAACGGCGCCGACGTCACCCGCTGGACCCGGGACGACTTCGACGCCGTCTGCGACCAGGTCGAGAAGCTGGTCGCCGCGAAGCACATCCGCCGCTTCACCGGCAACGACTACATCAAGGACCTGGCGAGCGGCGACGTGCTGGCCTGCCAGGCGTACTCCGGCGACGTCATCCAGCTCCAGGCCGACAACCCCGACATCGAGTTCGTCGTCCCCGAGGAGGGCGGCGAGCTGTGGGCCGAGTCGCTGATGATCCCCAACCTCGCCCGGCACAAGGCCAACGCCGAGAAGCTCGTCGACTACTACTACGAGCCCGAGGTCGCCGCCGAACTCGCCGCCTGGGTCAACTACGTCTGCCCCGTCCCCGCCGCCCAGGCCGTCCTCGCCGACTCCGGCGACGAGGAACTGGCCGCGCTCGCCGAGGACCCGCTGATCTTCCCGGACCGGGAGATGCGGAGCCGGCTCTCCATCCCCCGCGACATCACCGCCTCCGAGCGCAAGGACATGGCCGCGCGCTGGAACGGGATCGTCGGCCTGTGAGCAGCCGCCCGGCGCGGACCGGCCCTCGTTTCTGAACGCGTTCAAGAGGGGTGTACGTTGGCCCCATGAGCGACTCGAACGGGCCGAGAGCCCTTCTCGCGCGCATCCGCGCCTGGCTGATCCTCTTCGTCGTCTGCCTCGTCCTGAGCGGGGCCACCGCCTTCCCGCTCGTCACCGAACTCCGCTGGCTCGACTCCTCGCTGACCGGCTGGGCGGCCCCCGTCGCCGAGGCCCTGCCCGGGCTCGCGGAGTGGATTCACAAGGTCGCCGGCGGGGTCGAGGCGGCCGGGGCCGAGGCCCCGTACCTCCTCTACGGCACCGACTGGCTGGCCTTCGCCCACCTCGTCATCGCCGTCGCCTTCCACGGCCCCTACCGCGACCCGGTCCGCAACGTCTGGGTCGTCGAGTTCGGCATGATCGCCTGCGTCGGCGTCATCCCGCTCGCCCTGATCTGCGGACCGATCCGGGACATCCCCTTCTGGTGGTCGGTCATCGACATGTCCTTCGGGGTCTTCGGCATCCTCCCGCTGCTCCACGTCCGCCGGCTCATCAAGCGGCTGGAGGCGGCGCAGCGGGTCATTCCGACGGCGGTCCGTACGTCGCCAGCATGATCTCCATGGCCGTGCGGTTCATGTCCCGGCCCTTGGCGTCGGTGGAGTTGACGCTGTAGACCAGGGTCCGCTCCCCGTGGCGGGTCGAGGCGACGGCCGCGTTGTAGCCCCAGCGGCCACCGGTCTTGCCCCACACCTCGCGCCCGCCCAGCCGCTTCATCGACAGCCCCGCCGAGTACGCCGCCGGGGCCCCGGTCGAGAAGTCCGCCACCTCCGGCAGGGTGAACATCTCCTCCAGGAGCGGACCGCGCACCACCCGGCCCGCGAACAGCGCCCGGGTGAAGCGCTCCAGGTCCGCCGTGGTCGAGACCAGGTCGCCGGCCGCCCAGCCGTCCGTCGCCCGCCACACCGACACGTCCCGCAGCCCGGTCGTCCCGTCGTCCAGCCGCATCAGCTGGTAGCCGTGGTTGTACGAACCCCGGATCTCCGCCCCGCGCCCCGGCAGATAGGTGTCCCGCAGCCCGAGCGGGCGCAGCACCCGCCGCTCCACCTGGTGCTCGAAGGAGTCCCCGGTGACCCGCTCGACCAGCAGGCCCGCGATCGTGTAGCCGATGTTCAGGTAGTGCTGCCGGGTCCCCGGCCGGAACTCGCGGGGCTTCGCCGTCGCCGAGCGGACCAGCTCCTCGGGCTCGTGGACGTTGAAGCGGTTCTCGTACCACTCCTCCACCGTCGTCCCGGGGAAGTCCGCCGCCGGGATGCCGTGCGTGTGGTTCAGCAGCTGACGGACCGTCACCGTCGCGTACCGGCCCGGGATCAGCTCCGGCAGGTACGAACGGGCCGTGCGGTCCAGGTCGATCCGGCCCTCCGCGGCGAGCTGGAGCACCGTCGCCGCCGTGAAGACCTTCGTCACCGAACCGGCCCGGAAGCGGCCCCCCGGATCGGCCGCCGCCCCCGACTCCAGGTCGCGCACGCCCGCGCTCCCCGCCCAGGCGCCCTCGGTGCCGCCGACCCGGACCAGGGCCGCCGTCGCGTCGGCGCGCGGCAGCCCCGCGATCACCGAGGACAGGTCGGGGGACGTCGTCGCGGCGGCCGGGGCCGTCGCCGCGAAGGCGGGGGAGAGGGCGGCCGGGCCCGCCGCGACGCCCAGGACCAGGGCGGCGGCGAGCAGGGCGCGGGCGGTCCTCTTCGTGGGCTCGTACATGATCGGACTCCTCGGCTGTGGACGGTCGTTCCCGATGCCCACAGCCTTCCGGACCGGCCCCCTCGGGCGGATCGCCCGCACCGGCGGTCCCGCCCGCCCGGTCCTCGCCGGAGCGGGGGAGGGTCAGCGGCCCGCGGCTCCCCCGCGCGGGGGAGGAGCGGGCGCCACCAGCCCCGTCTCGTAGGCGCAGATCACCGCCTGGATCCGGTCCCGCAGCCCCAGCTTCGCCAGCACGTTGCCCACATGGGTCTTCACCGTGTGCTCGCTCACCACCAGCTCCGCCGCGATCTCCGCGTTCGACAGGCCCCGCGCGAGCAGCAGCAGCGTCTCCCGCTCCCGGCCCGTCAGCACGCCGAGCCGGGGGTCCGGCCCGGCGGCCCGGCGCGGCCCGCCCGCCGTGTACTGCTCCACCAGCCGGCGCGCCACCGAGGGCGCCAGGAGCGAGTCGCCCGCCGCCACCACCCGCACCGCGTGCACCAGGTCGTCCCGGCGCACGTCCTTCAGGAGGAAGCCGCTCGCGCCCGCGTGCAGCGCCTCGTACACGTGGGCGTCCGAGTCGAAGGTCGTCAGCATCACCGTCCGGCAGGAGCTCTCCGCGCCGATCGTCCGGCACGCCTCGATCCCGTCCATCCGGGGCATCCGGATGTCGAGCAGCGCCACGTCGGGCCGGTGGCGCCGCACCGCCTCCACGGCCGCCGCCCCGTCCGCCGCCTCGGCCACCACCTCGATGTCCTCCTGGACGTCGAGGATCAGCGCGAAACCGCTGCGGACCAGCTCCTGGTCGTCGGCCACCACCACACGGATCACCACGGTCCCACCTCCGCGGGGGAGGGTACGGGCAGTTCCGCCCGCACCTCGAACCCGGTGCCGTCCGGTCCGGCGCCCGCGGCCGCCGAACCGCCGTGCGCCGCCGCCCGCTCCCGCATCCCGGCCAGACCGTGGCCCGCCGTCCGGCCCGGCGGCGTCCGGGGACCCCGCCCGTCGTCGTGGACCACGACGGTGAGCAGGCCGCCGGACCGGTCGATCCGGACGGTGGCGGTACGGGCCCGGGCGTGCCGGACGGTGTTGGTCAGCGCCTCCTGCGCGATCCGGTACGCCGTCGCCGAGAGCGGGGCGGGCAGCCCCGTCACCCCGCCGGAGGTCTCGTACCGCACGTCGAGCCCGCCGGCCCGCACCCGGTCGAGCAGCGCGGGCAGTTCCGCCAGGTCCGGCTGGGGGGAGCGCCCCTCGCCCGCGTCCTCGTCCCGCAGCACGCCCAGCATCCGCCGCAGCTGGTCCATCGCGTCCCGCCCGGTCGCGGAGATCGCCTCGAAGGCGGCCTCCGCCCGCTCCGGCGCCCTGCGCACCGCCACCGGCCCCGCCTCCGCCTGCACGATCATCAGGCTCACCGCGTGCGAGAGGATGTCGTGCATCTCCCGCGCGATCCGGGCCCGTTCACGGGCCGCCGCCCGCTCCGCCTCGACCAGATGGGCCCGCTGCCGGGCGTCGGTGAGCCGCCCGAGGACATAGGCGGCGGCGAACACGAAGAGCGAGAAGGCGAGTTCGCGCACCGACCGGGTGTTGAGCCACACCGAGACCGGCACCGCGACCAGCAGCAGCCCCGCCGTCACCGCCCGCTGCCAGGCCGGCGCCAGCACCGCGATCGTGTAGACGCACACCAGGCCCTGGTACGGCAGCGGCTGCCCCGGGCCCTCCACGGCCAGCCGGTACAGCGCGCTCGCGGCGAGCACCGCGAGCAGCACCGCCATCGGCGCCCGCCGCCGCCACACCAGCGGCAGCACGGTCAGCGCCGTCAGCCCGTACGCCGGCCAGGTCGCCGGCTCCAGCTCCGGCGGGCGCGGCACCACGAACGGCATCGTCACCGCCGCCTGCACGAGCAGCGCGAGCCCCGCGTCCACCGCCCCCGGATGCGCCGCCCCCCACTCCCGGGCCTGCCCCAACCCCCGTATCCGCATTACGGCTTGCGGCCCACCGCGCCGAACTGCGCCACGGCGGCCGCCTCCGGCGCGCCCCACCGGGAGCACGAGACGACCCCCGGCGCGAGCAGCTCCAGTCCGTCGAAGAAGGAGGTGAACTCCTCGCGGGTGCGGGCGGTGATCGGCGGGGTCGCGTTCTCGTTCCAGAAGGCCATCGCCGCCTCGTTGCCATCGCCGCCGAGCTCCGGCTCCAGCGTCGGGTGGGTGAGGACGAGGTGGCTGCCGGACGGCATCGCGTCCATCAGCGTCCGCACGATCGACCGGGCCTCGCCGGTGTCCAGGACGAAGTTGAGGATGCCGAGCATCAGCACCGCCACCGGGCGCCCCAGGTCCAGCACCTCGCCCGCCGCCGCCAGGATCTTCTCCGGGTCGTGCGCGTCGGCGTCGACGTACTCGGTGACGCCCTCGGGCGAGCTGGTGAGCAGCGCGCGGGCGTGGGTGAGGACGATCGGGTCGTTGTCGACGTAGACGATCCGGGCGTCCGGCGCGACCCGCTGCGCCACCTCGTGGGTGTTGTCGGCGGTGGGCAGCCCGGTGCCGATGTCGAGGAACTGGCGCACCCCGGCCCCGCCGGCCAGCTCGGTGACCACCCGGCCGAGGAACGCCCGGTCCGCGCGGGCGACCTCGCCGATGCCCGGGTGGAAGGAGACGACCTGGTCGCCCACCGCCCGGTCCACCGGGTAGTTGTCCTTGCCGCCCAGCCAGTAGTTCCACACCCGGGCGTTGTGGGCGATGTCGGTCCGGATCCGGTCGTTCATCAGGGAGCCTTTCGCAGGACGGAGGCGAGGACGTCGACCCGGTTCGTGGTGATCGAGTCGACCCCGTTCGCGATCAGCCTACGCATGCTCCTGCGGGTGTCCGGCGTCCAGGCGGAGACGAGCAGCCCGTCCCGGTGCACGCGCTCGGTCAGCGCCGGGCCGACCAGCCCGAAACGGTAGTTGAGCCACTTCGGACGGACGGCGTCGAGCAGCACCGGGCGCGGCGGGGCCAGCGAGGTCCAGGTGAGCGCGATCTCCGCGTGCGGGTCGGCGGCCCGGACCTGGAGCATCGCGACGGCGCCCGCGCAGTAGTAGACCCGCTCGCCGGCGCCGGCCTCGCGGACCGCGCCGACGATCCTGCGGACCGAGTCCTCGTTCCCGCCGGGCAGGTCGAGCATCAGCCGGCGCGCCCCGGCCGCGAGCAGCGCGTCGCGGAGCGTCGGGACGGCGCCGTACGTCAGCTCGCGCAGCTGCTCGTGGGTGAGCGCGGAGAGCGGCCGGTCGTGGCCCCAGAGCCGCTTCAGGGTGTCGTCGTGCAGCAGCACGGGCACCCCGTCCCGGGTGAGCCGGACGTCGACCTCGACCGCGTCCGCGCCCCGTTCGAAGGCGGAGCCGATCGAGGGCAGGGTGTTCTCGCGGGCGCGGTACGGGTCGCCGCGGTGTCCTACGACAGTGACGGATCGCATGGGCCCATTCTCGGGGGCCTCAGCGCGCCAGCCAGTTCTCCGTGTACGTGTCGATCTCGGCGGCCAGCAGCCGCTTGCCGGCCGGGTCGAGGAAGGATGCCTCGACGGCGTTCTTCGCGAGGCCGGCGAGGCCGCGCTCGTCCAGCTCCAGGAGCCGGGCGGCGACCGCGTACTCGTTGTTCAGGTCGCTGCCGAACATCGGCGGGTCGTCGCTGTTGACGGTCACCAGGACCCCGGCGTCCACCATCCGCCGGATCGGGTGCTCGTCGAGGGTGGCCACCGCGCGGGTCGCGATGTTGGAGGTCGGGCAGACCTCCAGGGCGATCCGGTGCTCGGCCAGGTGCGCCAGGAGCTCCGGGTCCCGGACGGAGCTGGTGCCGTGGCCGATGCGCTCGGCGCCCAGGTCGCGCAGGGCGTCCCAGACCGTCTCCGGCCCGGTCGTCTCGCCCGCGTGCGGCACCGAGCGGAGCCCGGCCGCCCTGGCCCGGTCGAAGTACGGCTTGAACTGCGGGCGGGGCACCCCGATCTCCGGACCGCCGAGGCCGAAGGAGACCAGGCCCTCGGGGCGGATGCCGTCGGTGACGGCCAGCCGCGCGGTCTCCTCCGCGGCCTCCAGACCGGCCTCGCCGGGGATGTCGAAGCACCAGCGCAGCACGGTGCCGAACTCGGCCTCCGCCGCCTTGCGGGCGTCCTCGATCGCCGCCATGAACGCCCGCTCGTCGATGCCGCGGCGGGTGGAGGAGTACGGGGTGATGGTCAGCTCGGCGTAGCGGATGTTCTGCCGGGCCATGTCCCGGGCGACCTCGAAGGTCAGCAGCCGGACGTCCTCGGGGGTGCGCACCAGGTCCACGACGGAGAGGTACACGTCGATGAAGTGCGCGAAGTCGGTGAAGGTGAAGTAGTCGGCCAGCGCCTCCGGGTCGGTCGGGACCTTGGAGTCCGGGTGCCGGGCGGCCAGCTCGGAGACGATCCGCGGGGAGGCGGAGCCCACGTGGTGGACGTGCAGCTCGGCCTTGGGCAGGCCCGCGATGAAGGGGTGGAGGTCGGTCATCGGGACATCGTAGGCCGGGCGGAGACGGGGAGGGCGGGACGCCGTAGCATGACCGGACCACGGAGGGGAGCCACTTTGTCCGAGAACGCAGACCCGCGCCCGCAGGACCGCGGGGCCGCCGACCCGTGGGCTCCGCCGGAGCGCCGCGACGAGCCGGTGGAGCTGGGCAAGCGGCCCGCCGCCGATCCGCCGGTCCACGACCGGCCGACGGTCGCCTCGATACCCGTCGGCGACCCGGCCGGCGGAGAGCTGCCGCCGCCCCCGGTCGCCCCCGGCGGTCCGTCCGCCTACGGCGCCCCGACGCCCCCGCCCTCCTACGGCTACCCGGCCGGCGGCCCCCCGGCGTACGGCTACCCGGCCCCCGGCCCCGGCCCGTACGGCTACCCGCCGGCCCACCCCTCGCCGTACGGGCCGATGCCCGGCCAGTACAACGGCATGGGCACGGCCGGCATGGTGCTCGGCATCATCGGCACCTGCCTCTTCTGGTTCTACGGCGTCCCGTCGATCGTCCTCGGCGTCCTCGCCCTGGTCTTCGGCGTCCTCGGCCGCAAGCGGGCCAACCGCGGCGAGGCGAGCAACGGCGGGGTCGCCACCGCGGGCATCGTCCTCGGCATCGTCTCCACGGTCCTCGGGGCGGCGGTCATCGCCCTCGTCGTCTGGGCCGTGACGAGCTACGACGAGTACCGGGAGAACGAGCAGGAGGTCACGACGACCTCAGCGGTCCTGGTCCTCGGCGACCGCTGAGCCCGCTTCCGCGCGCAGCCGCTCCCGGGCCTCCATCAGCGCGAAGCCCAGCAGGTTGAGCCCGCGCCAGCGGGCCGGGTCGTGGGCGCCGGGGTCCCCGGCGGCGAGCCCGATGCCCCAGACGCGGTCCACCGGGCTCGCCTCCACGAGCACCCGGGTCCCGGTGCCCAGCAGATAGCTCCGCAGCCCCTCGTCCGAGGCGAACTTGTGGACGCTGCCGGCCACCACGATCCCCGAGCGCTCCCGCGCCCACACGGTCTCGTCGAAGCCGCGGACCAGCCGCCCGGCGTTCTTCGCCTGGGCCGGCGAGGGGGCGGCGAGCGCCGCCCGCTCCGCCTCGGCGTCGCCGAACAGGCGCGCCTTCCCGGCCATCATCCAGTGCTCGGCCGTGGCGTACCGTACGCCGTCCACTTCGAAGGGTGACGGCCACCACTGGCTCAGACAGCTCGCCGCGAGCCGCCCGTCCGGGGCCGGACGGTGGCCCCAGAAGTGCAGCCACTTCACCTTCTCACCCCTGCTGACCTGCTGTGTCAGCTCTTCGACGGTCATCATGCACGCGAGTCTGACATCCGCGACAGACATGTCGTACGAAGATTTTCCTGCGACCTCGACACTTGGTCGACCGATTCCGTCGAGTAACCAAAAGGCAACAACGGAATCACTTGTTCGAGCCGTATCGCTCTGTCAGGATCGGCACTCAATTCGAGCTGGGACAACGGAGAGCGTCATGGGCAACCGCTTCCAGGTGACGGACCGCTTCGCGGACGGCGCGCAGTACATCGGCGGACGGCTCCGCCCCGGAACCTCGGGACAGACGCACAGCGTCGTCGACCCCGCCACGGGCGAGAGCGTGTACACCTACGCCCTCGCCTCCACGGCGGACGTCGACGAGGCCGTGGCCGCGGCCGCCGCCGCCTTCCCTGGCTGGGCGGGCGCCACCCCCGGGGAGCGCTCCGACGCCCTGCACCGCTTCGCCGCGGTCCTCGCCGAGCAGGCGGAGGACTTCGCCCGGGCCGAATCCCTCCAGTGCGGCAAGCCGATCCGGCTCACCACCGAGTTCGACGTGCCCGGCACCATCGACAACACCGCCTTCTTCGCCGGCGCGGCCCGCCACCTCCAGGGCCAGTCCGCCGCCGAGTACTCCGGCGACCACACCTCCTACGTCCGGCGCGAGCCGCTCGGCGTGATCGGCTCCATCGCTCCCTGGAACTACCCCCTCCAGATGGCCGCCTGGAAGATCCTCCCGGCGATCGCCGCCGGCAACACGATCGTCCTGAAGCCGGCCGAGCTGACCCCGCTCACCTCCCTGATGTTCGCCCAGGCGGCGAAGGAGGCGGGCATCCCCGACGGCGTGATCAACGTCGTCACGGGCACCGGCCGGGAGGCCGGCGAGCACCTGGTCGGCCACCCCGGCGTCGTCATGACGTCCTTCACCGGCTCCACCCAGGTCGGCAAGCGGGTCGCCGAGGTCGCCACCGCCACCGTCAAGCGGCTCCACCTGGAACTCGGCGGCAAGGCGCCCTTCGTCGTCTTCGACGACGCCGACCTGGAGGCCGCGGCCCACGGCGCCGTCGCCGCCTCCCTCATCAACACCGGCCAGGACTGCACCGCCGCCACCCGCGCCTACGTCCAGCGTCCGCTCTTCGACGCCTTCGTCGCCCGGGTCGCCGAGCTGATGGAGACCGTCCGGCTCGGCGACCCCGCCGACCCGGCCACCGACCTCGGCCCACTGGTCAGCCACGTCCACCGCGACCGGGTCGCCGGCTTCGTCGAGCGGGCCCGCGGCTACGCGACCGTCGTCACCGGCGGCGAAGCCCCTGGTGGAGAGCTCGAGAACGGCGCATACTACCGTCCCACCCTGATCACCGGCGCTTCGCAGGACAGCGAGGTCGTGCAGTCGGAGATCTTCGGACCGGTCCTGGTGGCCCTGCCCTTCGACACCGACGACGAGGGCATCCGGCTCGCCAACGACACCCCGTACGGCCTCGCGGCCTCCGCCTGGAGCCGCGACGTCTACCGGGCGAACAGGGCCACCCGGGAGATCAAGGCCGGCTGCGTCTGGGTCAACGACCACATCCCGATCATCAGCGAGATGCCGCACGGGGGAACCAAGGCGTCCGGCTACGGAAAGGACATGTCCGCCTACTCCTTCGAGGAGTACACGCAGGTCAAGCACGTGATGTTCGACAACACCGCGGTGGCGGCCAAGGACTGGCACCGCACGATCTTCGGGGACCGATAGCAGTCAGCCGCCCGACCAGCGGCGCAACCCATCCCGAAAGGGCACAGCGCATGGAGCAGTACGAGCCCGACAGCCTGTCCGCCGCCCAGCTCGCGGCGATCCGGCGCAGCATGACGAGCGGCCGTGGTGCCCTCGGCCGCCGTTCGCTGCTGAAGGCCGGCGGCGTGGGCGCGCTGACGGTCGGCGGCCTGGCCGGCCTCACCGCCTGCGGCATCCCGCCGGCCAAGCGGGAGGGCCAGGGCCCGGCGTCCACGGACGTCTCGGCCAAGGAGAAGACCGTGAACTTCTCCAACTGGACCGAGTACATGGACGTCAGCGAGGACGAGAAGTCCCGCCCCACCCTGGAGGCGTTCGCCAAACGCACCGGGATCAAGGTCAAGTACACCGAGGACATCAACGACAACGTCGAGTTCTTCGGCAAGATCAAGCCGCAGCTCGCGGCCGGCCAGGACACCGGCCGCGACCTGATCTGCGTGACCGACTGGCTCGCCGCGCGCATCATCCGGCTCGGCTGGGCGCAGAAGCTCGACCCGGCGAACCTGCCCAACGCCTACGCGAACCTCTCCGCCCAGTTCCGCCGCCCCGACTGGGACCCGGGCCGGTCCTACTCGTACCCCTGGACCGGCATCTCCACCGTCATCGCCTACAACGTGAAGGCGACCGGCGGGAAGAAGGTCGACTCGGTCAGCCAGCTCCTCGACGACCCCGCCCTCAAGGGCCGGGTCGGCTTCCTCACCGAGATGCGCGACACCGTCGGCATGACCCTGCTCGACATGGGCAAGGACCCGGGGAACTTCACCGACGCCGACTACGACGCGGCGATCGGCCGCCTCCAGAAGGCCGTCGACAAGAAGCAGATCCGCCGCTTCACCGGCAACGACTACACCTCGGACCTGGACAAGGGCGACCTCGCCGCCTGCCTCGCCTGGGCCGGCGACATCATCCAGCTCCAGGCGGACAACCCGGACATCCAGTACGCCATCCCGAACGCCGGGTACATCACCTCCACGGACAACCTGCTCGTCCCGGCGCAGTCCGGCCACAAGACCAACGCCGAGAAGCTCATCGACTACTACTACGAGCTCCCGGTGGCCGCCCAGCTCGCCGCCTACATCAACTACGTCTGCCCCGTCGACGGGGTCAAGGACGAGCTGGCCAAGATCGATCCCGAGCTCGCGGCCAACACGCTGATCCTCCCGGACAAGGCCATGGCCAAGAAGTCCCGCGCCTTCCGCTCGCTGAGCAGCGAGGAGGAGACGGCGTACGAGGAGAAGTTCGCCAAGCTCATCGGCGCCTGAGCCGTCGTCCACCTTCACGAAGCCACGAAGATCCGGGACCGCAACCCATGACTGAGAACACCACCGGCGGCGACGTCCGACTCACCGGGATCAGCAAGACCTACGGCGCCTTCACCGCCGTCCACCCGCTCGACCTCACCGTCCCGCAGGGCTCCTTCTTCGCCCTGCTCGGCGCCTCCGGCTGCGGCAAGACCACCACCCTGCGCATGATCGCCGGCCTGGAGGACCCCTCCACCGGCACGGTCTTCCTCGGCGACCGGGACGTCACCGACCTCCCGCCCTACAAGCGGCCGGTCAACACCGTCTTCCAGTCCTACGCGCTCTTCCCGCACATGGACATCTCCGAGAACATCGCCTTCGGCCTGCGCCGCCGCGGCATCAAGTCGGTGAAGAAGCAGGTCGACGACATGCTGGAGCTCGTCCAGCTCGGCGACAAGGCCCGGCACAAGCCGCACCAGCTCTCCGGCGGCCAGCAGCAGCGCGTCGCCGTGGCCCGCGCGCTCATCAACCACCCGCAGGTGCTCCTCCTCGACGAGCCGCTCGGCGCCCTCGACCTCAAGCTGCGCCGCCAGATGCAGCTGGAGCTCAAGCGGATCCAGACCGAGGTCGGCATCACCTTCGTGCACGTCACCCACGACCAGGAGGAGGCCATGACCATGGCCGACCAGGTCGCGGTCATGAACGGCGGCCGGGTCGAGCAGCTCGGCGCCCCCGCCGACCTGTACGAGAACCCGCGCACCACCTTCGTCGCCAACTTCCTCGGCACCTCCAACCTCATCGAGGCCGAGGTCGTCGAGACCGGCTCCGACGTCGTCGTCACGGCCGGCGGCAGCAAGCTCAAGGTCCCCGGCGACCGCTGTACCGACGCCGTCCGCCAGGGCGGCAAGCTCCTCGTCGGGGTCCGCCCCGAGAAGATCTCGCTCGCGCACGCCGACGACGCGGGCTCGATCGCGGACGGCCGCAACCGGGTCACCGGCCGGATCGCCGACTCCTCCTTCATCGGCGTCTCCACCCAGTACGTGGTGAACTCGCCGGCGGGCGCGGAGCTCCAGGTCTACGAGCAGAACATCGAGCGCGACGCGCGGCTCCGCCCCGGCGCCGAGGTCGTCCTGCACTGGAACCCGGCCCACACCTTCGGCCTCGACGCCACGCAGAACATCGACGCGGGCGTGGAGACGGTGGAGGACGCCTCGTGAGCACCACCCTGGCCAAGGAGGCCCCCGGACCGGTCGAGGAACCGGTCCTGCGCAAGCCCCCGACCCGCAAGCGGCTCGTCCCCTACTGGCTGCTGCTCCCCGGCATCCTCTGGCTGGTCGTCTTCTTCGCCCTGCCGCTGGTCTACCAGGCCTCCACCTCGGTGCAGACCGGCTCCCTCGAAGAGGGCTTCCAGGTCACCTGGCACTTCCGGACCTACCTCGACGCCTTCACCGAGTACTGGCCGCAGCTGCTGCGCTCGCTGCTGTACGCGGGCACCGCGACCGCGCTCTGCCTGCTGCTCGGCTACCCGCTCGCGTACCTCATCGCCTTCAAGGCCGGGCGCTGGCGCAACCTGCTGCTCGTCCTCGTGATCGCGCCCTTCTTCACCAGCTTCCTCATCAGGACGCTGGCGTGGAAGACGATCCTGGCCGACGACAGCCTCGTCGTCGACGCCCTCAACGCGCTGCACGTCCTCGACGTGACCAGCTGGCTCGGCTGGACCGAGGGCGAGCGGGTGCTCGCCACCCCGATGGCGGTCGTCTGCGGCCTCACGTACAACTTCCTGCCGTTCATGATCCTGCCGCTCTACACCTCCCTGGAGCGGATCGACGGCCGGCTGCACGAGGCCGCCCGGGACCTCTACGCCTCCCCGGCCACCACCTTCCGCAAGGTGACCTTCCCGCTGTCGATGCCCGGCGTCGTCTCCGGCACCCTGCTCACCTTCATCCCGGCGAGCGGCGACTACGTCAACGCCGAACTGCTCGGCTCCACCGACACCAAGATGATCGGCAACGTCATCCAGTCGCAGTTCCTCCGCGTCCTCGACTACCCGACGGCCGCCGCCCTGTCCTTCATCCTCATGGCGATCGTGCTGTTCATGGTCACCGTCTACATCCGCAAGGCGGGAACGGAGGACCTCGTCTGATGACCTGGCTGCGCAAGAACGTCGTCGTCATCGCGGGCCTGCTGACGCTCGCGTACATGATCCTGCCGAACATCGTGGTCATGGTGTTCTCGTTCAACAAGCCGAACGGGCGCTTCAACTACTCCTGGCAGCAGTTCTCCCTCGACGCCTGGAAGGACCCCTGCGGCGTCGCCGACATGTGCGAGTCGCTCACGCTCTCGCTCCAGCTCGCCGCCTGGGCCACCGTCGGCGCCGTCGTCCTCGGCACGATGATCGCCTTCGCCCTGGTCCGCTACCGCTTCCGGGCGCGCGGCGCGATCAACTCGCTGATCTTCCTGCCGATGGCGATGCCCGAGGTGGTCATGGCCGCCTCGCTGCTCACCCTCTTCCTCAACATGGGGATCGAGCTGGGCTTCTGGACGGTCCTCATCGCCCACATCATGTTCTGCCTGTCGTTCGTCGTGACGGCGGTCAAGGCCCGGGTCATGTCCATGGACCCGCGCCTGGAGGAGGCGGCGCGCGACCTCTACGCGGGACCGGCGCAGACCTTCCTGCGCGTCACCCTGCCGATCGCCGCGCCCGGCATCGCCGCCGGCGCGCTGCTCGCCTTCGCGCTCTCGTTCGACGACTTCATCATCACCAACTTCAACGCGGGCTCCACCGTGACCTTCCCCATGTTCGTCTGGGGCTCGGCACAGCGCGGCACCCCCGTTCAGATCAACGTGATCGGCACCGCGATGTTCGTCCTCGCGGTACTGATCGTCGTGGCCGGGCAAATCATTACGAACCGGCGCAAGAAGACAGCAACAGCCTGAGCGAAAGCCGTCTCAGGCACCGAAGGAGTTGGAAACCATGGCCCCAGTCGCCATGCGTCTCGCTGCACAATCTCTCTCCGACGCCCAGCCCGTCCCCTTCTGGCTGGAAGACCCCGGCAAGCCCGGCGCCCTGCCCGCCCTCACCGGCACCGAGAAGTGCGACCTCCTCGTGATCGGCGGCGGCTACAGCGGACTGTGGACCGCGCTCCTCGCCAAGGAGCGCGATCCCTCCCGGGACGTCGTGCTGATCGAAGGCCACGAGGTGGGCTGGGCCGCCTCGGGCCGCAACGGCGGCTTCTGCGCCGCCTCCCTCACCCACGGCTTCGGCAACGGCCTCTCCCGCTGGCCGGGGGAGCTGCCGAAGCTGGAGCGGCTCGGCGTGGCCAACCTCGACTCCATCGAGGAGGCCGTCGCCCGCTACTCCCTGGACTGCGAGTTCGAGCGCACCGGCGAGATCGACGTCGCCACCGAGGCGTACCAGGTGGAGGAGCTCCACGAGTGGTACGAGGAGGCGGACCGGCTCGGCCTCGCCGGGGGGCTGACCCTCCTCGACCAGGACGCCATGCGCGCCGAGGTGAACTCCCCGACCTTCCTCGGCGGCCTCTGGGACCGCGAGGGCGTCGCCATGCTCCACCCGGCGAAGCTCGCCTGGGGCCTCAAGCGGGCCTGCCTCGACCTCGGGGTGCGGATCTTCGAGAACACCCCCGGCCTCGACCTGGTCTCGGCCGGCGCCGGCATGGCCGTCCGCACCCCGTACGGGCGGGTCGCCGCCCGCCGGGTCGCCCTCGGCACCAACGTCTTCCCGTCCCTGGTCAAGCGGCTGCGCCCCTACACCGTCCCGGTGTACGACTACGCGCTGGTCACCGAGCCGCTGAGCGAGGAGCAGCTGGCCTCCGTCGGCTGGAAGGGCCGGCAGGGCCTGGGCGACTCCGCCAACCAGTTCCACTACTTCCGGGTCACGGCGGACAACCGCGTCCTGTGGGGCGGTTACGACGCCATCTACCGCTTCGGCGGCAAGGTGCAGGCGGAGATGGACCACCGCCCGGAGACCTACCTCAAGCTGGCCGAGCACTTCTTCACCTGCTTCCCGCAGCTGGAGGGGCTCCGCTTCAGCCACGCCTGGGGCGGCGCGATCGACACCTGTTCGCGCTTCTCCGCCTTCTTCGGCACCGCCCACCAGGGCAAGGTGGCGTACGCGCAGGGCTACACCGGCCTCGGTGTCGGAGCCACCCGCTTCGGCGCCGACGTGATGCTCGACCTGCTCGCCGGGGAGCGCACCGAGCGCACCGAGCTGGCCATGGTCCGCTCCAAGCCGCTGCCCTTCCCGCCGGAGCCGATCGCCTGGGCCGGCATCGGGATCACCAAGTGGTCGCTGGCCCGCGCCGACGCCAACGGCGGCCGGCGGAACCTCTGGCTGAAGGCGATGGACAAGCTGGGCCTCGGCTTCGACAGCTGACCCCCTGGCCGTCGGCGACCCCTGATCGACCATCGATGCCCCTTGATGTGATTCAGGTCACAGTCAATGGGTAGGGGAACCCGCGTAAGAGTGGGGAACCCTCGCGCTCTCTCCGTGTGGACGCGCACTCCGCGCGTCCCCATGGAGAGGAGTTCGCGCGATGACATCTACGGGGGCCTCCGGCGTCAGGGCCGCGGTGGAGTGGCTGGCCGCGGTCGCACCGGATCCCGACGCCTGCCGCTGGGAGTGGGAGCGCAACCCGCACGGGGTCGCCCTGCTGCCGGCCGGCCGGCGCTGGGACGTGCTGATCCTGCCGGGCGGGCTCGGCCACCCCACCCTCGACGTCCTGACCCGCCTGGTCGGCCGGCCGGGGCCCGTCCTCGCCGACTTCGGCGACGCCCGCGTCGGCTTCTTCGTCCCGCCCGGCACGGCCGCCCGCTGGCTCGGCACCGGGGTGCGCGGCGCCGGGCCCGGCACCTGGATCGTCGTCCCGTACCCGGGGCGGGCGACCGGGGGAGTGCGCTGGCTCGTCGTCCCCGACGGACGGGGCACCCTCACCGACGCCTCGCTGCTCGAACTGGCCATGCACGAGGCCGCCGGCGCGCTGGCCCGAGAGGAGCCGCGAGGGGGAAGCGCCTCCTGACCCGGCCCCCGCGCACGCCCCCGCGTCCCCCTTCCCCGCAACCCCCGCCCCGTACAGAGGTCTTGACCACTCGATTGGTCTGGACCATGCTGTGGCGCGCTCCACTCCGATCCCCCACCCCCGGAGGCAGTCGTGGACCGCACCAGACCTCTCACCCTGCTCCTGGCGGGCGCGCTCGCCATGGGCGGGCTCGCCGCGCTCTCCCCGGCCGCCCGGGCCGCCGACTCCGAACTCGCCCGCAACGGCGGCTTCGAGGCCGGCCTGGACGGCTGGAGCTGTACGGCGGGCAGCGGCGCCGTCGTCCCCTCACCCGTGCACGGCGGGACGAAGGCGCTCCAGGCCACCCCGGCCGGCAGCGACAACGCCAAGTGCTCCCAGACCATCACCGTCAAGCCCAACTCGACGTACGCGCTGAGCGGCTGGGTCCGCGGCAGCTACGTCTACCTCGGCGCCACCGGCACCGGCACCACCGACGTCTCCACCTGGACCCAGTCGGCCCCCGACTGGCAGAAGCTCGCCACCACCTTCACCACCGGCGCGAACACCACCTCGGTCACGGTCTACACCCACGGCTGGTACGGCACCCCCGCCTACCAGGCCGACGACCTCTCGCTCCACGGCCCCGGCGGCGACCCGGTCGCGGTCCCCGCCACCCCCACGGGCCTCGCCGCCGGCAGCCCGACCTCCACCACGGTGCCGCTCACCTGGCCCGCGGTCGCGGGAGCCACCTCGTACAAGGTCTACCGAGGCGGCAGCCTCGCCGGCACGGTGACCGGCACCTCGTACACCGCCACCGGCCTCACCCCGAACACCCCGTACTCCTTCCAGGTCTCCGCCGCCAACAGCGCGGGCGAGTCCGCCAAGTCCGCGGCCGTCACCGCCACCACGACCTCCGGCGGCGGAGGGGGCGGCGGCGAACTGCCCGCCCGCGCCCTCGTCGGCTACCTCCACGCCAGCTTCGCCAACGGCTCCGGCTACACCCGCATGGCCGACGTCCCCGACTCCTGGGACGTCATCAACCTCGCCTTCGGCGAACCGACCTCGGTCACCTCCGGCGACATCCGCTTCAAGCTCTGCCCGGTCGCCGAATGCCCGACCGTCGAGTCCGAGGCCGACTTCAAGGCCGCCGTCAAGGCCAAGCAGGCCGCCGGCAAGAAGGTCCTCATCTCCATCGGCGGCCAGAACGGCCAGGTCCAGCTCGCCACCACCGCCGCCCGCGACACCTTCGTCTCCTCCGTCTCGAAGATCATCGACGAGTACGGCCTCGACGGCCTCGACATCGACTTCGAGGGCCACTCGCTCTCGCTCCAGACCGGCGACACCGACTTCCGCAACCCGACCAGCCCGGTCATCGTCAACCTGATCCAGGCGGTCAAGACCCTCAAGGCCAAGTACGGCGCGAAGTTCGTGCTGACGATGGCCCCCGAGACCTTCTTCGTCCAGCTCGGCTACCAGTACTACGGCTCCGGCCCCTGGGGCGGCCAGGACCCGCGCGCCGGCGCCTACCTCCCGGTCATCCACGCCCTGCGCGACGACCTCACCCTGCTCCACGTCCAGGACTACAACTCCGGCTCCATCATGGGCCTGGACAACCAGTACCACTCCATGGGCGGCGCCGACTTCCACATCGCCATGACCGACATGCTGCTCACCGGCTTCCCGGTCGCCGGCAACGCCGAGCGCTTCTTCCCGGGCCTGCGCCCCGACCAGGTCGCCATCGGCCTCCCGGCCTCCACCCAGGCGGGCAACGGCCACACCAGCCCCACCGAGGTGAACAAGGCCCTCGACTGCCTCACCGAGAAGCGGAACTGCGGCACCTACCAGACCCACGGCACCTGGTCGTCCCTCCGCGGCCTGATGACCTGGTCCATCAACTGGGACCGCTTCAACCAGTGGGAGTTCAGCCGGAACTTCGACGCGTACGACTGGAGCTGACGCCCAGGACCAGGAAGCCGAGGCAGAGACTGGCCAGCACGTCCAGCGGCCAGTGGAAGCCCCGCAGGACCAGGCCCGTCCCCGTCACCGCCGTCAGCACGGCGGCGACGGGGACGAGCCGTCGCGACACCAGATACGCGGCACCGAAGTAGGCCACCATCGCGGTGGCCGTGTGACCGGAGGGGTAGTAGCCCTGCGCCCAGGGTTCGAGGGGGCCGGGGCGGGCCGTCCACTCCTTCAGGGGGACGACGAGCAGCGGGACGGCGGCCATCGCGAGACCGGCGTACAGCGCGTGCGCGCGACGGCCGCGCCACACCGCGTACGCCATCGCGGCGGCCAGCACGGGCAGGGCCACGGTCAGGTTGCCGAGGTCGGAGGCGAGTTCGCTCAGCCACCGGGGGACGGTGTCCACCAGAGACCGGGACACCCGCTCGTCGAGCCTGGTCAAGGGGCCGTGGACGAGCACCTGCCAGGTCACGACGGCGAGGGCGACGAGCGCCGAGAAGAGAGCCGGCCGCCCTGGAACAGGGGGGGTGGTTCCGGGGCGGCCGAGGGGATCGGGCTGCCGCGCGCCCCGGGGGGTGTGGGGCGGGCGGCCATCCGATCGGTGAGGAGTCCCGGAGCGCGAGGCTCCGGCGGTGTGCGCGTCGGCACGGTGCGGGCGGTGCTGGGGATGCCCCGCCCTGGGTGTTTCTCTCATCTGGAGACGACCGTACGGCACGGGAAGGGGGACCGACAGCGGGAAACGCCTCCCGCCATCGGCCCCCCACAGAGTCTTCACTCTTTGCGCCGAAGCGTCCGTCAGAGGGCGGCCAGCGCCGCCTCGATGACGTCCAGGCCCTCGTTCAGCAGGTCCTCGCCGATGACCAGCGGCGGGAGGAAGCGCAGCACGTTGCCGTAGGTGCCGCAGGTGAGGACGAGGACGCCCTCGTTGTGGCAGTACTTGGCGAGCGCGGCGGCGGCCTCGGCGGCCGGCTCCTTCGTCTCCGGGTCCTTCACCAGCTCGATGGCGATCATGGCGCCGCGGCCGCGGATGTCACCGATGACCGGGAACTTCTCCTGCATCGCGGTGAGGCGGCCCTTCATGACCTCCTCGATGCGCTTGGCCTTCCCGTTGAGGTCCAGCTCCTTCATCGTCTCGATGGCGCCGAGCGCACCGGCGCACGCCACCGGGTTGCCGCCGTAGGTGCCGCCCAGGCCGCCGCCGTGGACGGAGTCCATGATCTCGGCGCGGCCCGTCACGGCGGCGAGCGGCAGACCGCCCGCGATGCCCTTGGCGGTGGTGATGAGGTCCGGGACGATGCCCTCGTCCTCGCAGGCGAACCACTGGCCGGTGCGGCAGAAGCCGGCCTGGATCTCGTCGGCGACGAAGACGATGCCGTTGTCGTTGGCGAACTTCACGATCGCCGGCAGGAAGCCCTTGGCCGGCTCGATGAAGCCGCCCTCGCCGAGGACCGGCTCGATGACGATCGCGGCGACGTTGTCGGCGCCGATCTGCTTGACGATGTTGTCGATCGCCTGGGCGGCGGCCTCGGGGCCGGCGTTCTCCGCACCGGTGGGCCAGCGGTAGCCGTAGGCGACCGGCACGCGGTAGACCTCGGGCGCGAACGGGCCGAAGCCCTGCTTGTACGGCATGTTCTTCGCCGTCATGCCCATGGTCAGGTTCGTCCGGCCGTGGTAGCCGTGGTCGAAGACGACGACGGCCTGGCGCTTGGTGTACGAACGCGCGATCTTGACGGCGTTCTCGACGGCCTCGGCGCCCGAGTTGAACAGGGCCGACTTCTTGGCGTGGTCGCCCGGGGTCAGCTCGGCCAGCGCCTCGCAGACCTCCACGTAGCCCTCGTACGGCGTCACCATGAAACAGGTGTGGGTGAAGTCCTGCAGCTGCGCGGAGGCGCGGCGCACGACGGCCTCGGCGGAGGCGCCCACGGACGTCACGGCGATGCCGGACCCGAAGTCGATCAGCAGGTTGCCGTCGACGTCCTCGATGATCCCGCCGCCCGCGCGCTTCGTGAACACGGGCAGCGTGGAGCCCACGCCCCCGGCGACCGTCTCCAGCCGTCGAGCCTGAAGCTCCTGCGACTTCGGACCGGGAATGGCGGTGACGACGCGCCGCTCCTGCGGGACAGCGTTCATGCGGGGCTCCTGGGGTGTTCTGGACGCTCTTGCGGGTTTCCTCCGCAGGCTAGGCGCGGGGGAGGGCTCCAGGCATGCGCCGATAGGGAGTGTTGCCGGCGTGTCCTTGGACGGGATGGACAGGGCGCCGCCCCGCCCGTCCTCGCCCGCCGCACCCCCGGCCCCGTCCGCGAAACCCTCCCCGGACGCCCCGCGCCCACTAGATTGACGCTGGCACAGACGCGGCGACCTGGCTGGTCAGGGGGCAGGGGTTCATGGAGACCGACGGCACGTACGAGTCACGCGACACGAGGGGTGCGGCGGTCCCCCACCCGACGGCTCCGCCGATGCCGCCCCGCCCGCCCCACGGGCCGGCCGTCGTCCCCCCGCGGCCCGCGGGCGCCCCCGGGCCCCGCAGCGCCGTCGCCGACTGGCTGGACGCACCGCGCCCGGAGGCCGCCCCGGGCATCTGGCGCTTCCGGCACGTTCCGCCGGTTC
Organism: Streptomyces sp. NPDC014656; assembly: GCF_043084305.1. NCBI lineage: Bacteria > Bacillati > Actinomycetota > Actinomycetes > Kitasatosporales > Streptomycetaceae > Streptomyces > Streptomyces sp. NPDC014656. Next base: position 114,943 of record NZ_JBIBZN010000016.1, read on the forward strand.
AGGACCGCGCTCGACGGCTGGCACCCGTCACCATGGCAGGGGTCGTGATCCCCCTGCTCCTCGGGCTGATCCTGTGGTCGGTGTGGAACCAGGGGGGCATGCCGTATGTCTGGATGCCGCTCACCGCCCTCACCCCGGAGGACTGGTACTGGGCCGGCACGACGCTGCCCCGTGACTGGCACGGAAGAGCGGCGACCAGCATCTACTCCGGCGTGGTCCTGGCCGCGATCGTGTACGGGGTGGCCAAACTCGGCTCGTGGGGGATGCTGGCGCGTCACCTGCTGGAGCCGTACCGGCCGCCGCTCCGTGCCGCGATCACCGCCGGAGCCGCGCTGATCGCGCTCATGTTCGTCTGGCCCGAGGCCTTCCCACTGGTCAGCTGGGACCCCCTGCCCGTCGCCATGCCGGTGCTGTACCTCGTCGCCCTGATCGCCGACGACCTCTCCATCTTCACCTCGCCCCTGCTCACCTACACCCTGTACGCCGTGATCACCGCCGCCGTCGTCTGGCCCTTCGCCAGGCTCGGAGGCTGGCTCAACGCCGTCCGGACCTGGCTGCGGTCCCGCGGCGGTCACGCCGCGCCCCCGGAGCCCGGCGCCCCCGCCCCCCGCTCCACCTGGCCCGGACCGCGCGAGGCCGGGCAGTGGCAGGTCGCGGACCTGTTGTCGGCGGAGGTGCTGGCCGGGCGGATGAACGAGGTGGACGTGGCGCGGATCGGGCACCAGTGGGAGCGGAGCCGGGACGACGCGCGGCGGCTCTCCGGCTTCGTCGACACCGTGATGCGGCAGGGCGCCGCCGCCTGGGCGCACCCTTCCGGCGACCGGGACCTGCCGCGCCGGGCGGCCGCCCACGACCTGCTGCTCGGGCAGGTGCGGATCGGGCGGGCCGTGGCCGCCGAACGGAACCCGGCCGCCTACCGCGGCGCGGGCGTCGCGCTCGACCCGGCCGCGCTCGGCACCTCGATGCTGGTCGTCGGCCCCCCCGGCACCGGACCGGCCGGCGGCCTGACCGCCGCCGCCGCCGAGGCCCTCACCCTCCAGGCCCTCACCGGCGCCTGCGCCGTCGTCGCCGTGGGCGGCCCCGCCGCCCCGTACGGCCCGGACGCCGCGTACGACGTGGTGGTCCGGCTCGGCGACCCGGCTTCCCCCTACGACCTGGACCTCTACGGCGGGCTCACCGAACCGGACGAGGCCGCCGCCCTGCTCGCGGAGGGCCTCGCCGGAGACGTCGAGTCCCTCGACCCGCGCCGCGCCGTCACCGTCCTGGCCCAGCTCCTCGGCCCCTACCAGACCGTCCACGGCGCCTTCCCCCCGGTCCCGGTGCTGCGGGAGCTCCTGGAGGCGGGCCCCGGGCCGCTCGGCGACCTGCGCGACCGGCTGCCCGCCGAGGCCGCCGCCATGCGGCGCGAACTGGACGGCCGCATCCGGCAGGCGGGCGGGCCCGCCGACCCCGGACCCCTCCTCGCCGACCGGCTCGCGCTGCTCGACCGCCCCGCCTTCGCCGACTTCTTCGGCGCCGGCAGGGGAGCGGCCCGGCCCTTCTCGCTGAACACCGTCGCCCACCATCCCCTGCGGGTCCGCGTGGAACTGCCCGAGCACGGCCACGAGGAGGCGTCCCGGCTCCTCGCCCGGCTCGTCCTCGCCCAGTTCCTGGCCGCCGCCCGTTCCGGCGGCCGCCGGGCGCACTTCGCCGGCCTCGTCCTGGACGACGCCACCGGCGCGCTCACCGCCGGCACCGTCCGCGCCCTCCAGCGCCTCCGCGCCCACCAGGCAGGTGTCGTCCTCGGCCTGCGGACCCTCGGCGACGTGCCCGAACCGCTGCACGGCCCGCTGCTCGCCGCCGTCGGCTGCCGGGCCGCCCTCTCGGGCGTCACCACCTGGGACGGCCGGGGCTTCGCGGAGGCGTGGGGCACCGAGTGGGTGGAGACCGAGGAGGTCGCCCACCACACCGTCTTCGCCAACCAGCCGATGACCCGGGCGCTGCACGCCCTGCGCAAGCGCGTCACCGGCAAGGCGGTGACCACCGACGCCGTCACGCTGAAGAGGGTCGAGCGCGAGCGGTGGTCCGCCTCCGAGCTCGCGCACTCCGTGCCGCCCGGGCACGCCGTCGTGTCGCTGGCGACCGTCGACGGGGCGCACATGCCGCCGGTCCTCGTCGACCTGCGGGGCTGACGGGGCGGGGCGGCGTGCGGCCCCGCGCGCGGGGCCGGTGGCCCTGGCACAATCGGGGGCGCCGCCCTCCCCAGCGGCGTTTCCGTCGCCGGGCGCGGGGTTCGCGCGTCCGGCCCCCGCTCAAAGGTCCGCCGGTTTCCGATGCCGCCCACCCTCGCCTCGCTCGTCCAGCACTCCTCGCTCCGGCTCCTGGTCCGGGCGGGGGAGGACCGTCTCGACACGCCCGTCCGGTGGGCGCACGTCAGTGAGCTGGCCGATCCCGTGCCGTACATGGAGGGCGGGGAGCTGCTGCTGACCACCGCCCTCACCCTCGACGCCGAGGACCCGGAGGCGATGCGGCGGTACGTGCGGCGGCTGCTCGGGGCGGGGGTGGTGGGGCTCGGGTTCGCCGTGGGGGTGAACCACGACGAGATCCCCGGCGCGCTGCTCGACGCCGCCCGGGCCGAGCACCTGCCCCTGCTCGAAGTGCCGCGCCGCACCCCGTTCCTCGCGATCAGCAAGGCCGTCTCCGCCGCGATCGCCGCCGATCAGTACCGGGCCGTGACCGCCGGTTTCGAGGCGCAGCGCGAGCTGACCCGGGCCGCGCTCGCCGAGGGGCCGGACGCGGTCGTCGCCCGGCTCGCCGCGCACGTCGACGGCTGGGCCGCGCTCTACGACGCCTCGGGCGCCGTCGTCGCCGTCTCCCCGGAGTGGGCGGCCCGCCGCGCGGCCCGGCTCACCCCGGACGTCGAGCGGCTGCGCGAGCGCCCCGCGCCGGCCAGCGCCGTCGTCGGCGGCACCGACGACCGGGTCGAGCTCCAGTCGCTCGGCACGGGGCGCCGGGTCCGCGGCGCCCTCGCGGTCGGCACCGCCGCGCCCCTCGGCACCGCCGAGCGGTACGCCGTCCACTCCGCGATCGCCCTGCTCACCCTCACCACCGAGCGCTCCCGCTCCCTCCAGGCCGCCGAGCAGCGCCTCGGCGCCGCCGTGCTGCGGATGATGCTCGCCGGGCAGCCGGAGCACGCCCGTACCGTCGCGGGCGACGTGTACGGCGGCCTCCTCGACGCCCCCTTCCGGCTGCTCGTCGCGGAGCCGAGCGGCGGCGGCGAGGCGGCCGAACCCCCGCTGCCCGTGCTCGCCGAGGCCCTGGAGGCCGCCGCCGCCCGGGCGGGCGAGACGGTGCTCGCCGTTTCCGAGGGCGAGGAGCGGCTGGTCGTCCTCGCCGGCGACGGCGGCGCGGCGGCCGCCGCCTGCGCCGGGTACGCCGAGCGCGAGGCCGACGAGGCCGGCGTCGTCGTCGGGCTCTCCGCCGCCGCCGACCCGGTCACCGCGGCAGCCGCGTACAAGCAGGCCGAGCAGGCCCTCTCGGTGGCCCGCCGCCGGGGCCGGGCCCTCGTCGAGCACGAGGACCTGGCGGCGGGTTCCGTGCTGCCGCTCCTGGCCGACGAGGCGGTACGGGCCTTCGCCGACGGGATGCTGCGGGCGCTGCGCGAGCACGACGCCACCGGGCGCGGCGACCTGGTCGCCAGCCTGCGCGCGTGGCTCTCCCGGCACGGCCAGTGGGACGCCGCCGCGGCCGACCTGGGGGTGCACCGGCACACGCTGCGCTACCGGATGCGGCGCGTCGAGGAGATCCTCGGACGGTCGCTCGACGATCCGGACGTCCGCATGGAGCTGTGGCTGGCGCTGAAGACGACGGGGGAGGGCGAGCAGTAGGGCGGGGCGCGGGGGAGCGGGCGGCGGCCGCGCTCTCGGGGAGCCGTGGTCCTGCCGCCTCCGGGGCGGGCCGGGGTCTCCCCTGCCCGAAGGCGGGCAGAATTCCTGGCCGGAAGTGCGCGAAGTCCCTAATCTCCTGCTCATGACAAGCCCCGCCGCCGATCCCGTCCCCGCCCCCGCCCCCAAGAGCGCTTCCGGAACCGCTCCCGGAACCGGGCGCCTCCCCGCGCCCCCCGCCCCCGCCCGCCGCATCACCGGCGCCGTCTGGGCCGCCCTCGGCATCGTCTACGTCGTCTGGGGCTCCACCTACCTCGGCATCCGGATCGTCGTCGAGACCGTCCCGCCCTTCCTCGCCTCCGGCTCCCGCTTCATCGTCGCCGGACTGCTCCTCGCCGTGCTCGTGGCCTGGCGCCACGGCCCCGAGGCCCTCAAGGTGGACCGGCGCCGGCTCGGCTCCGCCGCCCTCGTCGGCCTGCTCCTCATCCTCGGCGGCAACGGCCTCGTCAACCTCGCCGAGACCACCGTGCCCTCGGGCCTCGCCGCCCTCCTCATCGCCATCGTCCCGGTCTGGGTCGTCCTGCTGCGCACCGCCGCCGGCGAGCGGCCCGGGCTCGGCGCGTACGGCGGCGTCCTGATCGGCCTCGGCGGGCTGGCCGTGCTCACCCTCCCCGGGCTCAGCGGTGACGTCGGCATCGGCGGGGTGCTGCTCGTCGTCCTCGCCGCCCTGCTCTGGTCGGCCGGGTCCGTCTCCTCCGCCCGGCTGCCGATGCCGGCCAACCCGTTCACCGCGAGCGTGTACGAGATGCTGGCCGGCGGCGTCGGCGGCATCGTCGTCGGCCTCCTCCGCGGCGAGCACCGCGGCTTCGACCCCGGCGCGGTCTCCACCGGCTCCTGGGTGGCCCTCGGCTATCTCGTCGTCTTCGGCTCGCTGATCGCCTTCACCGCCTACGCCTGGCTGCTCCAGTCCGCGCCGGTCTCGCTCGCCGCCACCTACGCGTACGTCAACCCGGTCGTGGCCGTGCTGCTCGGCACGCTGATCCTCGGCGAGGACCTGACCTGGCCGATCCTCCTCGGCGGCGGGATCGTCGTGGCGGCGGTCTGCCTCATCGTCTCCACCGAGCGGAGGGGGTGACGGCGAAGATCGTCCCGGCCCTACCCTGATCCCTCGGACCGATCGGTCGGCGTGGGCATGACGACAGGGGCGGGAGCGGAATGGCGACGGGCACGAGGACCGGGGGACCGGCGGGCAAGCCGGGGAAGCCGGGCAAGCCGGGGAAGCCGGGAAGCACGGGGGAGCCGGGAAGCACGGGGGAGCCGGGCACGCGGGGCAGGCCGACGAAGGGCGGCGCCACCGCCGCTAACGCCACCACCGGCGCCAACGCCACCACCACCCCCGCAACCCCGCCGCGGAGCTCCCGGCTCGTCCGGTACACCGTCGTCGGCGGCCTCCTCCTCGCCCTCCTCGCCGGCTGCGGCGGCATCACCGCGGGCGTCCTCGCGGGCGAGGGCTACCTCCCCGGCGACTCGATGCGCGAGGTCTGGAACACCCCGGCCGACGACACCGCCTCGGCGTCCGGCAACGGCGCCTGGTCCGCCGGTGACACCCTCGTCCGCAGCCGCTCCGACGCCGTCACCGGCTACGACGCCCGCACCGGCGGGCAGCGCTGGCGGTACGAGCCGTCCGGCGCCGCCGTGATCTGCTCCGTCAGCCGCACCGCCGCCGACGGCGTCGCCCTGATCGTCCAGGGCACGCCCGGCGACCCCGCCGGCGGCAGCGAGGGCGAGGGCAAGGGCTGCGCCGACGTCGTCGCCCTCGACCTCACGGCCGGCCGCGAGCTCTGGCGCGCCACCCGCACCGCCGCCGACGGCGAGATCCGCGCCGAGCGCGACGTCGTCGCCGTCGGCGGCGGCCTCGCCGTCCTGCGCGACGAGGACCACGACTGGCGGTACGCCTCGGCCCTCGGCGACCCCGGCAGGCTCGACCCGGACCGCGCGCTGCGCGCCCTCGACCTGAGGACCGGCGAGCCCCGGTGGACGGCGCGGATGCCCGGGGGCTGCGTGCCGTACGGCGTCGCCGCGGGCGACCGCCGGGTCTCGGCGCTCCTGGCCTGCGACCGCCGCGACGTCCGGCTCGCCGTCCTCGACCCCGCCGACGGGAGGGTGCGCGGCACCTCCCCGCTGGACCAGCGGCGGCTCGTCGACCCGCTCACCCACACGCCCGGATTCGTCTCCGCCGACCCGCTCGTGGTGAGCGCCGAAGGCCTCGACGACTCCGGCCACACGAGCCTCCTCTCCTTCGACGGGGACGCCCGCCCCCGGGGTCGCGTCGCGTCCGGCCCCGACAACGGCCGGATCACCTCCCCCGCCGAGGAGCCTGCCCTCACCCGCGTCGCCTACGGACGCCTCTACACCGTCGCCTCCGGCGCCGGCTACGACGACGTGATCACCGCCTTCGACCTGCGCAGCGGACAGCGGCTGTGGCGCGTGGAGGTGGCCGACCTGGACGACGTCATCGGGCTGCGGGTCGCGGGCGGCAAGGTGACCGCGCTGATCGACTTCTACGGGTCGACGGGGGAGGACGGACTCCTCGTCCTCGACGCCGACACCGGCGAGGAGCGCGACCGGCGCACCTTCCCCGATTCGGTCGGCGGGTCGTCCGGCGAGGTCAAGGGCGTCCTCGGGCACGGCGACCGGCTGGTCGTCGCCCGCTGGGGGGACGGGTACGACCCGCCCTTCACCGCGTACGAGGAGCGCTGACCCGGCAGCCCCTCCGTACCGGCTCTTGGGCCGAAGCGGACAGACCGCCACCCCCACCACTCCATCACGGACAAACGCCACCCGCCGGTCCCGGCCCTAACGTGTCTGGAGAGCAACCGCCCGCCCGGGGCAACCGCTCGCACCCGAAACGGAAAGGGCCGGGACGCGCAATGACGACCACCCACGCCTTCTGGGTCGCCGGCCGCGAGGCCACCGGCGACACCACCTTCGACGTCACGAACTCGTACGACGGACGTCTGGTCGGCAAGGTCGCCGTGCCCACCGAGGCCCAGGTCGAGGAGGCCGTCGCGGCCGCCCACGCGGTCGTCGACGAGTTCGCCGCCACCCCGGCGCACGTCCGCGCCGCCGCCCTCGACCACGTGTCGAAGCGGCTCGCCGAGCGCACCGAGGAGATCGCCCAGGTCATCTCCGCCGAGAACGGCAAGCCCATCAAGTGGGCCCGCGGCGAGGTCGGCCGCGCCGTCTCCGTCTTCCGTTTCGCCGCCGAGGAGGCCCGCCGCTGGAACGCCGGCGAGGCCCAGCGCCTGGACACCGAGGCCGGCGGCGCGGGCCGCCTCGCCCTCACCCGCCGCGTGCCCAAGGGCGTCGTCCTCGGCATCGCGCCCTTCAACTTCCCGCTGAACCTCAGCGCCCACAAGGTCGCCCCGGCCATCGCCGTCGGCGCCCCGATCATCCTCAAGCCGGCCCCGGCCACCCCGATCTCCTCCCTCATCCTGGGCGAGATCCTGGCCGAGACCGACCTGCCGGCCGGTTCCTGGTCGATCCTCACCGTGCCGAACGACCGGATGCCGGCCCTCGTCCAGGACGAGCGCCTCCCGGTCATCTCCTTCACCGGCTCGGACAAGGTCGGCTACGCCATCGCCGAGTCCGTGCCGCACAAGCACTGCACCCTGGAGCTCGGCGGCAACGCCGCCGCCGTCGTCCTCCCGGACTGGTCCTCCGAGGCCGACCTGGACTGGGCCGCGAGCCGCATCGCGACCTTCTCCAACTACCAGGGCGGCCAGTCCTGCATCTCCGTGCAGCGCGTGATCGCCGACGCCACCGTCTACGACCGCCTGCTGCCGAAGATCGTCGCGGCCGTCGAGGCCCAGGTCACCGGCGACCCGGCGGACGACGCCACCGACGTCGGCCCGCTCGTCGACGAGGCCGCCGCGAAGCGCGTCGAGTCCTGGGTGGACGAGGCCGTCGCGGCCGGCGCCAAGCTCCTCGCCGGCGGCAAGCGCGAGGGCGCCACCTACGCCCCGACCGTCCTCACCGAGCTCCCGGCCGGCGTCACCCTGGCCCGCTCCGAGGTCTTCGGCCCGGTCCTCACGGTCGCCAGGGTCGACGGCGAGGCCGAGGCCTTCGCCGCGGTCAACGACTCGGACTTCGGCCTCCAGGCCGGCGTCTTCACCCGCGACCTGCAGGCCGCCTTCCGCGCCCACCGCGCCCTGGAGGTCGGCGGCGTGATCGTCGGCGACGTCCCCTCCTACCGCGCCGACCAGATGCCGTACGGCGGCGCCAAGCGCTCCGGCGTCGGCCGCGAGGGCGTCGCCTACGCCATGGACGACTACACCTACGAGCGCGTCCTGGTCCTGACGGGCCTCGCCCTCTAAGGGGATCCGTCCCACGAGACCAGGCGGTCCGAGCCCACTGTGCGGGGGCTCGGGCCGCCTTTCGTACGCCCCCGGCCCCGCCCTCCGTGCGCCCCCGGCCCTTCCCGTACGCGCCCGTCGCCGTACGCCGCCGCCCGCCCCCACCCGGCCCCCCTGCCGCCCGTCCACGGACCGGAACGCCCCGGCACGGGCCGCGCCCGGACCGGCAGGATGGCCGGCGTGACCGTCATCGACATCCCCGGCTCCAAGTCCGTCACCGCCCGCGCGCTCTTCCTCGCCGCCGCGGCGGAGGGCACCACCACCCTGCTGCGCCCGCTCGTCTCCGACGACACCGAGGGCTTCGCCGAAGGGCTCCGGGCCCTCGGGTACACCGTCCGGCAGGAGCCCGGAGCCTGGCACGTCGAGGGCCGCCCCGCCGGACCGGGGAACGCCGAGGCCGACGTCTACTGCCGCGACGGCGCCACCACCGCCCGCTTCCTGCCCGCCCTCGCCGCCGCCGGCCACGGCACCTTCCGCTTCGACGCCTCCGCGCAGATGCGCCGCCGCCCCCTCGGCCCGCTGACCACCGCCCTGCGCGGACTCGGCGTGGACCTGCGGCACGGCGGGAAGGACGGCCACCACCCGCTCTCCGTGCACGCCGCCGGGGTCAGGGGCGGCGCGCTCACCCTCGACGCCGGCCAGTCCTCGCAGTACCTGACGGCGCTGCTGATGCTGGGCCCGCTCACGGCCGAGGGCCTGGACATCACGGTCACCGACCTGGTCTCGGAGCCGTACGTGGAGATCACCCTCGCGATGATGCGGTCCTTCGGCGCCGAGGTCACCCGCGAGGACGACGAGCGGGGCCGCACCTACCGGGTCGCCCCCACCGGCTACCGCGCCCGGACGTACGCGATCGAGCCCGACGCCTCCACGGCGAGCTACTTCTTCGCCGCCGCCGCCCTGCGGCCGGGCGGCTCCGTCACCGTCCCCGGCCTCGGCACCGGCGCCCTCCAGGGCGACCTCGCCTTCGTCGACGTGCTGCGCGCCATGGGCGCCGACGTCGAGGTCACGGCGGAGTCCACCACCGTCCGCTCCACCGGCACCCTGCGCGGACTCACCGTCGCCATGCGGGACATCTCCGACACCATGCCGACCCTCGCCGCGATCGCGCCCTTCGCCGACGGGCCGGTCCGCATCGAGGACGTCGCCAACACCCGGGTCAAGGAGTGCGACCGGCTCGACGCCTGCGCCGAGAACCTCCGCGCCCTCGGCGTCACCGTGGAGACCGGCCCCGACTGGATCGAGATCCACCCCGGCACCCCCGCGGGCCCCGTCGAGATCGCCACCCACCGCGACCACCGGATCGTCATGTCCTTCGCGGTCACCGCCCTGCGCACCCCCGGGATCACCTTCGACGACCCCGGCTGCGTGAAGAAGACCTTCCCGGACTTCCACCGCGTGTTCGGGGGATTCGGCGCGTTCACCCGGACCCCGTGAAGAGCGCGCGGCGTTTGGGGCAAGAATGGGGGGCATGAGCGACCGCCCCTCTCCTCTCGCCGACCCGCACATCGCCTTCGACCCCGCCGGAGGACGCCGGGACGTCGTCGTCCTCGGCTCGACGGGTTCGATCGGCACCCAGGCCATCGACCTGGTGCTGCGCCACCCCGACCGCTTCCGGGTCACCGCCCTGGCCGCCTCCGGCGGCCGGGTCGCGCTCCTCGCCGAGCAGGCGCACCGGCTGAAGGTCGCCCAGGTAGCCGTCGCCCGCGAGGAGACCGTGGCGGAGCTGCGTACGGCCCTGGGGGCCCTGTACGGCTCCGAGCCGCTGCCCGAGATCCTGGCCGGGCCCGACGCCGCGACCCAGCTCGCCGCCTCCCCGTGCCACACCGTGCTCAACGGCATCACCGGCTCCATCGGCCTCGCGCCGACCCTCGCCGCCCTGGAGGCCGGCCGCACCCTCGCCCTCGCCAACAAGGAGTCGCTGATCGTCGGCGGCCCGCTGGTGAAGGCCCTCGCGAAGCCCGGCCAGATCATCCCGGTCGACTCCGAGCACGCGGCCCTCTTCCAGGCGCTCGCCGCCGGCACCCGCGCCGACGTCCGCAAGCTGGTCGTGACCGCCTCCGGCGGCCCCTTCCGCGGCCGCACGCGCGCCGAGCTGGAGCACGTGACCCGCGAGGACGCGCTCGCGCACCCGACCTGGGCGATGGGCCCGGTCATCACGGTCAACAGCGCGACCCTGGTCAACAAGGGGCTGGAGGTCATCGAGGCGCACCTCCTCTACGACATCCCCTTCGACCGCATCGAGGTCGTCGTCCACCCCCAGTCGTACGTGCACTCCATGGTCGAGTTCACCGACGGTTCCACCCTCGCCCAGGCGACCCCGCCGGACATGCGCGGCCCCATCGCCATCGGCATCGGCTGGCCCGAGCGGATCCCGGACGCGGCCCCCGCCTTCGACTGGACCAAGGCCTCCACCTGGGAGTTCTTCCCCCTCGACGACGAGGCCTTCCCGTCGGTGAACCTGGCCCGGCACGTCGGCGAGCTGGGCGGCACCGCCCCCGCCGTCTTCAACGCCGCCAACGAGGAGTGCGTGGAGGCCTTCCTGGCCGGACGGCTCCCCTTCAACGGCATCATGGACACCGTCACGGCGGTCGTCACCGAACACGGACGGCCCACCGGGGGAACCTCCCTGACGGTGCCGGACGTCCTGGAAGCGGAGACCTGGGCCCGGGCCCGGGCCCGAGAGCTCGCAGCGAAGGCAACCGCGGAGGCGCGCGCATGACGGAAGTGCTCCTGACGATCCTCGGGGTCGTCCTGTTCGCGCTGGGACTCCTCGTCTCCATCGCGTGGCACGAGCTGGGCCACCTCTCCACGGCCAAGCTCTTCGGCATCCGGGTGCCGCAGTACATGGTCGGCTTCGGCCCCACCATCTGGTCCAAGAAGCGCGGCGACACCGAGTACGGCATCAAGGCCATCCCGGCCGGCGGCTACATCCGCATGATCGGCATGTTCCCGCCCGGCGCGGACGGCAAGATCGAGGCCCGCTCCACCTCGCCCTGGCGCACCATGATCGAGGACGCCCGCGAGGCCTCCTACGAGGAGCTCCAGCCCGGCGACGAGACCCGGCTCTTCTACACGCGCAAGCCGTGGAAGCGCGTGATCGTCATGTTCGCCGGACCGTTCATGAACCTGGTCCTCGCCCTCGGCCTCTTCTACGGCTCCCTGATGACCCTCGGCATCGAGGGCCAGACCACCCAGGTCGCCGGCGTCCAGAAGTGCGTCATCAAGCAGAGCGCCAACCGGGACACCTGCGCCACCGGCGACCCGGTCTCCCCGGCGTACAAGGCGGGCCTGAGGGACGGCGACCGGATCGTCGCCTTCAACGGCACCCCCGTCTCCGACTGGGACACCCTGTCGAACCACATCCGGGCCACCATCGGACCCGCCACGGTCACCGTCGAGCGGGACGGGCAGCGCCTCGACCTGCACCCGACGCTGGTCGCCAACGAGGTCCTGAAGAAGGACGAGGACGGGCAGGTCGCCCGCCCGCTCGCCTACGAGCCCGCCGGCTACCTCGGCTTCGCGTCGAAGACCGAGGTCGCGCCCCTCACCTTCGTCGAGACCACCGACCGCATGGGCGAGCTCATGCAGAACGGCCTCCAGTCCGTCGTCGCCCTCCCCGGCAAGATCCCCGGCCTGTGGGACGCCACCTTCGGCGACGGCGAACGGGCCGAGGACTCTCCGGTCGGCGTCGTCGGCGCCGCCCGCATCACCGGCGAACTCATGAACCTGGACCTCCCGCCGGAGCGGATCCTGGTCATGTTCATGAACCTGCTGGTGTACTTCAACGTCTCGCTGTTCCTGTTCAACATGCTCCCGCTGCTGCCGCTCGACGGCGGCCACATCGCGGGCGCCCTGTGGGAGTCCGTCCGCCGCCACACGGCCCGGCTCTTCAAGCGCCCCGACCCCGGCCCGTTCGACGTGGCCAAGCTGATGCCCGCCGCCTACGTGGTCGCCGGCGTCTTCGTCTGCTTCACCCTGCTCGTCCTCGCCGCCGACATCGTCAACCCGGTGAAGCTGACGTAGCTCCCGGGGGGGCCGGGCACCACCGTGTCCGGCCCCCCGCCCCCGGGGCGGTAACCTCGGAAGCCCGAGCCCGCCGACGCACGACCTTGAGGTTGCACAGACTCATGACCGCGATTTCTCTCGGTATCCCCACCGTCCCGACCCGGCTCGCCGAGCGCCGCAAGAGCCGGCAGATCCAGGTCGGCAGCGTGGCCGTCGGGGGTGACGCACCCGTCTCGGTGCAGTCGATGACGACGACCCGTACGTCCGACATCGGCGCCACCCTCCAGCAGATCGCCGAGCTGACCGCCTCCGGCTGCCAGATCGTCCGGGTGGCCTGCCCCACCCAGGACGACGCCGACGCGCTCGCCACGATCGCCCGCAAGTCGCAGATCCCGGTGATCGCCGACATCCACTTCCAGCCGAAGTACGTCTTCGCCGCGATCGACGCCGGCTGCGCCGCCGTCCGCGTCAACCCCGGCAACATCAAGCAGTTCGACGACAAGGTCAAGGAGATCGCCAAGGCGGCCGGCGACGCGCGCGTCCCGATCCGCATCGGCGTCAACGCCGGCTCGCTCGACGCCCGCCTGCTCAAGAAGTACGGCAAGGCCACCCCCGAGGCGCTCGTCGAGTCCGCCCTCTGGGAGGCGTCCCTCTTCGAGGAGCACGGCTTCCGCGACATCAAGATCTCGGTCAAGCACAACGACCCGGTCGTCATGGTCGAGGCCTACCGCCAGCTCGCCGCCCAGTGCGACTACCCGCTGCACCTCGGCGTCACCGAGGCCGGTCCCGCCTTCCAGGGCACCATCAAGTCGGCCGTCGCCTTCGGCGCCCTCCTCTCCCAGGGCATCGGCGACACCATCCGCGTCTCCCTCTCCGCCCCGCCGGCCGAGGAGATCAAGGTCGGCATCCAGATCCTGGAGTCGCTCAACCTCCGCCAGCGCCGCCTGGAGATCGTCTCCTGCCCGTCCTGCGGCCGCGCCCAGGTCGACGTCTACAAGCTCGCCGAGGAGGTCACCGCCGGCCTCGACGGCATGACCGTCCCGCTGCGCGTCGCCGTCATGGGCTGCGTCGTCAACGGCCCCGGCGAGGCCCGCGAGGCCGACCTCGGCGTCGCCTCCGGCAACGGCAAGGGCCAGATCTTCGTCAAGGGCGAGGTCATCAAGACCGTCCCCGAGTCGAAGATCGTCGAGACCCTCATCGAGGAAGCCCTCAAGATCGCCGAGCAGATGGAGAAGGACGGCATCGCCAGCGGCGAGCCGACCGTCGCCGTCGCCGGCTGACCGGGCGCCCCTCCCGCCCGACCGGCCCCTCGCCGTAAGGAACCCCGCCGCTCCCCGGGAGCGGCGGGGTTCCGCCTTCCCACCGGCCCCGCCGCGGATCCTGGGGGTACAGTGCCAGGACCAGCAGAACCCGCACGGTGAGGTTCCCTCGTGTTGACACAGACCACCACCCGGGTCCTCGAACCCGCCGACCTCGGAGCCGCCCTCGCCGTCCTGGAGAGCGCCCCCGTCGAGAACGCCTTCGTGACCGCCCGCGTCCGGATCGCCGGGCTCGACCCGTGGCGCCTGGGCGGCGAGATGTGGGGCTGGTACACCGAGGGCCGGCTCACCTCGCTCTGCTACTCCGGCGCCAACCTCGTGCCCATCTGCGCCACCCCCGGGGCCGTCCGCGCCTTCGCCGAGCGGGCCCGCAGGATCGGCCGCCGCTGCTCCTCGATCGTCGGCCCGGCCGGCCCCACCGGCGAGCTGTGGCGCCTCCTCGAACCCTCCTGGGGCCCCGCCCGCGACGTCCGCGCCCACCAGCCCCTCATGGTCGCCGAGGAGCCCTCCGCCACCGTCGCCCCCGACCCCCTCGTCCGCCGGGTCCGCAAGGACGAGATGGACGCGATCATGCCCGCCTGCGTCGCCATGTTCACCGAGGAGGTCGGCGTCTCCCCGATGGCGGGCGACGGCGGCCTGCTCTACCAGGCCCGCGTCGCCGAACTCGTCGCCGCCGGCCGCTCCTTCGCCCGCATCGACGACGGCAAGGTGGTCTTCAAGGCCGAGATCGGCGCCGCCACCCGCCAGGCCTGCCAGATCCAGGGCGTCTGGGTCGCCCCCGAGCACCGCGGCAAGGGCCTCTCCGAGACCGGCATGGCCGCCGTCCTCCAGTACGCCCTCGCCGACGTCGCCCCCGTCGTCAGCCTGTACGTGAACGACTACAACACCCCCGCCCGCGCCGCGTACCACCGCGTCGGCTTCCGCGAGACCGGCGCCTTCATGAGCGTCCTGTTCTGAACCGGCGGGCACTTGTAGGGTGCGCCGCATGGACGACGCACAGGCCGTGATCGGACCCGTCAACCTCGCCGCCCGGGTGGACGAGGCGCTCGCCGTGCAGGCGGTCGCCTTCGGCCTCGACGCCGAGGAGGTCGCCGTACGCCGCCACATCGTGCTGCGCCACCTGATGAACCCCGGCGCCCGCGCCTACGGCGCCACCACCCCCGACGGGCGGCTCGTCGGCTTCGTGTACGGGATGCCCAACGACCGCGGCCACTGGTGGTCCACCGTGGTGGAGCCGTACCTCCGGGCCACCGGCACCGCCGACTGGCTCGACGCCTCCTTCGTCATCACCGAGCTCCACGTCCACCCCGACTTCCAGGGCCTCGGCCTCGGCCGCGGACTGATCACCACCATCACCGACACCGCCGACGAGAAGCGCTCCATCCTCTCCGCCATCGACACCGAGTCCCCGGCCCGCGGCCTCTACCGCTCGCTCGGCTACACCGACCTCGCCCGCCAGGTCCACTTCCCGAGCGCCGCCCGCCCCTACGCCGTCATGGGCGCCCCGCTGCCCCTCCCGCGCCGGAACTGATTTCTCGCGGGCGGGGCCGCCCGGCTAACCTCGGGGCCATCACTTTCAGTCCCGGCAGGAGTACGAGAACCATGGCCAACGCACCGGTCCAGCGCATGTCCCAGTTGATGGCGAAGACGCTGCGCGACGACCCGGCGGACGCCGAGGTCCTCTCCCACAAGCTCCTCGTGCGGGCCGGCTACGTCCGCCGCACCGCCGCCGGCATCTGGAGCTGGCTGCCCCTCGGCAAGAAGGTCCTCTCCAACGTCGAGCGGATCGTCCGCGAGGAGATGGACGCCGTCGGCGCCCAGGAGGTCTCCCTCCCCGCCCTGCTGCCCCGCGAGCCCTACGAGGCCACCGGCCGCTGGGACGAGTACGGCGCCGAGCTCTTCCGCCTCCAGGACCGCAAGGGCGGCGACTACCTCCTCGGCCCCACCCACGAGGAGATCTTCACCCTCCTCGTGAAGGACCAGTGCTCGTCCTACAAGGACCTGCCGGTCATCCTGTACCAGATCCAGACCAAGTTCCGCGACGAGGCCCGCCCCCGCGCCGGCATCCTGCGCGGCCGCGAGTTCCTCATGAAGGACTCCTACTCCTTCGACACCGAGGACGAGGGCCTGAACCGGTCCTACGGCGTCCACCGCCAGGCCTACCAGCGGATCTTCGAGCGCCTCGGCCTCGACTACCGCATCTGCGCCGCCACCGCCGGCGCCATGGGCGGCTCCAAGTCCGAGGAGTTCCTCGCCCCGGCCGAGGCCGGCGAGGACACCTTCGCCGACTGCCCGAACTGCGACTTCGCCGCCAACACCGAAGCCGTGTACCAGGAGGTCAAGGCCGTCGACGGCTCGGCGGTCCCGGCCCTGGAGGCCATCCCGACCCCCGACACCCCCACCATCGAGACCCTCGCCGCCCACCTCGGCGTCCCGGCCTCCGACACCCTCAAGAACCTCCTGGTGAAGGTCGACGGCGAGATCGTCGCCGTCGGCGTCCCCGGCGACCGCGAGGTCGACATGGACAAGGTCGAGGCCCACTTCGCCCCGGCCGCCGTCGAGCTCGTCACCGAGACCGACTTCGCCGGCCGCCCCGACCTCGTCCGCGGCTACGTCGGCCCCCAGGGCCTGGAGAAGGTGCGCTACATCGCCGACCCGCGCGTCGCCCCCGGCACCGCCTGGATCACCGGCGCCAACGAGGAGGGCACGCACGCGAAGAACGTCGTCGCGGGCCGCGACTTCGAGGTCGAGGAGTACGTCGACGTCGTCGTCGTCCAGGAGGGCGACCCGTGCCCGAAGTGCGGCACCGGCCTCAAGCTGGACCGCGCGATCGAGATCGGCCACATCTTCCAGCTCGGCCGCAAGTACGCCGACGCCCTGAAGCTCGACGTGCTCGGCCAGAACGGCAAGCCGGTCCGCGTGACGATGGGCTCCTACGGCATCGGCGTCTCGCGCGCCGTCGCCGCGCTCGCCGAGCAGACCGCCGACGACAAGGGCCTGTGCTGGCCGGCCGAGGTCGCGCCCGCCGACGTCCACGTCGTCGCCGCCGGCAAGGCCCTCCAGACCGAGCTGGCCCTGGAGGTCTCCGACAAGCTGTCCGCCGCGGGCCTCCGGGTCCTCGTCGACGACCGCGCCGGCGTCTCCCCGGGCGTCAAGTTCACCGACGCGGAGCTGATCGGCGTCCCCAAGATCCTCGTCGCCGGCCGCCGCGCCGCCGAGGGCGTCGTGGAGCTGAAGGACCGCCGCACGGGCGAGCGCGAGGAGCTGACGGTCGAGGAGGCCCTCGCCGCCCTGACGGCGTGACCCTCCCCGCACCCGCCGGTGCCGTCCCGCGCTCCCGGGCGGGACGGCACCGGCTTTCGGGCGGGGCCCGGCGTCAGGACGACGACGGGTCGACCGAAGGGCCGGTGAGGTCCTCGATAGGGGGCAGGGGCGCCGGGGGAGGCGCGGGAGGCCCGGTAGGGGCCTGCGGCGCCGGTTCGGCCCGGGGCGCCTCGGGCGTGGCGCGCTCCAGGAAGCGCAGCAGCTCGACCGGGATCGGCAGGACCAGGGTCGAGTTCTTCTCGGCGGCCACCGCCATCACCGTCTGGAGCAGCCGCAGCTGCAGCGCCGCCGGGGCGTCGGCCATCTGGTGCGCCGCCTCCGTCAGCTTCTTCGACGCCTGCAGCTCCGCGTCCGCGTTGATCAGCCGCGCCCGCCGCTCCCGGTCCGCCTCGGCCTGCCGGGCCATCGACCGCTTCATGGTCTCGGGCAGCGACACGTCCTTGATCTCGACCCGGTCGATCTGCACGCCCCACCCGATCGCGGGGGAGTCCAGCATCAGCTCCAGTCCCTGGTTGAGCTTCTCCCGGTTGGACAGCAGGTCGTCGAGGTCGCTCTTGCCGATGATCGACCGCAGCGAGGTCTGCGCCATCTGCGAGACCGCGAACTTGTAGTCCTCGACCCGCACCAGCGCCTCCGCCGCGTCCACCACCCGGAAGTAGACGACGGCGTCGACCCGTACCGTCACGTTGTCCCGGGTGATGCCCTCCTGCGCGGGCACCGGCATCGTGACGATCTGCATGTTCACCTTGTGGAGCCGGTCCACCGCCGGAAGGATCATGGTGAAGCCGGGCGGACGGACCTCGCCCCGCAGCCGGCCGAAGCGGAAGACGACGCCCCGCTCGTACTGCTTCACCACGCGGGCCGCCGCACCCACGTAGACCGCGGTCGCCGCCGCCGCTCCCGCGACGGCCAGGAGGAGTTCTTCGATCATCACGGCCCCCTGAGGAAGGGATACAAAAAGGATATTCCCCTCAGGTGGGCCGCGGACTCACAGCCAGCTCGCGAACTCCAGCAGCCACTCGGCCTCCTGCCGCCGCCCGCCGGTCAGCGCCCGGGTGCCGGACTCGACGGTCCGGAAGAGCGTCCAGCCGCGCAGCCGCTCCCGGTCGACGTCGAGCGAGTCGGCCAGCCTGTTGACCCGCCGCCGGGCCGCCGGGGCACCGGCCGAGGAGGCGACCAGGTCCTCGACCCGTTCCCGCACCAGCCGCGCGAGGTCGTAGGCGCGCTCGCCGACCAGCGGGTCGGGCCCGACGGCCAGCCAGGGCGCGCGGTCGCCGCCGAGCACCTTGCCCTGCCGGAAGTCCCCGTGCAGCAGCAGCTCCTCGGCGGACCCGGCGAGCAGCTCCTCGCGGGCGGCGAGCGCGGCGGCGGCGAGCTCCCCGGCGGTGGGGTCGGCCCGGTAGCGCTCCATCGCGGACGCCTGGCGGGCGGTGCGCTCCGGCACGGTCTCGAAGGCGTGTCCGGCGGGCGGCTCCACCCACAGCTTCCGGGCGATCCCGGCCGCCTCCAGGAGCGCCTTGGCCTCCGGCAGCGAGCGCAGGGACACCTCCGGGTGCAGCCGTTCGAGGACGAGGGCGCCCTCCGGGGCCTCGGCGCGGAGCCGGACCGCGCCCCAGCCGTTCCAGTGCGCGAGCGCGTCCCGCTCCAGCTCCGGCCGAGTGAACGGCGGCGCGACCTTCAGCGCGGCGGGCTCGCCGTCCGAGTCCCGGACGAGCAGGACCAGGCTCCCGCGCCCGCCGGGGGCCACCACCCGCTCGACGGTCAGCCCGGCCTCCTCGGGCACCCGCTCGGCCAGGCCGGGCAGCCGCCCGAGCCACTCGGCCGCGACGGCGTCGCCGTACTTCTCGTGGAGCGCCGTCACCAGTCGCCGGGGCGCTTCGAAACCCATGTGTGCCGTGTTCCTTCTCCTCGGGCGGGGTGATCAGAACAGGTGGGGGCCGGGCTCACACCCGCTCGGCGAGCCCAGGAAAGGTTACGTCGCTGCCGCGCCACCGCACCGCGCGGACCGCCGCCTCCCGGAGCGCCACGGCCGCCTCCCGGCGCAGGGCCCCGTCGCCGGCCCGCACCAGGTCGGAGTAGACCCCGGCCACCCGGTCCTCCAGGACCGCGGCCAGCCGGACCGCGCCGGCCGGGTCCGCCACCCGGAACGGCAGCTCGTACGCGGCGGCCGCGGCGACCGGGGTGCCGCCGAGGTCGCGGACGGTGCGGCGCAGCGCGTCCCGGCGGGCCCGGTGCGCCTGGTACGCGGCGGTCGCCTCGGCCCGGCGGCCCTCGGCGACCCGGCCGCCGACGACGCCGTAGCCGTACACGGCGGCGTGCTCGGCGGCGAGGGCGGCCTGGGCGGCCTTCAGGGCGCTCATGCGCGGGCCCCTTCGGTGAGGAGGTAGGCGTGGGCGGCGCCGGCGGCGGCCACGGAGGCGAGCAGCCGGGCGTACTCGGGCGGGGCGGCGAGCAGCTCGGCCGCGTGCGCGTCGGACGCGGTCCGCGCGGCCCCGGCCAGCGCCCGCAGCGCGGCCTTCGGGTCGGACGGCACGGCCGGTCCGGCGGGACCCGTGCCCGGGGTGGCCGCGGCCGGAGTGCCCGAGGCGGCGCCCGGGGTCGGCACGGGGGCCGGAGCCGGCCGCGCGCCCTCGCCGAGGGCGCGCACATGGGCCGCGGCGGAGGCGCGCAGGGGGGCCACGCGCGCGCGGAGCGCGGGATGCGCGGCCAGGGTGGCGTCGTAACGTTCCAGCAGGGTCCGGGAGGCGGTCACCGCGCGGTGGCGGAGGGCCGCCTCGGCGCGCGCCACCCGTTCGGCCTCGCGGGCCGCCGCCGCCTCCGCGGCGCTCGGGCGGCGCGGGCCCCCGTCGTCGGAGGTGCACCCGGTCAGCGCCGCCGCGGCGGCCGAGGCCCCCGCCACGAGCAGGGCGCGTCTGCCCGTCGTCGTCACGCTCTCTCCCTCAGCATTCCGGACCCCTCCCGGCCGCCCGTCGAAGATCACCGCAGGCGAGCGTACCCGCGGGAGCCCCGGCGGTGGACGGCAACACCCTCCCGGACCGGATACCCTTGATCCGACACGCAGGGATTTGCGACGTACCCACAACAGCACACGCGGCCGAGGAGTCACCCGGATGAGCACCACCCAGAGCGACAGGCTGCGCGGACTCATTGAGCCGCTCGTCCGCGCGGAGGACCTGGATCTGGAGGAGATCGAGGTGTCCCGGGCCGGCCGCCGCGGACTGCTGAGGATCGTCGTCGACTCGGACGAGGGCGTCGAGCTGGACGCCTGTGCCGAGCTGAGCCGTGCCATCTCCGCCAAGCTGGACGAGACCGACGCCATGGGCGACGGCGAGTACGTCCTGGAGGTCAGCTCCCCGGGTGCCGACCGTCCGCTCTCCGAGCACCGCCACTACGTCCGGGCGACCGGCCGGCTGGTGAAGCTCCAGCTCGCCGAGGGCGGGGAGCTGGTCACCCGCGTCCTGGCCGTGGACGAGGACGGCATCGACACCGAGGTGCCGGGGCTGAAGGGCCGCAAGGCCACCGCCCGCCGCGTGGAGTTCGCCGAGATCGCCAAGGCGCGTGTCGAGATCGAGTTCAACCGCAAGGACAAGAAGGAAGAGGAGGCGTAGCCGTGGACATCGACGTGAAGCTCCTGAAGGGCTTGGCACAGGAGAAGGAAATCTCCTTCGAGATGCTGGTCGAGGCGATCGAGTCGGCCCTCCTCATCGCGTACCACCGCACCCCGTCCCCCCACCGCCACGCGCGCGTGGAGCTGGACCGGCACACCGGGCACGTGACGGTGTGGGCCGAGGAGGACCCGGCCGACCTGGAGGAGGGGCAGGAGCCCAAGGAGTTCGACGACACCCCGTCGGACTTCGGCCGCATCGCGGCGAGCACCGCCCGCCAGGTCATCCAGCAGCGGCTGCGCGACGCCGAGAACGACGTGACCTTCGGCGAGTACGCCCGCCGCGAGGGCGATGTCGTCGCCGGCGTGGTGCAGCAGGGCAAGGACCCGAAGAACGTCCTGGTCAAGCTGGACGACAAGCTGGAGGCCATCCTTCCGGTGCAGGAGCAGGTGCCGGGCGAGGAGTACACGCACGGTCTGCGGCTGCGCACCTACGTGGTCCGCGTGGCCAAGGGCGTCCGCGGTCCGTCCGTCACCCTCTCGCGCACCCACCCCAACCTGGTGAAGAAGCTCTTCGCGCTGGAGGTGCCGGAGATCGCCGACGGTTCCGTCGAGATCTCCGCCATCGCGCGCGAGGCGGGTCACCGCACCAAGATCGCGGTCCGTTCCACCCGTTCGGGCCTGAACGCCAAGGGCGCCTGCATCGGGCCCATGGGCAGCCGTGTCCGGAACGTGATGGCGGAGCTGCTCGGCGAGAAGATCGACATCGTCGACTGGTCGGACGACCCGGCCGAGATGGTGGCGAACGCGCTCTCCCCGGCCCGGGTGTCCAGGGTCGAGGTCGTCGACGCCGCCGCCCGGTCCGCCCGGGTGACGGTCCCCGACTACCAGCTCTCGCTGGCCATCGGCAAGGAGGGGCAGAACGCCCGCCTGGCCGCGCGGCTCACCGGCTGGCGCATCGACATCCGGCCGGACACCGAGGTTCCGGGCGAGGAGCGCTGAGCGGCTCGGCCACAAGGCTGAGATCGTTTTTGGCCAACAGCTGTTCGATTTTTGCCCCAAACGGGTGAGGTCGGTACGGGGAGGTAGACTTAACTGTGTCTGGCCGGACGCATGCCCGCGCGTGCCCTGAGCGAACCTGTGTGGGATGCCGGGAGCGAGCGGCCAAGAGCGATCTGCTGCGGATCGTGGTGATCAAGGACGAGTGCGTCCCCGATCATCGCGGTACGCTGCCCGGCCGGGGTGCGTACGTGCACCCCGCCTCGCACTGTCTCGACCTGTCGGTCCGCCGCCGGGCGTTCCCGAGGGCCTTCAGGGTCCCGGGACCGCTCGACACGGCGGTGCTGCGGGAGTACGTCGAGCAGGCCGCGCAGGCGGCACCGCAGTGAACAGGAAGTACGGCACGGAACACCGTGCGGTCAGGTACCTCGCGAGTCGGAAGTAGGTCGAGATTGCGATGAGCACTCGATGAGTACGCGATGAGTACGCCCATGAAGTAGCGACGGTCCGGCGGTAACCGGACCTATAAAGGAGCGATGTGGCTAAGGTCCGGGTATACGAACTCGCCAAGGAGTTCGGAGTAGAGAGCAAGGTCGTCATGGCCAAGCTCCAGGAACTCGGTGAATTCGTCCGTTCGGCGTCCTCGACGATCGAGGCGCCGGTCGTGCGCAAGTTGACTGACGCTTTGCAGGGTCCCGGCGGTTCCGCCGGCAAGACCGCTGCCAAGCCCGGCGCGCCCCGCAAGGCGGCGCCCTCCCCCAAGCCGGCCGCGCCGGCGCCCTCGGCGCCCGCTGCCGCGCGTCCCGCCGCCCCGAAGCCTGGCGCGCCCACCCCGGCGCCCAAGCCCGCGGCGGCCGAGAAGCCCGTGACGCCGGCCCCCTCGGGCTCGCGTCCGACCCCGGGCCCGAGGCCCGCGGCTCCCGCGCCGAAGCCGGCGCCGGCCGCCCCGGCTCCGACCAACCCGGAGTTCACCGCGCCGCCGGCCGCTCCGGCGACCCCGGCCGCCGGTCAGCGTCCCGGTGGTGCCCCGTCCGGGCAGCGCCCGGCCGCCGGTGCCCGTCCGGGCCAGTCCGGCCCGCGTCCGGGTGGCCAGCAGGCCCCCCGTCCCGGCCAGCAGGCCCCGCGTCCGGGCGCCCCGCGTCCGGCCGGCCCGCGTCCGGGCAACAACCCCTTCACCTCCGGCGGCTCCACCGGCATGGCGCGTCCGCAGACGCCCCGTCCCGGTGGCGGTGCCCCGCGTCCCGGCGGCCCCGGTGCCGTTCCGGGCGCCCCGCGTCCGCAGGGCGGCCCCGGCGGCGCCCCGCGCCCGCAGGGCCAGGGCGGCGCCCGTCCGACCCCCGGTGGCATGCCCCGTCCGCAGGCTCCCCGTCCCGGCGGCGCCCCCGGCGGTAACCGTCCGAACCCGGGCATGATGCCGCAGCGTCCCGCTGCCGGCCCGCGTCCCGGCCCCGGCGGTCGTGGCCCCGGTGGCCCCGGCGGTCGTCCGGGCGGTCCCGGCGGTGGCGGCGGCGGTCGTCCCGGCTTCGCCGGTCGTCCGGCCGGTCCCGGTGGTGGCGGCGGCGGCTTCGCCGGCCGTCCCGGCGGTCCCGGTGGTGGCGGCGGCGGTCGTCCGGGTGGTCCCGGCGGCGGTGGCGGCTTCGGCGGCCGTCCCGGCGGCTTCGGCGGCCGTCCCGGCGGCCCGGGTGGCCGTGGTGGCACGCAGGGCGCCTTCGGCCGTCCCGGCGGTCCCGCGCGTCGCGGTCGCAAGTCGAAGCGGCAGAGGCGCCAGGAGTACGAGGCCATGCAGGCCCCGTCCGTGGGCGGCGTGATGCTGCCCCGCGGCAACGGCGACACCATTCGCCTGTCGCGCGGCGCGTCCCTCACCGACTTCGCCGAGAAGATCGGCGCCAACCCGGCGTCGCTCGTCGCGGTGATGATGAACCTCGGTGAGATGGTCACGGCCACGCAGTCCGTCTCCGACGACACGCTGACGATGCTCGGCGAGGAGATGAACTACACCGTTCAGATCGTCTCGCCGGAGGAGGAGGACCGCGAGCTCCTCGAGTCCTTCGACATCGAGTTCGGCGAGGACGAGGGCGGCGAAGAGGCCCTGGTCTCCCGTCCGCCGGTCGTCACCGTCATGGGTCACGTCGACCACGGTAAGACCCGGCTCCTCGACGCGATCCGCAAGACGAACGTCGTCGCGGGCGAGGCCGGTGGCATCACCCAGCACATCGGTGCCTACCAGGTCGGTACCGAGGTCAACGGCGAAGAGCGTCGCATCACCTTCATCGACACCCCGGGTCACGAGGCGTTCACCGCCATGCGTGCCCGTGGTGCGAAGTCGACCGACATCGCGATCCTCGTGGTCGCGGCCAACGACGGCGTCATGCCGCAGACGATCGAGGCGCTCAACCACGCCAAGGCCGCCGGCGTCCCGATCGTCGTCGCGGTCAACAAGATCGACGTCGAGGGCGCGGACCCGGTCAAGGTCCGCGGTCAGCTGACCGAGTTCGGTCTGGTGGCCGAGGAGTACGGCGGCGACACGATGTTCGTCGACATCTCCGCCAAGCAGGGTCTGCACATCGACTCCCTGCTGGAGGCCGTGATCCTCACCGCCGACGCCTCGCTCGACCTGCGGGCCAACCCGAACCAGGACGCGCAGGGCATCGCCATCGAGTCGCACCTCGACCGCGGTCGCGGCGCCGTCTCGACGGTCCTGGTCCAGCGCGGAACGCTGCGCATCGGCGACACCGTGGTGGTCGGCGACGCGTACGGCCGCGTCCGGGCGATGCTCGACGACAAGGGCAACAACGTGGAGGAGGCGGCCCCGTCGACTCCCGTCCTGGTGCTCGGTCTCACCAACGTGCCGGGTGCCGGCGACAACCTCCTGGTGGTCGACGAGGACCGTACGGCGCGTCAGATCGCCGAGAAGCGCGCCGCGCGTGAGCGCAACGCCGCCTTCGCCAAGCGCGTCCGCCGGGTGTCCCTCGAGGACCTCGACAAGGTGCTCAAGGCCGGTCTCGTCCAGGAACTCAACCTCATCATCAAGGGCGACGCGTCCGGTGCGGTCGAGGCCCTGGAGGCCTCGCTGCTCCAGCTCGACGTCGGCGAAGAGGTCGACATCCGCGTCCTGCACCGCGGTGTGGGTGCGGTCACCGAGTCGGACATCGACCTGGCCATGGGCTCCGACGCCATCGTCATCGGCTACAACGTCCGTGCGGCCGGCCGTGCCGCGCAGATGGCGGAGCGCGAGGGCGTCGACGTCCGGTACTACTCGGTCATCTACCAGGCGATCGAGGAGATCGAGGCGGCGCTCAAGGGCCTCCTCAAGCCGGAGTACGAAGAGGTCGAGCTCGGCACGGCGGAGATCCGCGAGGTCTTCCGCTCGTCCAAGCTGGGCAACATCGCCGGTGTCCTCATCCGCTCGGGCGAGGTCAAGCGCAACACCAAGGCGCGACTCCTCCGCGACGGCAAGGTCATCGCCGAGGACCTCACCATCCACGGTCTGCGCCGCTTCAAGGACGACGTCACCGAGATTCGTGAAGGCTTCGAGGGCGGTATCAACCTCGGAAACTACAACGACATCAAGATCGACGACGTCATCGCGACGTACGAGATGCGCGAGAAGCCGCGCGCGTAACACGCGGTGAAATGCCGGGGCCGGTCGGCGGGAGATATTCCGTCGATCGGCCCCGGCCGTTCCGTGTACGGTTTCGGTGTCCCCGCCCAATGGCCGGCGGGGCCACTGACCCCGAACCGGCGGGACATCCGGACACACATGTATGTGGGGACCCTGTCCTTCGACCTGCTCCTCGGCGACGTCCATTCGCTCAAGGAGAAACGCTCCCTCGTGAAGCCGATCGTCGCCGAGCTCCAGCGGAAGTTCTCCGTGAGCGTGGCGGAGGTGAGCGGCCAGAACCTCCACCGGCGGGCCGAGATCGGCGTCGCGATGGTGTCGGGGGACCTCGGACACCTCAACGGCGTCCTGGACCGGTGCGAGCGGCTGGTGGCCGCCCGGCCCGAGGTGGAGCTGCTGTCGGTGCGCCGCAGGCTCCACACTGATGAAGACTGATCGCAAGGCAAAGAAGGAGACGGACCAGTGGCCGACAACGCGCGGGCGAAGAAGCTGGCGGACCTCATCCGGGAGGTGGTCGCCGAGAAGCTGCAGCGCGGCATCAAGGACCCGCGCCTGGGTACGCACGTGACCATCACGGACACCCGCGTCACCGGTGACCTGCGGGAGGCCACGGTCTTCTACACGGTCTACGGCGACGACGAGGACCGGGCGAGCGCCGCGGCCGGCCTGGAGAGCGCCAAGGGCATCCTCCGTTCGGCCGTGGGCCGGGCGGCGGGGACCAAGTTCACCCCCACCCTGGCCTTCGTGGCCGACGCCCTCCCGGAGAACGCCCGGACCATCGAGGACCTCCTCGACAAGGCGCGGGCCTCCGACGCCCAGGTGCGGGAGGCGTCCTCGGGCGCCGCCTTCGCGGGCGAAGCGGACCCCTACAAGAAGCCGGGCGAGGACGACACCGCCGAATGAGCGACAAGATCCAGGCCCCCGACGGCCTTGTCATCGTGGACAAGCCGTCGGGCTTCACCTCGCACGACGTCGTCGCCAAGATGCGCGGGATCGCGAAGACCCGCCGCGTCGGCCACGCCGGCACGCTCGACCCCATGGCCACGGGCGTCCTCGTCCTCGGCGTGGAGCGGGCCACCAAGCTCCTCGGTCACCTCGCGCTGACCGAGAAGGAGTACCTGGGCACCATCCGCCTGGGCCAGACCACAATCACCGACGACGCCGAGGGCGAGATCACGGCGTCGGTCGACGCGTCGAAGGTCACCCGCGAGCAGATCGACGCGGGGGTCGCGGAGCTGACCGGCGCCATCATGCAGGTGCCGTCGAAGGTCTCCGCGATCAAGATCGACGGCAAGCGGTCCTACGCGCGCGTGCGCGGCGGCGAGGAGTTCGAGATCCCGGCCCGGCCGGTGACCGTCTCCTCCTTCCGGGTGTACGACGTGCGCGAGGCGACGGCCGAGGACGGCACCGCCGTCGTCGACCTGGTCGTCTCGGTGGTCTGCTCCTCCGGTACGTACATCCGGGCGCTGGCCCGGGACCTCGGCGCCGGACTCGGCGTCGGCGGGCACCTCACCGCGCTCCGGCGCACCCGGGTCGGCCCGTACAAGCTGGACAGCGCCCGGACCCTCGACCAGCTCCAGGAGGAGCTGACCGTGATGCCGGTCGCCGAGGCCGCGGAGGCGGCGTTCCCGCGCTGGGACGTCGACGAGAAGCGGGCCCGGCTGCTGCTCAACGGCGTGCGCCTGGAGATGCCGGCCTACCCCAAGGGGGCGGTCGCGGTCTTCGGGCCGGACGGGAAGCTGCTCGCCCTGGTGGAGGACCAGCGGGGCAAGGCGAAGAGCCTGGCCGTCTTCGGCTGAGGCCTTCGCGGCCGAGCCGTCTCCGGCCGGACCGCCGGACGGAGCGAAAGGGCGGGTGCGCGCGGCGCGCCCGCCCTTTCGCGTTTCTTCACCCCATCGGGGAAGCGCTCGGAGTGAACCGGGGGAGTGCGAGGGGGCGCCTTCGCCGTTCGGCACGCTCCGGTGACCGGCGCCGACCTACCCTCCACACCATGGGACGCGGGGACCTGGCGGAGCCGGTGGGGCTGGTGCGCATCTGCGATCTGGCGGGCCGGCCGCGCGGCACCGGATTCCTCGCCGACCACGAGGGCACCCTCGTCACCAGCCACGAGGCCGTCGACGGGCTGACGCGCGTCGTCCTGCACGCCCCCGGCGAGCGGACCTGGCTCGCCGAGGCCGGGGCGATCACGCCCCTCCCCGAGCAGGGGCTCGCCCTGATCCGCACCGAGGGCCTCGGCGTCCCCCCGCTGCCCCTCGCCACCCGCGCCGCCGTCGCCCCCGGCACCTACGTCCGGGTCGACGCGCACGGCTGGCGCGAGGCCCGCGTCCTCGGCCCCGCCACCGTCACGTACACCGCCACCGACCGCTTCCACGTCCTCGCCGACGCCCTCGAACTCGCCATCGGCACCCAGGGCGCGGAAGCGCTGCGGCTCGGCGGCCCGGCCGCCGGCGGACCCGTCCTCGACCGCGTCACCGGCACCGTCCTCGGCGTCGTCGGCACCGCCCTCCAGGGCGACCCGCGCGCCGCCGGACACGCCGTCCCGATCCGTCCGGACGGCCCCCTCGGCGAGCTCCTGCGCCGCAACGCCGCCACCCTCCCCGCGTACGGCCCCGACCTCAACCTCGCCGCCCTCCTCGAACTCACCGCCCCCACCGCCCTCCCGCCCGGCGAGCCGTCCCCCTGGCCCGCCCCCGTCGCCCGCCCGGCCGCCCTGCGCACCCTGAGCGGCTTCGCCGCCGGCGAAGGGGACGTCCCCGTCCTCGCCGTCGTCGGCGAGCCCGGCAGCGGGCGCACCACCCTGCTCGGCGCGGTCTGCGAGGAGCGGGCCCGGGGCGCCGCGCCCGCGCCGACCGTCCGGCTGCGCGGCGCCGACCTGCGGGAGGACGACGCGTCGCTCGCCGAGGCCGTCGGGCGGATCCTGCACCAGGCCGCGCGGATCGCCGCCGCCTCCGGGGAGGCGGGCGACCCCGTGACCGCCGAGCGGGCCGCCGCGCTCGCCCGGGAGGCCGGACGGCCGCTCCTCGTCGTGCTCGACGGCCCCGAGGAGACGCCCCCGCCGCTCGCCCGCCGGCTCGCCGGCTGGACCGGCGCCACCGAGCGCTGGCTGCGCGCCCACGGCGTCCGCCTCGCCCTCGCCTGCCGCCCCGAGCACGCCGAGCGGACGGCGGCCCTGTGGAGCGCCCCGCCCGCCGTCCTGCCGCTCGGCGACCTCAGCGAGGCCGAGGCCGGGGCGGTGCGCCGGGGGTACGGCCTCCGGGCCGAGGACCTCGACCCGGCGGACGCCCGGCACCCGCTCGCCCTGCGGCTGCTCGCCGAGGTGCGGGCCGCGCTGCCCGGCGAGGTGCCGGGCCGCCCCGGCCGGGCCGAGATCTTCACCGCCCACCTGGACCTGATGTGCCTGCGGATCGCCGTGCGGATCGCCGCGGGCACCCGCCCCCTGCCCGGCGGCTCCGCCGTCCGCCGGCTCGCAGCCCGGGTCACCGGCCAGGTCCACGAGGCCGCCCGGCGCTGCCTCGGCCCCGGCCACGGCCTCCTCGACCGGACCTCCTTCGAGGAGCTCTTCCCGTGGCGGGACGGCTGGGCCTCCGCCGTCCTCACCGAGGGCCTGCTCGTCCCGGCCGGAGCCGGCTACCGCTTCGCCCACGAGGAGCTGGCCGACTGGCTCCAGGCCGCCCACCTGGACCTCGACACCGCCCTGCACGCCCTCGTCCACCGCTGGACCGCGGACGCCCCGCCGGACGACCCGGAGCCGTCCGGACGGCCGCCCGCGGCCGCGGACGCGGACGCGGACCCCGGGCCGGACGCGAACCCCGATCCCGGTCCGGACCCGGACGCGACGGCCCCGGACCCGGACGCGGCGGGCTTCGAGGAGGACCCCCGGGTGCCCCGCCACCGGATCGGGACCGTCCTCCAGGCCCTTCTGCTGGCGCACCGGGAGGGCGGACCCGCCGCCCTCGCGCCCCGCCTCACCCGGCTCGTCGACGCACTGGCGCGCTGCGGGGACGACACGCCCGAGGACGCGGTGTGGTGGGGGAGCGGGCTGCTCGCCCGGACCCTGGCCGGCGTCGGCGACCCGCGGCCCTACCTGGCCGTGCTGCGCCGGCTCGCCGACCGGATGGGGGCGGGCCCCGGCCCGACGGGGGGCTTCGCCGCCTTCGGACCGGACTGGTGGCGGGAACTCGCCGTCGGCGAGGACGAGCGGTTCGACCTCCTCCGCCGCCTGGTCACCTCCGACCCGCCCGCCACCGCGGGACCGGCCCCCTTCCTCGCCGTCGTCGAGGAACTGCTGGCCGCCGAGCCCCGGGGCACCCAGCCGCTGCTCTGCCGCTGGTTCACCGACGGCCGGACGCTGCGCTCGCGGCCGTACACCACCGTCGCCCGCCTCGCCCAGGAGCTGCTGCACGCCCACCGGGGGGCCGCCGCCGACGACCTCTGCGAGGCGCTGGTCGCCACCGCGCACCCGCTCGCCGAGGGGCTGCTCGGCGCGCTAGCCGACGACGAGCCGGCGGCACTCTGCCGGGCGGTGGACCGCTGGGCGCACGACGACGGACGGCCGGAGCGCCGGGTCGCCGCCGCCGTCCACGGCACCCTGCTCGCCGCCCGCGGGCCCGACGGCCAGGACCGCGAGCTGCTGCGGTACGCCGCGTGCGCGCTGCTCGCCCGGGCCGACGACCGGAGGCTGCACGGCGCCGCCCTCGGCATCCTCCTGCGCGACCCGCAGACCAGGGGCCCGTACCTGACCCGCGCCCTCGCCGACCCCCGGGTGCCGGCCGACGCGCTCGCCGGGGCGCTGGCCCACGACCCGGAGGCCGTCCTCGACGCGCTCCGGGAGCGGCTGGACGAGGGCCGGGACCCGGCCGGCGTGCTGCGGGCCCTCGCCGCCGTCGACACGCCCGCGCTCACCCGCCGCATCGCCGCCCTCGTCCGGGAGTACGTGGCCCGCCACCCCGAGGGCGCCGACCACGCCGCCGCCTACGCCGACCTGCGGTTCGAGGAGGGGCCGACCGCGCGCGCCGTGCTCTTCCCGCTGGTCGTCGGACTGATCCACGGCCGGCCCCCTGCCGTCCGGCGCGCCCTCGCGCCGGTCCTCGCCGCCCCCGGCACCGGCGCCTCCCGCCACCTGCGGGCCGAACTCCTCGACGTCCTCCTCGACCACGAGACCTACGCGGCCGGGCCGGGCGACCTCGCCGTGGCGGACGCGCTGCTGACCGCCGCCGCCGAGGGCGCCGCCCGCCGCTCGCTCCCGCGCAACCGCGCCCTGCTCACCCGTACCGCCGCCCTCTACGCCCGCGACCCCGGCGGCGCGGCCCGCCGCGACCGGCTGCTCGCCGTCCTCGCCGCCGACCACCCGGCCTTCGCCGCGCTGCTCACGGAGACCGTGCCCGCGCCGCGCGCACCCGGCACTGTCCATGCCGATGCGAACCGACGGGCGCGGGCATGGCAGTCTTAGACCTGCGTAATGGGCGCACAGGGCGAACAGGCGGACGAGGAGCGGTCACAGTGCAGCGCTGGCGTGGCTTGGAGGACATCCCCCAGGACTGGGGGCGCAGCGTCGTCACCATCGGCTCCTACGACGGTGTGCACCGCGGGCACCAGCTGATCATCGGGCGGGCCGTGGAGCGCGCCCGCGAGCTCGGCGTCCCCACCGTCGTGGTCACCTTCGACCCGCACCCCTCCGAGGTGGTGCGCCCCGGCAGCCACCCGCCGCTGCTCGCCCCGCACCACCGGCGCGCCGAGCTGATGGCCGAACTGGGCGTGGACGCGGTCCTCGTCCTGCCGTTCACCGCCGAGTTCTCGCAGCTGTCGCCGGCCGACTTCATCGTCAAGGTGCTCGTCGACAAGCTGCACGCCCGGGCCGTCATCGAGGGCCCCAACTTCCGCTTCGGCCACCGCGCCGCGGGCAACGTCGCCTTCCTCACCGAGCTGGGCGCCACCTACGACTACGAGGTCGAGGTGATCGACCTGTACGTGAGCGGCACCGCCGGCGGCGGACAGCCCTTCTCCTCCACCCTCACCCGCCGGCTGGTCGCCGAGGGCGACATGACGGGCGCCGCCGAGATCCTCGGCCGGCCGCACCGCGTCGAGGGCATCGTCGTGCGCGGCGCGCAGCGCGGCCGCGAACTGGGCTTCCCCACGGCCAACGTGGAGACCCTGCCGCACACCGCGATCCCCGCCGACGGCGTCTACGCCGGCTGGCTGACCGCGGACGGCGAGCGGATGCCGGCGGCGATCTCCGTCGGCACCAACCCGCAGTTCGACGGCACCGAACGGACCGTGGAGGCGTACGCGATCGACCGCGAGGGCCTCGACCTGTACGGCCTCCACGTCACCGTCGACTTCCTCGCCTACGTGCGCGGCATGCTCAAGTTCGACACCCTCGACGACCTGCTGGTGGCGATGGCCGCCGACGTCGACAAGTGCCGGGCGCTGACGGCCGAGTACGACACCGCGGGGCAGTGACCGTCACCAGGTGACGTACAGCTCCCGCGGGCCGCGGATCAGGCCCCTGGACTGGAAGACCACGTCCTCGGGCCGTCCCGCGAGCCGCAGGTCCGGGTAGCGGGCCAGCAGCGTCGCGAGCATCACCTCGGACTCCATCCGGGTCAGCATCGCGCCCATGCAGTGGTGCGGCCCGTGGCCGAAGGAGAGGTGCCCGGTGCCGGTCCGGTCGAAGTCGAGGACGTCCGGGTCCGGGAAGACCTCCGGGTCCCGGTTGGCCGTCAGGTAGGAGGCGTACACCGCCTCGCCCGCCCGGATCACCACCCCGCCGACCTCGACGTCCTCGGTCGCGATCCGGGGCAGGCCCACGCCGTTGCGGTGCGGGATCCAGCGCAGCAGCTCGTCCACCGCCTGCGGCAGCAGCTCCGGCTCCGCCCGCAGCCGGGCCAGCAGGTCCGGCCGGGTGAGCAGCACGTAGACCATGTTGGCGCTGTTGTTGCGGACCGCGTGGGCGCCGCTGATCAGGACCGCCATGGCGAGCGAGACCGCCTCGTCCGCGCCGAGCCTGCCCTCCGCCAGCGCCTCGGCCAGCTCCCCGGCCAGATCGTCCCGGGGCTCGGCCATGCGGCGGTCGAGCAGCCGGGTGACATAGCCGTGGATCTGCGCCTTGGCGGCGCGGCTGCTCTCCGGGCCGGGGCCCGAGGAGAGGATCAGGTCCGGCCAGGAGGCCAGCTCGGCCCGGTCCTCCTCGGGGATGCCAAGCAGGTCGCAGACGACCGCCATCGGCAGCGGCCCGTGCAGGTGCGCCATCAGGTCGGCGGGCCGGCCCGCCGCCTCCATCGCGTCCAGGAGCCGGTCGCAGGACGCCTGGGCGAGGGGCCGCAGGCGCTGCGTCCCCCGGCCGGTGAAGGTCTTGGTCACCGCCTTGCGCAGCCGGGTGTGGTACGGCGGGTCGGCGTAGTTCAGGGCCGCCTTCGAGGCCACCATGTGGCCGGTCATCGTGGTGACCTGGCGGTCGAGCAGGGCCGTCCGGCTGAACCGCGGGTCGGAGGTGACGGCCCGCACGTCGGCGTACCGGGTCACCAGCCACGCCTCGTTCTCCGCGGCGAACGGCAGGCTGATCCGGGCGACCGGCTCCTTCGCCAGCAGATCGGCCAGGAGCGGGTCGAAGTCGAGGGCGGGCAGGTCGTCCACGGCCCAGGTGCGGGCGGGGCCGGCCGGCGCGCCCGTCACCGGGCAGGCGCCGTCCCCCGGCGACGGGGGCTCGGAGGTCAGGGGTTCGGAGGTCATGCGGTGGCTGTTCCCGGCGGAGGAGGGGCGCGACACGCCGGGACGGCGACAGCCCCTCGTACGGCGGAACCCGGCCCCCGCCGCACCGTCACGCTCCGTGGGCGCGCTCTCGCCCTCGCGGTTGCGGGCTCCCGGTCACCGGGTGAGTGTGGGCGGCAGTTCACACGATCGAGACGAAGGAGCGAGTGTCGTGGTGACCCTGTGCAAGCCCGCCGTGTCCGTACCGGAGCACGTGATCACGATGGAGGAGACGCTCGACCTCGCCCGGACGCACCATGCCGGCCATCCCCAACTGCCCCTGGCGCTGCGCCTGATCGGCAACACGGGGGTCGCCAAGCGGCACATCGTGCAACCCATCGAGAAGACCCTGGAACACCCCGGCTTCCAGGAACGCAACGAGCTGTACGAGGCCGAGGCGAAGGCCAGGGTGCCCGCCGTCGTCGAGGAGGCCCTCGGTCACGCCGGGCTGCGCGCGGCGGACATCGACATGATCGTCTACGTGTCGTGCACGGGCTTCATGATGCCCTCGCTCACCGCGTGGATGATCAACACCATGGGCTTCCCCAGCCACACCCGGCAGCTGCCCATCGCCCAGCTCGGCTGCGCGGCCGGCGGCGCCGCGATCAACCGGGCGCACGACTTCTGCACCGCCTACCCGGACGCCAACGTCCTCATCGTGGCCTGCGAGTTCTGCTCGCTCTGCTACCAGCCCACCGACCTCGGCGTCGGCTCGCTGCTCTCCAACGGCCTCTTCGGCGACGCCGTCGCCGCCGCCGTGGTCCGCGGCCGGGGCGGCACCGGCATCGCGCTGGAGCGCAACCACTCCCACCTGGTGCCCGACACCGAGGACTGGATCGCCTACAGCGTCCGCGAGACCGGCTTCCACTTCCTGCTCGACAAGCGGGTGCCCACCACGATGGAGCCGCTGGCGCCCGCGCTCCGCGAGGTCGCCGGCGCGCACGGCTGGGACGCGGGGGAGCTCGACTTCTACATCATCCACGCGGGCGGGCCGCGGATCCTCGACGACCTCAGCCGCTTCCTCGAAGTGCCCCCGGACGCCTTCCGGTTCAGCCGGGCGACGCTCACGGAGTACGGCAACATCGCCAGCGCCGTCGTCCTCGACGCGGTCCGGCGGCTCTTCGACGAGGGCGGAGCGCCGGAGGGCGCCCGCGGCATCCTCGCCGGCTTCGGCCCCGGCATCACCGCCGAGATGTGCCTGGGCCGCTGGACCACCGCCGTCCACCCGGCGGAACCGCCGCTGGGCGCCCGCCGGATCGTCGGCTACTCGCCGCGCTTCCAGCCGGCCCGCACCAAGGCCTGAGCGCGGAGCCGCCCCGCCCGGCCGAGGTCTGGGCGGGGAGTCTCCGCCCGGGCCGAGGTCTGGGCGGAGCCTGCGCCCGCGCCCAGGTCCGGGCGCCGGGCCTCCCGCCCGTTCCGCCCCCGCGTCCGTCCCCCGTCCGTTCCGCCCTCCCCGCCCGGTGCGCCGGGCGGGGCCCGCCCCGTACCGCCAAGGAGAGTCGTATGCCCCCCACACCGCCCTCCCGCCGCCGCCGCGGCCCCGCGGCGCTCGCCGCGCTGCTCGCCGGAGCGGCCGCCGCCTCGTTCGCCGGGGCGCCCGCCCAGGCCGCGGCCCCCGGCGGGGCCCGGGTGCCGATGCACCAGTGCTGGGTCAACGGCGTGTCCGCCCCGCCGGGAGAGGTGGTCAGCGGCACCCCGGACGACGACCACATCTTCTGCGACAGCGACCTGGAGAACGTCACCGTCTGGGGCGGCGGCGGCAACGACATGATCGAGGTGCGCGGACTGGTCATCGACTCGGCCGTCATGGGCGGCGACGGCGACGACGTCATCCGCGCCAAGCACCTGGTGCCGCAGAACGCCTCCAGCATGGTCCGGGGCAACCGCGGCAACGACGTCATCAAGGTCGCCACCGTCTCCGGCGAGGGCGCCGAGCACGGGGCCGTCGTGCACGGCGACGACGGCGACGACAGGATCACCACCGGCTCGGTGAGCGGCGCCCCCGGCAAGTACAACCGGGGCGGCGGGATCGTCACCGGCAACGACGGCGCCGACACCATCAAGGTCGGCACCGTCGACTTCTCCGGCCGGGTGCTCGGCGGCAGCGAGAACGACACCATCGAGGCCGCCGCCCTCGGCCCCGAGTCCGGCGGCCTCATCCAGGCGGGCCCCGGGGACGACACGATCAGCGGAACCGGCGGCGCGGTCCTCACGGTCGGCCCGCACTGGGGCTCGGTCGACGCGGGCGTCGGGAAGGACACCTGCACCCTGAAGTCGGTCTCGACCCGCACCTCGATCAGCGCCTGCGAGATCCTGCCGAAGGCCGCCCCGGCGAAGCCCGCCGGCGCGAAGCCGCCGGGTGCCGGGCCGACGGGTGCGAAGCCCGCCGCTCCGGTGGCCCCGGCCGCCCCCGCGGACCAGGCCGCCGCGGCCGCTCCCGCCGCCGTGAAGCCCGCGGGCTGAGCCGCACCCCCCGCACCACCGCCCGGCGACCCGCCGCCCCCCCGGGGTCGCCGGGCGGTTCCCCGTACGGCCCCGGCCTCAGCCGTCGTCCCGGGTCACCGCCCAGTGGCAGGCCACTCCCCGCTCCCCGCCGCCCGCGCGCAGGACCGGCAGCGGCTCCGTCCGGCACCGGTCGGCGACCTGCTCCGCCTCGCCCGAGGCCAGCACGTGGCAGCGGGCGTGGAAGCGGCAGCCGGACG
Organism: Streptomyces sp. NPDC014656; assembly: GCF_043084305.1. Taxonomy (NCBI): domain Bacteria; kingdom Bacillati; phylum Actinomycetota; class Actinomycetes; order Kitasatosporales; family Streptomycetaceae; genus Streptomyces; species Streptomyces sp. NPDC014656. Next base: position 150,542 of record NZ_JBIBZN010000016.1, read on the forward strand.
GGATCCGCGCCGGGTCGGGCGGTTCGCCGGCCAGCACCACCGGGGGCGTCTGCGACTCGGGGAGCACCGACAGGAGCGCCCGGGTGTACGGATGGCGGGGCGCCGTCAGCACCGACTCCACCGGGCCCGTCTCCACCACCCGCCCCAGGTACATCACCGCCACCCGGTCCGCGATGTTCCAGGCGAGGCCCAGGTCGTGCGTCACCACCAGGGCGGAGAGCCCGAGCTCGTCGCGCAGCCGGAGCAGCAGGGCCAGGATCTCGCCGCGCACCGACGCGTCCAGGGAGGCCACCGGCTCGTCCGCGACGATGAGTTCGGGCTCCAGGGCGAGCGCCCCCGCGATCACGACCCGCTGGCGCTGGCCGCCGGACAGCTCGTGGGGGTAGCGCAGGAAGAACCGCTCGGGCGGCCGCAGCCCGGCCCTGGCCAGCGCCTCCGCGACCGCCGCGCGCTCGTCCGCCCCGCTCCGGTGGACCCGGTGGATCCGCAGCCCCTCGGCGACCGCGTCGTACACGGTGTGCCGGGGGTTGAGGGAGCCGCTGGGGTCCTGGAGGACCAGCTGGGCGCGCCGGCGGTACGCCTTGAGCGCCCCGGAGGTGTACGCGAGGGGTTCCCCGGCGAAGGAGACCGCGCCGGCCCCCGGCCGCACCAGGCCGAGCAGGGTCCGCGCCAGGGTCGTCTTGCCGCAGCCGGACTCGCCGACCAGGGCCACGATCTCGCCCGCGCCGATCTCCAGGTCCACCCCGTCGACGGCCCGGGCGGGCGGTGCGCCCCGCCGGCCGGGGAAGGTGACCTGCACGCCGCTCGCGGCGAGCAGCGGTCGGCTCGTCATCCGCTCTCCCTTCCCACGTGGACGCAGGCGGCCCGGCGCCCGGCGCCCGCCACCCGCAGTTCCTGGTCGTCCGAGGCGCACTCCGCCACCGCCACCGGGCAGCGGGGGTGGAAGGAGCAGCCGTCCGGCAGCGCCGCCGGGTCCGGCGGGTCGCCGGGCAGGCCTCGCGGCGCCCGCCGCGAGGCCGGGTCCCCGATCCGGGGGAAGGCCGAGGACAGCGCCCGCCCGTAGGGGTGGACGGCCGAGCGGTACACCTCGCCGGCCGGGCCCTCCTCGACGATCCGGCCCGCGTACATGACGGCGAGCCGGTCGCAGGTGTCGGCGAGGACGGCCAGGTCGTGGCTGATCATCATCAGCCCGATGGACTCCTCGGCGACGAGCCGCTCGATCAGCCGCAGGATCTGCGCCTGGATCATCACGTCGAGCGCGGTGGTCGGCTCGTCGGCGACGATCAGGCGCGGCTCGCAGGCGAGCGCCATCGCGATCATCACCCGCTGGCGCTGCCCGCCGGAGAGCTCGTGCGGATAGCCGGCGGCCCGGGAGGCCGGGAGGCCGACCTGTTCGAGGAGGGCGGCGACCCGCTCGCGGGCCTTCGCCGGGGTGGCCCGCCTGTGCACCAGGAGCGGTTCGGCGATCTGGTCGCCGATCCGGCGCACCGCGTTCAGCGAGTGCATCGCGCCCTGGAAGACGATCGAGGCGCCCGCCCAGCGGACCGCCCGCAGCCGCCCCCACTTCATGGCGAGGACGTCCTCCCCGTCGAGGAGGATCTCCCCGTCCAGCCGGGCGGTCGCGGGCAGCAGCCGCAGCAGCGCGAGCGCCAGCGTCGACTTGCCGCAGCCGGACTCGCCGGCCACCCCCAGCTTCGACCCGGCCTCCAGACGGAGGTCGACCCCGCGCACGGCGGGCACGGCCCCGGCCCCCGAGCCGTACGTGACCCGCAGGTCCCTGATCTCCAGGAGGCTCACCGCCCCACCCCCAGCCTCGGGTTGAGCACGGACTCGACGGCCCGGCCGCAGAGCGTGAAGGCGAGTGCGACCAGCGCGATCGCGATCCCGGGCGGGGCGAGGTACCACCAGTGCCCGGAGGAGACCGCGCCCGCCTCCCGGGCGTCCTGGAGCATGCCGCCCCACGACACCACGGTCGGGTCGCCGAGCCCCAGGAAGGCCAGGGTGGCCTCGGTGAGGATCGCCGTCGAGATGCCGAGCGTGGTCTGCGCGAGGACCAGCGGCATCACGTTCGGCAGCACGTGCCGGGCCATGACGTGCCGGTGGCCGCCGCCGAGCGCGGTGGCCCGCTCGATGTACGGGCGGGACTCGACGGCGATCGTCTGGGCCCGCACCAGCCGCGCGGTCGTCGGCCACGAGGTGACGCCGATGGCGAGCACCACTGTCCACATCGACCGGGACAGCACGGTCGCCAGCACGATCGCCAGGACCAGCGCCGGCATCACCAGGAACCAGTCGGTGATCCGCATGACGACGGTGGAGAGCCAGCCGCCGTAGTGGCCGGCGAGGATGCCGACGAGGGTGCCGATCGCGACCGACAGCGTCGCCGCCAGCAGCCCCACGAGCAGCGAGATCCGGGCGCCCCAGACCAGCAGTCCGAGCAGCGGGCGACCGAACTGGTCGGTGCCGAGCGGGAATTCAGCGCTCGGCGCCTCCAGGGCCGTACCGGGCGCGTTCGTCACCGACTGCACGTCGGCGCCGACGGTCCACGGGGCGGTGAGCGCGAGCAGGGCGATCAGGGCGAGCCCGGCGAGCCCGTACAGGCCCCCCCGGTGGCTCCGGTACGCCTTCCAGAAGCGCGCCGCGGAGCCCTTGCGGCGCTCCCATGCGAGAGAGGTCATCGGCCCACCCGGGGGTCGAGCAGCGGATAGAGCAGGTCGGCGAGGAGGTTCATCAGGATCATCGCTCCGGCGAAGACGACGAACAGGCCCTGGACGAGCGGCAGGTCGGGCACGCTGAGCGCCTGGTAGAAGAGGCCCCCGAGGCCCGGCCAGGAGAAGACCGTCTCGACCAGGATGGAACCGGCCGCCACGTGGCCCAGGTTGATGAAGACCATGGTGACGGTCGGCAGCAGCGTGTTCGGCACCGCGTGCCGGCGCCGCACGTCGTCGTCCTTGAGGCCCTTCGCCCGGGCCGTCGTCAGGTAGTCGCCGCCCATCTCGTCGAGGAGCGAGGACCGCATCACCAGGAGCGTCTGGGCGTAGCCGACCGCGACCAGCGTCACCACCGGCAGGACGAGGTGGTGGGCGACGTCGAGGACGTACGCGAAGCCGGTCTCCCCGGCGCCCGACTCCATGCCGCCGGTCGGGAAGAGGCCCGGGACCGGGCCCGTGCCCACCGAGAAGACGATGATGAGCAGCAGCCCGAGCCAGAACGACGGCACCGACCACAGGGTGAGCGCGAGGCCGGTGTTCACCCGGTCGCCGAGGCCGCCGTGCCGCCACGCCGAGCGGGTGCCGAGCCACAGTCCGAGGGCCGAGTAGAGCACCACGGCGACCCCGGTGAGCAGCAGCGTCGCCGGGAGCTTCGCCGCGATCAGCTCGCCGACCGGGGCGCGGAACTGGAAGGAGGTGCCGAGGTCGCCGGTGAGCGCCTTGGCGCAGTAGTCGGTGAACTGCTGCCACAGCGGCAGGTCGAGGCCGAACTGGCTTCGCAGGGTGGCCAGTTGCTCGGCCGAGGTGGGGACGCCGTGGGTCATCGCCTTCACCGGGTCACCGGGGATGATCCGGAAGAGGAAGAAGCTGGTGACCAGCACGGCGAGGAGGGAGACGAGCGCGCCGCCCAGCTTCCCCGCCGCGTGGCGGAGATAGCCGGAGGCGACGCCGGTGCGGGACGCACCGTCCGTGGCGCGGGCCTCCTCGGCCCGCGCCACGCCGGCGGGGGTGCTTGCCGTCGTCATCGCTACTCGCGGTCGTCGGCGGTGGCGCGCCGGCGCATCCGGAAGAGCACGAGCCCGCCGGCGACGACGACCACGGCCGCCCCGACGCCGATCAGGAGCCCGGTCGAGGAGGAGCCGGAGCCGTCGCCGGAGCCGGACGCGGAGGCCGCGGGGACGGCGGACCACCAGCTCCAGTAGCCGTCCTGCCCCCACAGGTTCCCGGCCGCCTCGGGCATGGTGGTGATGGAAGCGATCTGGTCGGTGCGGTACGCCTCCAGGGCGTTCGGGTAGGCCATGACGTTCATGTACCCCGTGTCGTACAGCCGGGACTGCATCCGCTTGACCAGCTCCGCCCGCTTGGCGGTGTCGTACTCCACCGCCTGCTGGGCGTAGAGGGCGTCGAACTCCTCGTCGCAGATGAAGTTGTCGGTGGCGCCGGTGTCCTTCGGGGTGGCCGGGAGGGTGCCGCAGGTGTGGATGGACAGGACGTAGTCCGGGTCGGGGTTGACGGACCAGCCGTCGAAGGCGAGGTCGTAGTCGCCCTTGGCCCAGGGGTCGGAGACGCTGTCCAGGCACTCGACGGTCAGGCCGATGCCGAGGGCGCCCCACCACTCCTGGAGGTACTTGCCGACCGCCTTGTCGTTGGGGTCGGTGGCGTGGCAGAGGATCCGGAAGACGAGCGGCTTGCCGTCCTTGCCGAGCCGCTTGCCCTCGCCGTTCTTCCGGTAGCCGGCGTCGTCGAGGGCCTTCGCGGCGGCGGCCGGGTCGTAGCCGCGCTTCTGGGCGCCCCCGGGCTTCCAGAAGTACGAGCCGAAGCGGGGCGGGATGTACCCCTCGCCCTCGACGGCGTGCCCCTGGAAGACCTTGTCGACGAGGGTGGCGCGGTCGACGGAGAGGAAGAGCGCCTTGCGCACGGCCGGGTCGAGGAGGGCCGGGTGGCCGTTGCCGAAGGTCTTGCCGTCCTGGGCGCGGGCGCCGGGGTTGGTGGCGAGCGCGTAGAAGCGGCGCCCGGGGGCGTCGTTGACCTTGATGTCCTTCTGCGTCTTCAGCGCCGCGGCCTGGGCGGGCGTCAGGTTCGGGACGAAGGAGACCTCGCCCTTCTGGAGGGCGGCGACGGCCGCGTCCCCGTCCTTGTAGTACTTGAAGACCAGCTCGTCGAACTTGGGGGCGCCCCGCCAGAACTTCTTGTTCGGCTTGAGCTTGACGTACTGGTCGACCTTGAAGTCGGTGATGACGAAGGGGCCGTTGCCGACGATCGGGAACTGCTGGTCGTTGTTGAACTTCGAGAAGTCGCCGACCTTCTCCCACACGTGCTTCGGCACGATCGGCACGTCCAGCGCGGTCATCGTCGCCTGCGGCTTCTTCAGCTTGATGACGAGGGTGCGTGGGTCGGGGGCGGTGACCTTCTCGAAGTTGGCCGTGAAGCTGCCGTTGGCGGTGGCCGCGTTCGGGTCGGTCATCATCTTGTTGAAGGTCCAGGCCGCGTCCTCGGCGGTGGCCGGCTTGCCGTCGGACCAGGTGGAGTCCTCGCGGATCCTGTACGTCCACGTCAGCTTGTCCGCCGAGGCGGACCACTCGGTCGCGAAGGCCGGGACGGTCCTGGCGTCCTTCGCGTCGTAGTTGGTGAGGTACTCGTAGGCCAGCCGGTGGATGCTGGTCGAGGTGAGCTTCTGCGCCAGGAACGGGCTGAGCGAGTCGATGCTCTGCGAGACGGCCACCGTGAGCGTCGTACCGCCGGACTTCTCGTCCTCGGCGGCGGCGGTGGTGGCGGGAAGGGCCGCGAGCGAGGCGGTGGTGAGACCGGCGGCGAGCAGCAGACGGGCGGCCCGGCGAGGCCGGCGGGGGAGTGGGCGGGAGGGGACCTTCGTGACCATGACCATGGGACGTGACCTCGCGTCGGGGCTGTCGTGGAGTCGTGGATCTTGGGCTGACGTCAAGTGAAGCGAAGATGTATCAGCGGTGGTCTGCCGTCGTCAACGATGACTCAAACCCCGTGTGGGCTGCGGGAATGCGAAGAGGCTCCGTACCGGTGAACCGGTACGGAGCCTCATTGGTCTACTCCTGTGACGCCTTACTGCTGAGGGGCTGGCGGCGCCTGCGGAGGAGCCTGCGGCGGCGCCTGCGGAGGCAGCGGCTGACCGAACGGCTGCCCCGCGGCGGGCGGCTGCCCGTACGGCTGCGGAGGCTGCCCCGGCTGCCCGGGCTGGCCGGAAGTCGCCGCCGGCGGGTAGGGCGGCTGCCCGTACGGCTGTCCGGGATATCCGGCTTGCCCCGGCATCGGCTGCCCGGGCTGACCCGGCACCGGCGGCTGGCCCGGCTGCGGGTACGGCTGCGCCTGCGGCGGGTACGGCTGTCCGGGCTGCCCCGGCACCGGAGGCTGAGGCTGCTGCCCGGGGGCGTACTGCCCGGGCGCCGGCTGGCCCGGCACCGGCTGGCCCGGCACCGGCTGCCCGGAGTACGGCTGGCCGGAGTACGGCTGGCCCGGCGCGGGCGGAGCGCCGTACGGCTGACCGGGCATCGGCTGACCGGGCATCGGCTGACCCGGCATCGGCTGGCCGGGCTGGCCCGGGGCGTACTGGCCGGGGGCGTACTGGCCCGGCATCGGCGGGGCCATGTGCGGCGGCAGGCCGCCCTGGCCGTCACCGGTCCACAGGCCCTGCGCCTGCTGCGCCCGCGCGAAGTCCTCGGCCACCATCGCCGAGAGGTCGAAGTACGCCTCCCGGGTCTTGGGCCGCATCATGTCGAGGTCCACCTCGGCGCCGGCCGCGAGGTGCTCGTCGAAGGGCACCACGATCACCCCGCGGCAGCGGGTGCGGAAGTGCTGCACGATGTCCTCGACCTTGATCATCTTGCCGGTCTCGCGGACCCCCGAGATGACCGTGATCGAGCGCTGCACCAGGTCCGCGTAGCCGTGCGCCGACAGCCAGTCCAGCGTCGTCGAGGCGCTGGAGGCGCCGTCCACGGAGGGCGTGGAGATGATGATCAGCTGGTCGGCGAGGTCGAGCACCCCGCGCATGGCGCTGTAGAGCAGGCCCGTGCCGGAGTCGGTGAGGATCACCGGGTACTGCTTGCCGAGGACGTCGATCGCCCGCCGGTAGTCCTCGTCGTTGAAGGTCGTGGAGACGGCGGGGTCCACGTCGTTGGCGATGATCTCCAGGCCGGACGGCGCCTGCGAGGTGAACCGGCGGATGTCCATGTACGAGTTGAGGTACGGGATCGCCTGCACCAGGTCGCGGATGGTCGCCCCGGTCTCGCGCCGGACCCGGCGGCCGAGCGTGCCGGCGTCCGGGTTGGCGTCGATCGCCAGGATCTTGTCCTGCCGCTCGGTGGCCAGGGTCGCGCCGAGCGCGGTGGTCGTCGTGGTCTTGCCGACGCCGCCCTTGAGCGAGATGACCGCGATCCGGTAGCAGGAGAGGACGGGCGTGCGGATCAGGTCCAGCTTCCGCTGCCGCTCCTGCTCCTCCTTCTTGCCGCCCAGCTTGAAGCGGGAGGCGGAGCCCGGGTTCCGGCTCGACTTCGGCTTCTGCTTGTTGTTGCGCAGCAGCCGGTCGGAGGAGAGCTCGACGGCGGCCGTGTATCCGAGCGGGGCGCCCGGCACGGACCGCTCGCGCTGGTCGTGCGTGACCGACTGCGGCCAGGCCGCCCCGGTCCGCGGGTCGACGCCGCCCGGCGGGTAGCCGTACCCCTCCGGACCCTGCGGCGGCACCTCGCCGGGCGTACCGGGCACACCGGGTGCGCCGGGGCCCTGCGGGTAGCCGTAACCGCCCGGCACCGGGGCCTGCGGCGGGAGGCCGTAGCCGGCGGGCGGCTGCTCCCCGGCGGGCGCCGGAGCGGCCGGCTGGGGCTGGGGCTGCCCCGGGTGCGGGTAGCCGTACCCGGCGGCCGGGGGCTGCGGGTAGCCGTAGCCGGCGGGCGGGGTGGGGCCGGGGACCGGGGCCTGGGCCTGCGGCGGGAGGCCGGGCGCACCCGGCGCCTGCGGGTACCCGTACCCGCCCTGCGGGGGTACGGCTCCTGGCGCGGCGGCCACCGGCTGCCCGGGCCACTGCGGCGCGGCCCCCGGGGCCGGCTGGGCCGGGCCCTCGGGCGAGGCGGGCGGGAAGTCCGGCGGCAGCGGCGGCAGCGCGCCGGGCGCGGCGCTCGCGTCGGCCGGGGCGCCCTCGGCGGGCAGCGGCGCGGCGGCGGGGACGGCGTCGGCGGGAGCGTCCTCGGTGACGGGCGCCCCGGCCTCCTCCTCATGGCCCTCCGGGGCCGCGTCCGTACCGGCGGCCGCGCCGCCCTCGGCCTCGGACCGGCTCTCGGTGCCGGCCTCGGGCTCGATCTCCGCCTCCGCCTCCGCCTCGACCTCGGTCTCGCTCCCGGTCTCGCTCTCGGCGTCGAGACCGGTTCCGTTCTCGGGCTCCGCCGCGGTCTCCTCCGCCTCGGGGGCGGGGACCGGATCGTCGGCGGCCGGGACCGGGGGGACGTCCGCGCGGGCCAGGCCCGCGGCCTCCGGGGACCCGGGGAGGGGGCCCGCCGACGGGTCGGACGCCGGGTCGGACGCCGGGGCGGGCGCGGGGCCGGGTACCGGCTGCGCCGCCGGGTTGAAGCGCATGGTGGCGCCGCTGTCCACGTCACCGCCGCCGAAGGGCGCGCCGGGGGCCGGGGCCTGGACGGGAGCCGGGGGCGGCACGGGCGCGGACGCGGGGTGGGCGGGAGCGCCGGGGGCGCCGGGGCCGTACCCGCCGTGCGGCGCGGGGGCCTGCTGTCCGGGGAACTGGCCCGGGACCTGGCCGGGCGCGGGCGCCGGGTGGGCGGACGCCGGGTGGGCGGGCGGCACGGCCGGCGTACCGGGAGCGCCGGCCTCGGAGCCGTACGCCCCGTACGGACCGGGCGCGGGAGGCTGCTGACCGGGGACCTGACCGGGGACGGGCGGCGGGTTGTGCGTCCAGCCGGGCTGGAAGCCGCCCGGGGGCACCCCGGGCACCGGGACCGGCGCACCCGTCGGCGGCGGGGGAGTGACACCGCCGTCGCCCGAACCGCCCGGCGCGTTCTGCGTGTACCAGGCCGGCGGGGTGTAGTCGATGGTGAACTCACCCGTCATCTCGGCGGGATCCGCGTCGGACTCGTCGGCGGGCACGTTCCAGCCCCCGCGGATGTCGTCCCGATCGCCGTTCACTTTGCCTCCTGGTGTGGTCGAGCACCCTTGTGCCGTCGTGCGTCGGGGCCACCGTTCGCTGCCGGTCGGACCGGCTCTCCCCTCGGACCCGGCGACCGTTCCGAGGGATACTCCGCCGCGCCCCCACCCACCCTAAACGCCCCCGACGCCGCCGCGGCAGGCCCGTCCTCCCCCGGAGGCCGTCCCTCCGGCCCGGAGCGGGGCCAGGGTGACGCCGGTGCGGCGGAGCGTGAGGAACCGCCCCGGGCGAAACGGTATGGAAGGGGGCAAGGGCACATCATCCGCGCCACTTCGCTCCCCCCGTGCCCGCCTCGGTGCCCGCCCGAACGGGTGACGTGACGAACCGGCGGCCACGCGCCCGATCACGGGCACCCGACCGCCGGTTCGTCACGGGCCCCGCCTCCGGCGGACGGGCCCGCGGACTCAGCGCAGGTCGAACTCGCCGTCCCGCGCGCCGAGCACGAAGGCCGTCCACTCCGCCTCCGTGTAGCGCAGCACGGTGCCGTGGTCCAGCGAGGACCGCATGGCGACGGCACCGCCCGGCAGGTGGGCGATCTCGACGCGCTCCTCGTCCGGGCTCGTGCCGGGGGCGCCGATCCACTCGACGTCCGAGATGTCGAGGGCGTACAACTCGTCCTTCTCCTGCGCGCTCCCCATGGGAGTTCCTTTCGCTCACGGCCTGTCGGCGGACCATGTGTCCCGTGGCGCGGGGGAGTTGGTCCCGTCCGCGCCACCAGGAGAAATACTAGGGAAACCGGTCCCCGTGCGGGGGCGGCTTCGGACGATCGCGCGAGGCGGACCGACGAGTTCCGCCAGCCCGTCGGTCTGTGCTCCGTCGGTCGGTCCGTCCGGGCCCCGTCGATCCGTCCGTCCGCCCGGGCTCAGACCGTCCGTCCAGGCCCCGTCGGTCCGTCGGGGCCCCGTCGGTCCGTCCGTCCAGGCCCCGCCGGTCCGTCCGTCCGGGTCCCGTCAGTCCATCCGGCGGGCCGTGCCCAGCAGGCCCGACTCCGCGTCCGTGGCGTTGGTGATGACCCAGTGCCGTTCGCCGCCCGCGCACCACAGCGTCACGCCGTCCCCGAGCGTCGGCAGCGCGTCGACCTCGGTCTGCGTCAGCCCCAGGATGCGCCCGGTCTGCTGGGCCTCCTGCGGCGAGACCCGCTGGACGCCGACGAGCGTGGCCGCGCGCATCAGGCGGGGGGCGACCGGGCTGAGGTACGGCAGCAGGGTCAGCACGGACTGCCACGGCGAGGAGACGACCCGCCCGCGCGGCGGCCGCATGCCGCAGTCCCGCACCACGACGGCGGGGCTGCCGACGGTCGCGCCCAGCGGCGGGACCCGGCCCACGTCGTGGAGCGTGATGCACTCCAGGCCGGCGCCCGCCGCCTGCGCCAGACCCACCCACGCGTGCGGGCGGCCGGTCTCCACCACGACCCGGGAGCCGGTGGCGGCGGCGCGCAGCGCGAGCACCTGGGCCGTCCACAGGCCGCCGATCAGCAGCACGTCGTACGGCGTCGAGCGGTGGAAGCCCACCAGCTGCGAACGGCCCTCGGAGTCCTCGCCGATCACCACGCCGTCGTCGCCCACCGGGAGCGAGAGCGCGCCGAGCTCGGCCGCCGGGACGGTGTGCCCCGCGTGCCGCGGGCCGATCAGACCGCGCAGCCCCTTCACCGCTCCGCCGCGTCCCCTCATCGGGCACCTCCGAGAGGCATCGTCGCCAGCACGCCCGGCAGCTGCTCGCGGTCCAGCCGCAGCAGCCCGACCTTCGCGGTGCGCGCCGCCTGTTCGAGGGTCCGGCGCACCCGGACCAGTTCGTTGTCGGAGCCGCCGGTGACCCGCAGGTGGCCGCCGACCTCCATCACGCCCTGGCGCGTCCCGCGCCGGACGGTGAGGCTGAACGTCGTGGCGTAGGCGGGCACCGAGGTCAGCAGCGAGACCAGCCGCGGCAGCGGGGCCGCGCCCCGCCCCAGCTCGGGCCAGCGCCCGACCGCGTACGTGGTGTGCCAGCGGTCGTCGCAGCGCCAGACCCGGGACGTCTCGGCCGTCCGCCGCTGCGGCGCCGCGTCCGCCCGGCCGGCGCGCGCGGCCGCGTGCGGACTCGTGCAGGCGGCCGTCGCGATCGTCGAGTTGACTTCTTCCTGGTCCAGGACGACCGCCTGGAAACCGGCACCGGTGATCCGGCTCGCCAGATGGTCCGCGATCCGGACCAGACACCGCTGCGCGCCCTCCAGACCGCCGCCGCGCGCCGCGACCGCCTCCTTGCAGCGCTCGGGGTCCAGCTTCACCGCCACCCAGGTGAGCCGCAGCGCGGGCGCCCCGGTCCGCTCCTGGAGCGGGGTGTACGAGAGCCGGGCCACCGACTGCTGGGGGAGGTGCGGCGCCGGGGCCGGACGGACCTGCTGCACCAGCTGGACCGACTCGACCACGATGTCGTCGACCTCCAGGGCGTCACCGAGGAGGGCCAGCGGGAAGGCGCGCGCGCCGAAGACCGGCCGCAGCGCCGAACCGCTCGCCTCGACGCGCAGCACGGCGGTCAGGAACGAGCCGTCGCTCAGCATGCCGACCGTGCGGTGGTTGCGGTCGACGTACGGCCGGGCGCCGAAGCCCCGCACGCTCTCCGTGACCGGGGCGAGGGAGGGGTCGGCGTCGGGCGAGGCCGGCGCGGTGTCGCGGCGGCGCGAGCGCAGCGCGAGCGCCGTCCCCATCCAGTCCTGCACGGCCTGGCCGCGGCGCCGTATCACCGCGAGGAGCACGAGGACGCCGGCGGCGACGCAGGTCGGGACGAGCCAGAGACCGCCCATCACGAAGCCGACGGCCACCAGCGCGAGCGCCGCCTCCACCAGCACGAGCTGACGGAGATGGACGGGGCCGACCCGGCCGGTGCGCGAGAGCGGGCGGAGCGTCGTCGTCGCGGGGACGGCCTGCGCGGCCTCCGGAGCCGCCGGTCCCCCGGGCGCTTCACCGGGCCCGTTGCTGCGTTGCCGTCGGGAAGATTGAGGCGCTCGGCCGCTGGTCCGCCGCCCGTCGCGCGCACGCGTCGCCGTACCCATCGCCGCGTTGCCCCCTCGTGTCCGTAATAGCCGAATTCCCTTGGGCGTTGACCGGGCGATCACCCTACCTGAGCGGTGAGACACGGGTGCCGCCAGGCATAGTAGGGGGCGGCGGGACGGCGGACGGACCCGCCGAGTGTGGCAACCTGGTCGGCCGGCGGGGAGAGGGACGACACAACAGATGGCATCACGACGCGACGAACTGAACGCCTACACCTTCGCGAAGCGGAGATTGGTCGCGCAGTTCGTGCAGCCCAGCTCGACGGGCTCCGAGGAAGGCGCGCCGCGCCCGCTGCGCGCGGTGGTGCCCGGCGCCATCGTCGGCGCGGTCGTCCTCGCCGTCTTCGGGGCCTGGGGCATGTTCAAACCCGTCGCCCCCAAGGACTGGGACAAGCCCGGCCAGAACGTGATCATCGCCGACAAGTCGACCACCCGGTACGTCGTCCTCAAGACCGGCGACAAGCTCCAGCTCCACCCGGTCCTCAACATGTCGTCGGCGAAGCTGCTCCTCGACCCCGACAAGGGCAAGATCATCACCGTCGCCGAGTCCGTGCTCGACAGCGGCAAGATCCCGCACGGCGCCACCCTCGGCATCCCCTACGCCCCGGACCGCCTCCCCGAGAAGACCGAGGCCGGCGCCCCCAAGCGCTGGGCCGTCTGCGAGCGCCCCGGTGAGGGCGGCCGCGCGATCCAGAAGGCCGCCTTCGTCCTCGCCGCGCGCGAGGAGGCGAAGACCGACGGTCCCGAGCGGCTGACCGGCGGCCAGCTCCTGTACGTCGAGGGCCCCGCCCCCGCCCGCACGCGCTACGTGGTCGACGCCCGGGGCACCGCGTACCCCGTCGAGAAGGACGAACTGCTGCTCCGCCAGCTCGTCGGCCAGGGCCGCGCCGCCCAGCGCGTCTCCGAGGCGTGGCTGAACACCCTCCACAAGGGCGACGCCATCTCCTTCCCCGTCGTCCCCGGCGAGCCGGGCGCCGCCGCCGGCGTCGGCGGCCTGACGCCCGAGGTCGGCAAGGTCGGCATGGTCCTCTCCGCGACCGACGGCACCAGGAAGCAGATGTACGTCGTCCTGAAGGACCGGGTCGCCCCCGTCTCGGACTTCACGGCCAAGCTGCTGCTCAACAGCCGCCAGCTGGTCGGGCTCGGCCAGGCCGGACAGGCCACCAAGGTCAGCGGCGGCGCCCTCCTGTCGCCGGGCGACGCCTTCGGCGCCGACAAGAAGTGGCCGACGGCCGCCCCCGTGCCCGTCAACGAGGCGGCCACCGGCGAAGGCAGCCGCAACACCGTCTGCAACGTGCTCCGCGCGGTCGACGAGGACAACGGCGCCACCACCCTCAGCACCTGGGCGGGCAAGGACTTCCCCGCCACCCTGCCGACCGGCTCCAGCAGCGCCTACGTCACCCCCGGCTCCGGCCAGCTCTTCCGCCAGTTCAAGGGCTCCAACACCTCCAGCGGCTTCCTCTTCCTCGTCACCGACACCGGCCTGCGCTACGCGATGCAGTCCAACGGCGACACCGCCACCGACGACTCCGGCATCGGCTCCTCCGGCTCCGAGGAGGAGAAGCAGGCCCGGCAGGCCGAGGCCCAGCAGGCCCAGAACCGCCTCGGCTACAAGGACGTCACCCCGCTGCCCGTCCCCGCCGAGTGGTCCACCTTCCTGCCCACCGGCCCCCGCCTCTCCACCGGCGGCGCACGTCAGCCGCAGGGCTCATGACCGCTCCCCGCCGGCTGCTGGTCCTCGCCGCCACGACGACGCTCTGCGCCCTCGGCCTGCCGCTCTCCACCGCCTCCACGGCGGTGGCCGACGACGGCGGCCAGTGCACCTACCCCAACAAGAAGTACGAGGGCCGCCCCTGGTCCCTCCAGCGCGTCCAGCTCGACGAACTGTGGGCCCAGTCCACCGGCAAGGGCGTCCGCGTCGCCGTCATCGACACCGGCGTCGACGTGCGCAACCCCCAGCTGGCCAAGGCCGTCGACGCCAGGAGCGGGATCAACCTGATCCCGAAGAACGCCAAGGACGCCAACGGGTACAAGCTCAAGCGCGGCAAGGAGAACGGCACCACCGACACCGTCGGCCACGGCACCAAGGTCGCCGGCATCATCGCCGCCCGCCCCGCCAAGGGCACCGGCTTCGTCGGCCTCGCCCCCGACGCCACGATCATCCCCATCCAGCAGAACGACGCCGAAGGCAACGGCACCACCACGACCCTCGCGACCGCGATCCGCCACGCCATCGCCAAGAAGGCGGACGTGATCAACATCTCCCAGGACACGGCGGACGCGGTGAAGCCCACCCCGCTCCTGGAAGAGGCCGTCAAAGCCGCGCTGAACGCCGGCATCGTCGTCGTCGCCTCAGCGGGCAACGACGGCCTCGGCGGCAACGTCAAAGCCACCTACCCGGCCTCCTACGAGGGCGTCCTCGCCGTCGCCGCCTCCGACCGCAACAACGAACGCGCCCAGTTCTCCCAGTCCGGCGACTTCGTCGGCGTCGCCGCCCCCGGCGTCGACATGGTCTCCACGGTCCCCGGCGGCGGCCACTGCGCCGACAACGGCACCAGCTTCTCCGCCCCGTACGTCGCCGGCCTCGCCGCCCTGATCAAGGCGAAGCACGGCAAGTGGACCCAGAAGCAGATCGTCGCCCAGATCCAGCAGACCGCCGAACGCTCGGTCGCCGGCCACGACCGCCTCGTCGGCTGGGGCGTCGTCGACCCGGTCAGGGCCCTGACCGAGGACGACAAGCCCCTGGAGAAGCCCGTCGCGCACGAGGGGATGACCCGAGCCGAGGCCCCGACCCCGGCCGCCGTCCACCTCGGCGAGACCCCCGAACAGCGCGCCGCCCGCCTGGCCACCTACGTGGTCGTCAGCGGGGGCGTCCTGGTGGCGGCGATCGCGGGCACGGCGGTCGCGCTGCGGGACCACCGGAGGAGACGAGCGGCCCTGACGGACCGGTGATCATTGCAGAAGCACACGGCTGATAGCGTCGAACTGTAGAAGTCTCGTGACGAACAAGAGACTTGGGGCTGTCAGTCGCCATCACTACAGTGGTAGGCACGCGATCGGTGGGTGACGAGTCGCCACGATCGCAATGCAGGACAGCAGGAGCAAACGGGGAGGTTTGACTCGTGACGTACGTGACGGGTGACGGGGGCGGTCATGGCGAGTGACCTCGAACTCGGCGTTGGCGCGCTGAAGAAGTTCCAGAGCGACGTCCAGACGGTCATCGCCAACCTGGAGGCGAGCGCGGGCGGCTCCGGGCAGCTCAACGCCGAGGCCCGCGTGACGCGCGAATCGTTCGGCACCGGCATCGCCTTCGCCGAGGCGGACGGCTTCTTCACGGAGTACGAGCGGGTCCACGCCTCGCTCGTCGCCCTGTCGAAGTCCCTCAGCGGCCAGATCGAACTCCTCTCGATCGGCGTCCACGCCGCCGACGTCGGCTACGCCAACGTGGAGGACGACCAGCGCCGGCAGTTCCACGCCATCCAGGCACGCCTGGACCAGGAGCGCGCGGAGGCGATCGAGCGCGAGGAGCAGGCCCGGAGCAAGGACCCGAAGCAGCCTGCGGCAGCGCGCGAGGGATCCAGCTCCGTCGCCAAGGACATGGGGTGATGACCGATGAGTGAAGAGAAGAACCCGAACCCGAGCACGCCCCCGGCCCCGGAGCTGACGCCGCAGGAACAGCAGCAGAAGAAGGACTCGGCCCAGATCGAGGCCAAGTACCAGACCACGGACGTCCTGGAGACCCTGGACGACATCCGCTTCCCCCTCCCCTTCGGCGGCGACTTCCGCCTCCTGCCCAAGGGCAGCGTCTACGGCGAGACCTCCTTCGAGGGCCAGCGGCTCAACGCCATGCTCGACCTCCTCGAAAGCGCGCAGCCCGCCCGGCTGGCGGAAGCCGGCCGCGCCCTGGAGAAGGCCACCACCGACCTCAACAAGGCCGCGAAGGCCCTGGACGCCTTCGTCCGCAGCGTGGACTGGAAGGGCGAGGCCGCCATCGAGTTCCAGCGGTACGGCTCCGAGGTCGTCACCTACGCCTGGGGCATCGGCAAGGTCGCCAACGCGGTGAGCGCCCAGATGAAGGTCGCCAACGACGGCCTCACCTCCGTCCGCAACGCCGCCCCGCCGCGCGACACCCGCGCCGACCAGCGGAAGCCCTCCGAATTCACCGAGCTGGAGAAGACGGAGAAGAAGGAGGAGTACCAGAAGGCCGTCGCGGTGGAGAAGGACCGCCAGGAGGCCATCAACCAGATGAACCGCCTGGCCTCCTTCTACGCGGTCTCGCAGAGCACCCTGGCGGCCCAGGAGATGCCGAAGCCGCCGGAGACGTACAAGGCGGGGGTGCCGAAGCCGACCACCAACTACTACGGCCCTACGGAGTCGGGTTCCACATCCTCTCGTGACAGCCTGTCGAGGGAGTCCTCCGGACCCATCAGCGCCACCGAGGACCGCGCGACCCAGACGGTGCCCCGCACAGGCGACCAGCTCGACGGCTCCGACCCCATCCGGCAGCAGCCCTCGGGCACGAAGGTCCAGATCGACGCGGTCGCCACACCTCCGGCGCCCACGATCACGAACACCGCGCCCACCCCGACCGCGCCCACGAGCACCGCGCCCCCGACGAGCCCCACGATGCCGCCGCCGGTCGCGCTCGGCACCCCGCCCCGTACCGGAGGCCCCAAGGTCACCAGCACGCCGGGCATGCCGCGCACGGCCACCGGGCGCACGGGCATGGGGCGCGCGACCGGCCCGAGCACCTCGCCGGCCATGGGCCGCTCCTCGGGCGGACCGAGGAGCACCCCGGCGATGGGCCGCGCGGCCAACCCGATGACCTCGCCCGCCACGGGCCGCTCCGGCGGTCCGGCGAACCCCGCCGTGGGGCGCGCGGGCAACCCGGCGAGCTCCCCGGCCACGGGCCGCTCCACCGGCCCCATGGGCCGGGCGGGCGGACCGCAGGCCACCGGACAGTCCGCGACACAGGCAGGGCGCGCCACCCCGCAGACCGGCCGTGCCACGGGCCCGGCGCAGTCCGCCACCGGCCGTGCGGCCCGTTCCAACCCCATCGTCGGCGGCACCCCGCAGCGCACCACCTCCGGGAGCACCGGATCGCGGATCCCGAAGGGCACGGTCGTCGGCAGCGAGGGCCCCGCCGCGGGTCGCGCGACGGGGGCGCGCCCCAGCCAGGCCGGAGTGGTCGGCGCCAACAACGGCAAGACGGCTCCGCGTCCCGCCGGCCGGGGAACCCCCAGCTCTAACGGAGTGGTGGGGAGCCCCCGAGGCATGGGCGGTCGCGGCACCCAGCGTCCCGATCGCGACGACCAGGACCGCGAGGGCTCTTCGCGCCCCGACTACCTGACGGAAGACGAAGAGACCTGGACGAACCGTCGGCGCGGTGCGGTACCGCCGGTGATCGACTAACCACTCGGAAGGCTCGGAAGTCAGGATGACGGCACGAATGATCGAGAGCGGCAGGCTCCGGCGGGCGCTCCTCGGCACCACGGCGATCGCGGTGCTGACGACATCGCTCGTCGGGGTCGCTCCGACGGCAGTCGCCGCCGACGCGCGGTCGCAGCAGTGGTATCTGGACGCCATGAAGGCCGAGGAGATCTGGAAGAAGGCGACCGGCAAGGGCATCACGGTCGCCGTCATCGACACCGGCGTCAATCCGGACACCCCCTCACTCAAGGGCAAGGTCCTCAAGGGTTGGGACGCTTCCGACTCCAAGGGCGACGAGACGGACGACTACGAAGGCCACGGCACCACCCTCGCCGAGATCATCGTCGGGTCGGGAGCGGGCGGCGGCCTCAGGGGACTGGCACCGGATGCCAAGGTGATTCCGTACCGGGTGAGCAACACCGAGCGGCAGAACGAACAGGCTGTCAACGCCTTCGACATGGAGGAAGCCATCCGGGCTGCCGCCGACAGCGACGCGCAGATCATCAACGTCTCCTTCGGGTCCGAGTACTATGGCGGAAGCGAACGGGAAGCCGTCAAGTACGCCCAGAACAAGGGAAAACTGGTCTTCGCGAGTTCGGGCAACAACGGGGCGAAGGACAACAAGAAGCAGTACCCGGCAAGCTACCCCGAGGCTGTCGCCGTCGCGGCGACCACCCGAGACGGCGTGGTGGCCAAGTACTCCCAGCACGGCGACACCATCGACCTCGCCGCACCGGGAAGCCAGATTCCGGGTTACTGCGACAAGAGCCTGACGAAGTACTGCTTGAGTGACGGCACCAGCTTCTCCTCCGCCCTCGTCTCCGCCTCCGCAGCCCTCATCTGGTCCATGCACCCCGACTGGACGGCGAACCAGGTCCTCCGCGTCCTGCTGGAGTCCGCGGGCCGGGGCGACGACTGGAAGCCCGGCACCATCAGCGACTACGCCGGTTACGGAGTCGTCCGCCCCAACGCCCACGTCTCCCGAGGCGAAGGCAAGCCGGGCGACCCGAACATCAACCCCCTCACCAACAAGCCCACCGGCGGAGCCGCCGCCACGACCCCGTCGGCCACGACGTCCCCGTCGTCCGGCGCGTCGGCCACGGCGGACCCGTCCGCAACAGCTTCGACACAAGCCCCGGACGGCAAGCAGACGTCCGGCGCGCCTGTGGCAGGCTCCACCGAGAGCGCGGCCGCGGACGCGGACGGCGGCAGCGGCACGGGCCTCGTCATCGGCATCGCCGCGGCGGCGGTGGCCGTCCTCGCGGGCGCGGGCTTCGTCATCGCGCGCCGACGGCGCTCCGCCTGACGCGGCCTGACGCCCACAGACCACCTCACTGCGTCCGCGCGAAGCGCGGGGACGCGGCTCAACAGAGAACCCGAGAAAGGGAGAGCGACACATGTCAGTCTTGAAGGTTGGCGATCAGAGTCTCAAGGATTTCCAGGACGAGCTCACCCGCAAGTTCGATGACGTCAAGGGCCAGCTGACGGCCCTCCAGGGCGTCATCGACAGCCTCGAAGGCCGCTGGAAGGGCATCGGCGCCGGCGCCTTCGACGCCAAGCAGACCGAGATCAACCAGGGCATGGTGCGGATCGCCAAGCTGATGCTGAACTTCCAGGAGGCCATCCAGGTCACCCGGACCACGTCCAGCAACACGGACGACGAGGTCGAGGCGGCCCTGCGCGGCGTCGACGTGACCGCGGGCTTCTCCGGCGACGCGGGCGCCGAGAAGGCGGCCCGTTCGGGCATCGCCGGTCTCTGACCTCCGCGTCGGAGCCCTTGCACCACCCCACCTGAACGACACCAACGACACCCGGAGGGACCATGGCCGGCAACGACGGCATCATGCTCGTCACGTACGCCTCGCTCGACGACGCGGCGAACCAGATCGACGCGCAGGCGAAGCGCCTGGACGAGGCCCTGGAGGCCATCCAGGCGAAGATCCGTTCGGTCTCCAACACCTGGGAGGGCGAGGCGAAGACCGCCGCCGACGGCGCCCACCAGAAGTGGGACCAGGAGACCCGCGCGATCCACAACGCCCTGCAGGGCATCTCCAAGGCCGTCCGCCAGGCCGCCCCGGCCTACCAGTCGGGCGACAAGCGCGCGGCGGGCTTCTTCTAAACCGCGGCCGTACGACGGCAACACAGGGTGGGCGTGCACGGGAGGCGCCCACCCTGTCGCGCGTCCGGGAGTCCGCGTACCCGCGCGCCAGGACGCGGACCCGGCGGAAGCCGCGAACGGGGTCCGGGCCGTCCTGGTCGACCGCGTCCAGCCCGTGCCGTCCCTCGGATCTCGGAGCCCTGATCGCGTCGGGGGGCACGGGAGCGGCGTTCCCCACGTTCTCGTTCGCCGTGCCGTGCCGGCACAGCCCGGCCCGATGCGGATGCCCGCGACGGTCTCCCCGGGCTCCGGGCCGCCCCCGGCGCCCGTGCTCTCCGCCGCGTGCGAGCCGGGGAGCCGGGATCGCCCTCGCTCGTCGCGCGGCGGCGCGGTCCGCCGCCTGATCGCCACCGTGGCGGCGACGTGCCGGAGAGCCTGCCGGTCGCTCCCTCAGCAGTCGCCCTGTGAGACCCGCACGGTCAGACTGACGGTGTCGGTCTTCCCCCAGGCGCGAGCCGGCTCGGGGGGAGTGAGGCGCATGCAGAAGGTCTCGGACAGGGCAGCCGCGCCTATCTCGAAGCCGTCCTCCGAAGGACGGGGCGTGATGACGAGGTCGGCCCCGGGCCCCTTGCCAGTCGCCTTGAGGGCGTCCCTGAGCATGCTCTCGTAATCGAAGTACACCTTCTGCGGCTCGGCCTCCAGATCGCGCGCCGCCTCGTGGACGGCGTCGCGCAGCTCCGACCCGCTCCACTGGCCGGTGTCGGACACGTAGAGGTAGAAGCCGACCAGGCCGACGACGCTCGCGAACATCAGCACCCGGGCCACGGGGTTTCGCGAGTTGTAGACCCAGCGGCCCCTCCGCACGAACACGGGCTCGCGGTCGTCCCACGCCATGATGTCCCCCTCGGACTGGGTTCGGGTTCGGGTTCGGGTACGTGTCGATGTCAGGCCGTGCAGCCCATGGCCTTCTTCACCTCGGGTACGAGGTCCACGGCGAAGGCCCCGAGGCTCTTGCGGCGTTCGGCGACATCGCCGTAGGCCTCGCCGCCGACGGTGACGAGCACGCTGAGGTAGCTCGCCTTCGCACTGGCGCACCGTGTGTTCACCATGGTGGCGGCGTCGCCCAAGGCACCCACCCCGGGGAAAGGCAGGTCCGTCTTCTCCCGATGGGTGAAACGGAACGCCTCCTCTTCACCCGACGGGCCGTAGAGCCTGTCCACCTTGGCGGCCCTGAGGTAGACCAGCCGCTTGCCGTCCACCCGGAGCATCTGCTCGCCGAGCAGCTGGTGCGGCTCCTTCGCGTCGAAGAACTGAGCGCCGCGTCCGGGCTGTTGGAGAGCGCCGTCATGAAGCCGGCCATCGGGTCGCGGCCGAACTCGTCGCCGCCGATGAAGTTCGTCCTGGGCATCATCTGCCCCGTGCCCTGCCAGCAGGTGCCAGGGACCCGCACCGGTCACCGCCGGGCGGGCCGCCGCCCGGGTCCCGCCCGGCGGGACCCGGTTCAGCCGCATCGCGGCGGAGGGCTGCCCCGCGGCCTCCGTCTCGATCTGCTCCCACTCGACCCGGGCCATCAGACCCCTTACCCCGTGCGTGCTTTCGCTTCCCCGTGCGTGCTTTCGCTCCGCCGTGTCGGATAAGCCGAATCGATCTGCTGCTCGAAGTGTTTCCCTTAGCAATCGGAGCCGGCGCGGGCGTCCTGCCCTCCAGGCAGGGGCCCGCCTCCGCGGTCGTCCCGTTCGCGAAGCGCCGTAAGCCGGTACGTCGTCGACACGAGCGGGTCACCTCGGAGGCGGGACACCCGGAAGGCCCCCCTACAGCTCCGGCATCCGTCCGGTCTGCACGAGCGGGTTGCCCCGCTGCCGGGAGACGTAGATGCCGCGGCCCGGAGGCATCGGGCGCATGCGGACGCCGCCGAGGACGTCGCCCTCCTGCGGGTCGCCGGAGAGGAGGACGCCCTGCGCGCCGAGCTCCATCATGCGCTGCATGAAGGACTCGTACGACGAGCGGCTGGCGCCCGCCGCGCTGCGGGCGATGATGAAGCGGACGCCCACGTCCCGCGCGAACGGCAGCAGTTCCGTCAGCTTGGCGAGCGGGTTGCCGCTCGACGTCGACACCAGGTCGTAGTCGTCGACGACCACGAACAGGTTCGGGCCCGACCACCAGCTCCGGTCCCGCAGCTGCTGGGCCGTGACGTCGGCGGACGGCGAGCGGCGGCGCATCAGGTCGGCGAGCGCGTCGACGTGGTGCTCCATGTTGTTGGACATGGGCACGTACTCCGCCAGGTGCGTCGCCGGCGTCACGTCGAGCAGCGCCCGCCGGTTGTCGATCACGAAGAACTTCGCGGCCGCGCCGTCGTACCGCTCCGAGATCTGCTTGATCATCAGCCGCAGCAGGTTCGACTTGCCCGACTCGCTCTCGCCGAAGACCAGGAAGAACGGATCGCGGTCGAAGTCGACGAAGACCGGCTCCAGGTTGTTCTCGTCGATGGCGAACGCCACGCCGCGCCCCGGTTCCGCGTAGCCCGCCGGCAGCGTGTGCGCGTCGAGCTCGCGCGGCAGCAGCCGGACCTCGGGCGCGCCCGGCGCCGTCCAGTGCCGCGTGACCTCCTGCGTCATCGCGGCCGTCGCCTCGGCGAGGTCGCTGTCGGAGCTGATCCCGTCGATGCGCGGGACGGCCGCCATGAAGTGCAGCTTCTCCGGCGTCAGACCCCGGCCCGGGACCCCCGTCGGCACGTTGGCGGCGATCTTGCGGTCCAGCTCGGAGTCCATCGTGTCGCCGAGGCGCAGCTCCAGCCGGTTCATCAGGTGGTCCTTGAGGTTGGCGCGGACCTCCATCGAGCGCGAGGCCGTGATGACCACGTGGATGCCGTAGCCGAGACCGCGGGCCGCGATGTCGACGACGGCGGGCTCCAGCCCCTCGTATTCGGTGCGGAAGTTGCCCCAGCCGTCGATCACCAGGAAGACGTCGCCCCACGGCTGGTCGGTCACCGAGATGTCACCCCGGGCCCGCAGCCGGCGGAAGGTCTGGATGGAGTCCACGCCCGCGCTGCGGAAGTACTCCTCGCGCCGCGACAGGATGCCGTAGACCTCGGCGACGGTACGCCGCACCCGCTCGGGGTCGAGCCGGGAGGCGACCCCGCCGACGTGCGGCAGCCCGGCCACCGAGGCCATGCCGCCGCCACCGAAGTCGAGGCCGTAGAACTGCACCTCGTGCGGGGTGTGCGTCAGCGCGAAGGCGGAGATCAGCGTCCGCAGCAGCGTCGACTTGCCGGACTGCGGACCGCCGATGATCTGCATGTGGCCGGCCGCGCCGGAGAAGTCCCGGTAGAGCGTGTCGCGCCGCTGCTCGTACGGCTTGTCCACCACGCCCAGCGGTACGACGAGCCGTCCGGCCGCCTCGTACCCCGGCTGCGTCAGGCCCCGGCCCTCCACGCCCGCGAGCCCCGGCAGGACCGAGTCGAGCGGCGGCGGGTTGTCCAGCGGCGGCAGCCACACCTGGTGCGCCTCGACGCCGCGCCCCTCCAGCCGGCGCACGATCACGTCGAGCACCGAGTCGGCCAGCGCGTCGTCCTCGGACTCCCGGGCCTCGGGCACCCGCGCCTGCGCCGCCGGTTCCAGGTAGCGCACCGGCACCGGGGCCGCGGTGAAGGGCACCGGCCGCCGGTCCACCGGCAGCGGCCCGCCCGCCACCGCCGGGTGCCGGCCGGTGCGGTAGGTGCCGGAGACGTACGCGGCCTTGAACCGCACCATCTCGTCGGTGCCGTACTTGAGGTAACCCGAGCCCGGCACGTTCGGCAGCGAGTAGGCGTCGGGCACGCCGATCGCGGCCCGGGACTCGGCCGCCGAGAAGGTCCGCAGACCGATCCGGTAGGAGAGGTACGTCTCCAGGCCGCGCAGCCGGCCCTCCTCCAGGCGCTGCGAGGCCAGCAGCAGGTGGACGCCGAGCGAACGGCCGATCCGGCCGATCTGCACGAACATCTCGATGAAGTCCGGCATCGCCGTCAGCAGCTCGCTGAACTCGTCGATGACGAGGACGAGCGAGGGGATCGGCTGGAGCGGGGCACCGGCCGCCCGCGCCTTCTCGTAGTCGTGGATGTTCGCGTAGTTGCCCGCGTCGCGCAGCATCTCCTGGCGCCGGTTGAGCTCACCGCGGATGGAGTCGCCCATCCGGTCCACCAGCGTGAGGTCGTCCGCGAGGTTGGTGATGACGGCCGCCACGTGCGGCATCTGGGACATGCCCGCGAAGGTGGCACCGCCCTTGAAGTCCGCGAGGACGAAGTTCAGGGTCTCCGAGGAGTGCGTCACCGCCAGGCCCAGGACCAGCGTGCGCAGCAGCTCCGACTTGCCGGAACCCGTCGCGCCCACGCACAGTCCGTGCGGGCCCATGCCCTCCTGCGCCGCCTCCTTGAGGTCCAGCATGACCGGGACGCCGTCCTCGCCCACGCCGATCGGCACCCGCAGCCGCTCCGACCGGGACCGGGGGCGCCAGGTGCGGCTCACGTCGACCGAGGCCGCGTCGCCGAGGTTCAGCAGGTCGGTGAAGTCGAGGTTGGCCAGCAGCGGCTCGTCGTCGTCCGAACCGCTCGCCACCCGCAGCGGCGCGAGCTGCCGGGCGAGCGCCTCCGCCGCGTCCAGGCTCAGCTCGTCGGCGCTGCCGTCGTACACGTGCCCGTGCCCCGACTCCAGCCGCAGCGCGCCGCCCTCCACGACGATGGACAGGTCGCCGCGGGCGCCGGCGCCCCGGCCCTGCACGACCTCGATGATCGTCACGCCCTGGATGCCCTCCGGCGAGGCCAGCGCGGAGGTCTGCGGCACCGACTGCCCGTCGAGCACCACCACCAGGTGCGGGAAGTCGAGCAGCGGATGGTTGGGGCCCTGGAAGCGGGGGCGTCCGTCGAGCCGCCCGGCGACCAGGTCCTCCAGCTCCCGCGCGTCCGTCGTGATCAGCCGCCGGCTGCCCGCCCCGTCACCGGGCCCCGGGGCCTGCACGTGCGGCAGCCACTTCGCCCACTCCCAGGACGGCGCCGCGCCGTCACCGGTGGCGACGACGACGACGAGGTCCTCGGGGGAGTGGAGCGCGGTCAGCGAGCCCACCATGGCGCGGGCCGTCGACCGGGCCGCCTCCGGATCGCCGCTCACCGTGAGGTGGTAGAAGGCGCGCAGGGACACGGCCATCGGCAGGCCGTCGAGGGTGCCGTGCGCCGCCAGGAACTGCTGCATCGCCCCGGCCGTCAGCGGTTCGAGCTCGTCCACGGGCGCCGTGTCGGGGGCGAGCAGCGGGGTCGCCAGCTGCTGGCTGCCCAGCCCGACGCGGACCTGCCCGAAGTCGTGGTCCCCGATGCGCCGCTCCCAGATCCGGCTGCCCTCGGCCACCAGCGCCCACAGCTGCTCGGGCGACGGGTGCAGGTAGAACTGCGCGTCCCGCTGGAGGCGGGCCGTCCTCAGCACGGCGCGCCGCGTCTGCGTCAGGTACTTCAGGTAGTCGCGCCGCATGTCGGCGAGCTGCCCCTGCGTCCCGCGCCGGTAGCGGACCAGCATCGCGATGGCCATGGCCACCGTCGACGCGATCATCACCATGCCCATGATCCGCATGATCGGGTTCGGCGTCATGAAGAAGAACACCACGGAACCGCCCATGCCGAGCATCGGCAGGAGCTGCATCAGCGCGCCCTCCTGCTGCCCGCGGGGCAGCTCCGGAGGGGGTTGCAACTGCACCTGCTCGTCAGGCACTTCGGACGGCAGGGCCCGCGGTGGGCGCTTGACGACGATCTGGCTCACAGCTCACCAATTTCCGTTGCCGGACGGAAAGTTCCTCCAGACGCCCCCGTGGCGACAGGATCCGTCCGCGGGGACGGATCCTACTTTGGTGCGGGGTCACGGGTGGGCGGTAGGGTGGCCCGAAATATTTGCGTGGCCATGAACTATCGCAAAAATCGGGTCATTCGGAGCGCAACATCCGCCGCACGCGGAGACGGCGCCCGAACCGCGCCCCGGCCCGCCCGCGACCGGCGTTCCGGACCGCGCGCGACCGGGTGGCACACGCCACCCACCACCGGCGTTCCGCGCCACGCACGACCGGCGTCCCGGGACCGCGCACCACCGGCGTCCCGCGCCGCGCACGACCCGTGGTCCACGACCGCCGGCCCCTCCCGGGCCGACGGCCCGGGACCCGTCGGACAGGATCACCACGAGGGGAAGCAGCAGGTGAGTATGACGGCCCCAGCCACGGCCGGCGGAGCCGGCCAGTCGGCTCCCACCACCGTGTTCCACGGCGGCACCGGCTTCTGCCGGATCACCGTCGTCGCGCCCGACGGCCGCGTCGACGTCGCACTGCCCGAGGACGTCGCGCTCGCCGACCTCTACCCGGAGGTGCTCCGCCTCTCCGGCCAGACCCCGGCCCCCGGCGCCCCCGTCGGCTACCACCTGGTGCGCCGCGACGGCACCGTCCTCGACGGCAGCCGCTCGCTGGCCGCCCAGCGCATCCTCGACGGCGAGCTGCTGTCCCTGCGCCCCTTCGCCGAGTCGCTGCCCCCGGCCGTCTTCGACGACGTCTCCGACGCGGTCGCCTCCGCCGTCTCCAAGGACCGCACCCTGTGGTCCGACGCCCTGATGCGCGGCGCCGGCCTCTTCGGCGGCGCGGTCCTCCTCGTGCTGCTCGCCTTCGTCCTGTGGACCGCCGAGCCCCGCCACGACATGCACGGCCTGCCCGGCATCCTGGCCGCCGTCACCGGCGTCCTGCTCCTCGCGCTCGCCGCCGTCCGCGCCCGCGTCTACGACGACCGCGGCTCCGCCGTGGCCCTCGGCACCGGTGCGATGGCGAACGCCGCCGTCGCCGGCTCCGGACTGCTCGCCCTCGCCGACGGCCAGGGCATCGGCAAGCTCCAGTTCCTGCTCGCCTGCACCGCCGTCCTCGTCTGCGCCGTGATCCTCACGATCGTCGCCCCCGGCGGGGACGGCCCCTTCGTCGCCTTCGTCCTCGCCTCGGCCGTCGGCGTGCTGGTCGGCTTCGCCGCCATCCTGACGGAGCTCACCCCGGCCGAGACCGCCGCGGTCTGCGCCCCCTTCGCCGTCGGCGCGCTGGCCTTCCTGCCGGGCCTCTCCACCCGCTTCGCCCGCCTCCCCATCGGCTTCGAACCGCCCCGGACCGGCGTCGGCGGATACGGCTCCGACGCCGAGCCCCAGGGCCCGGTCGACGCCGTCCGGATCGCCGCCCAGGCCCGCCGCGGCCACGAGCTGCTCGTCGGCCTCGTCGGCGGCTGCGCCCTGGTCGCCGTCGGCTCCGCCGCCGTCCTCGGCTTCTCCGACACCGTGTGGGGCCAGCTGCTGGCCCTCGCCACCGGCGTCGCCATGCTGATGCGCGCCCACCTCTTCCGCTACACCGCGCAGGTCGGCTGCGCCCTCGCCGCCGGCCTCGGCTCGCTCGTCCTGCTCGGCCTCGGCCTCGCGCTGAACCCGCCCGTGGAGCTCCTCCTGGAGGCCCTCAAGGGCGACGGCACGGCCCTCGACATCCGTACCGTCTGGCTCTCCGCCGCCATCGCCGGCGTCGCCGCGCTCCTCACGGCCATCGGACTGATCGTGCCGCGCAAGGGCGTCACCCCCTTCTGGGGCCGCTTCCTGGAGATCGCCGAGACCTTCGTGCTGCTCACGCTGCTGCCGCTCTGCCTGGCGGTCTTCGACGTCTACCACTCCATCCGGGCGCTCACCTCCTGAACCGCCTGGTACGCTGTGTAACGGCCGTTTGTGTGCGCGCCCCCGGAAGCAGGCGAGATCCCGCCTCCGAGAACAGTGCGAACAGCGCTCAACGGACCTTCGCTCCCGAGTCACGGAAGCTCCCCTGAGATGTAGACCAGGGGCACTCGTGGGCACGAAACCTGAGGAGAACCGCGTGGCTCTCGACGCCGCCGTCAAGAAGCAGATCATGACCGAGTTCGGCACCAAGGAGGGCGACACCGGCTCCCCCGAGGTCCAGGTCGCCATGCTCTCCCGCCGCATCTCGGACCTGACCGAGCACCTCAAGACCCACAAGCACGACCACCACTCCCGTCGTGGTCTGCTGATCCTGGTCGGTCAGCGCCGCCGCCTGCTGCAGTACCTGGCCAAGAAGGACATCCAGCGCTTCCGTACGCTGGTCGACCGCCTCGGCATCCGCCGTGGTGCGGCCGGCGGCGCCAAGTAATCCATCTGGATGGCGAACGCTGCGGAGGGAGCGGGTCCCACTTTCAGGGGGCCGCTCCCTTTGCTGTACGTGCGCGAAGTACCGACCGGCAATTACTCTGGTCGCAGAACGCCACAACCCGCGCGAGAAGCAGCCGGCACGCCGCCGGTCCTCGGTAGTGGCCCCCGGACCTCATCCCGGGTGCTTCGATCGAAGACCGGCCCGCCACATCACCGCTTCTCCCGCACCCGTCCCGCGCCACACGGGCGCACGGACCAAAGACGAACGTAGGAGAAACCCATAGTGGAGAACGAGACCCACTACGCCGAGGCCGTCATCGACAACGGCTCCTTCGGTACCCGCACCATCCGCTTCGAGACGGGCCGCCTGGCCCGCCAGGCCGCCGGCTCCGCCGTCGCCTACCTGGACGACGACACCATGGTGCTGTCGGCCACCAGCGCCTCGAAGCGCCCCAAGGACCAGCTCGACTTCTTCCCCCTCACGGTGGACGTCGAGGAGCGGATGTACGCGGCCGGCAAGATCCCCGGCTCCTTCTTCCGCCGCGAGGGCCGCCCCTCCGAGGACGCGATCCTCACCTGCCGCCTGATCGACCGCCCGCTGCGCCCGTCCTTCAAGAAGGGCCTGCGCAACGAGATCCAGGTCGTCGCCACGATCATGGCGCTCAACCCCGACCACCTGTACGACGTCGTCGCGATCAACGCCGCGTCCGCGTCCACCCAGCTGGCCGGCCTGCCCTTCTCCGGCCCGATCGGCGGCGTCCGCGTCGCGCTGATCAACGGCCAGTGGGTCGCCTTCCCGACGCACACCGAGCTCGAGGACGCCGTCTTCGACATGGTCGTCGCCGGTCGCGTCCTGGAGGACGGCGACGTCGCGATCATGATGGTCGAGGCCGAGGCCACCGAGAAGACCATCACCCTCGTCCAGGGCGGCGCCGAGGCGCCGACCGAGGAGGTCGTGGCCGCGGGCCTCGAGGCCGCGAAGCCGTTCATCAAGGTCCTCTGCAAGGCCCAGTCGGACCTGGCCGCCAAGGCCGCCAAGCCCGAGGCCGAGTTCCCGATCTTCCTGGACTACCAGGACGACGTGTACGCCGCGCTCTCCGACGCCGTCCGCGGCGAGCTCGCCCAGGCGCTCACCATCGCCGGCAAGCAGGACCGCGAGGCCGAGCTCGACCGCGTCAAGGAGCTGGCCGCCGAGAAGCTCCTCCCGGCCTTCGAGGGCCGCGAGAAGGAGATCTCCGCCGCGTACCGCTCCCTGACCAAGGCCCTGGTCCGCGAGCGCGTCATCAAGGACAAGGTCCGCATCGACGGCCGCGGCGTCACGGACATCCGTACGCTGGCCGCCGAGGTCGAGGCCATCCCGCGCGTGCACGGCTCCGCCCTGTTCGAGCGTGGCGAGACCCAGATCCTGGGCGTCACCACCCTCAACATGCTCCGCATGGAGCAGCAGCTGGACACCCTCTCCCCGGTGACCCGCAAGCGGTACATGCACAACTACAACTTCCCGCCGTACTCCGTCGGCGAGACCGGCCGCGTCGGTTCGCCGAAGCGCCGCGAGATCGGCCACGGCGCGCTCGCCGAGCGCGCGATCGTGCCGGTCCTCCCGACCCGCGAGGAGTTCCCCTACGCGATCCGCCAGGTGTCCGAGGCCCTCGGCTCCAACGGCTCGACGTCGATGGGCTCCGTCTGCGCCTCCACCATGTCGCTGCTGAACGCCGGTGTGCCGCTCAAGGCCCCCGTCGCCGGCATCGCCATGGGCCTGATCTCCCAGGAGATCAACGGCGAGACGCACTACGTCGCCCTCACCGACATCCTCGGTGCGGAGGACGCCTTCGGCGACATGGACTTCAAGGTCGCCGGCACCAAGGAGTTCGTCACCGCCCTCCAGCTCGACACCAAGCTGGACGGCATCCCGGCCTCCGTCCTGGCCGCGGCCCTCAAGCAGGCCCGCGACGCCCGCCTCCACATCCTCGACGTGATGATGGAAGCGATCGACACCCCGGACGAGATGTCCCCCAACGCCCCGCGGATCATCACCGTCAAGATCCCCGTGGACAAGATCGGCGAGGTCATCGGCCCCAAGGGCAAGATGATCAACCAGATCCAGGAGGACACCGGCGCCGAGATCACGATCGAGGACGACGGCACCATCTACATCGGTGCCCAGGTCGGCTCGCAGGCCGAGGCCGCCCGCGCCACGATCAACGGCATCGCCAACCCGACCATGCCGGAGGTCGGCGAGCGGTACCTGGGCACGGTCGTCAAGACCACCACCTTCGGTGCCTTCGTCTCCCTGCTCCCGGGCAAGGACGGCCTGCTGCACATCTCGCAGATCCGCAAGCTCGCCGGCGGCAAGCGCGTGGAGAACGTCGAGGACGTGCTCGCGATCGGCTCCAAGGTCCAGGTCGAGATCGCCGAGATCGACCAGCGCGGCAAGCTCTCCCTGATCCCCGTGATCGAGGGCGAGGACGAGCAGAAGGACGACGCCTCCTCGTGACGTCCCGTAGTTCCGTGACGACGGCCCGCCCCTCCTCCGAGGGGCGGGCCGTCGCCCGTACCCAAACGCTTCTGCCCGGCAAGGACGGCATCGGCACCGTCCGCCGCACCACCCTCCCCGGTGGCCTGCGCGTGGTCACCGAGACCCTTCCCTCGGTGCGCTCCGCGACCTTCGGCATCTGGGCCCACGTCGGTTCCCGCGACGAGACCCCGACGCTGAACGGCGCCACCCACTACCTGGAGCATCTCCTCTTCAAGGGCACGGCCGCACGGTCCGCCCTCGACATCTCGTCCGCGATCGACGCGGTCGGCGGCGAGATGAACGCCTTCACGGCGAAGGAGTACACCTGCTACTACGCCCGGGTCCTCGACACCGACCTGCCGCTGGCGATCGACGTCGTCTGCGACATGCTCACGGGCTCGCTCATCCTCGATGAGGACGTGGACGCCGAGCGCGGCGTCATCCTCGAAGAGATCGCGATGACCGAGGACGACCCCGGCGACGTGGTGCACGACCTGTTCGCGCAGACCATGTTCGGCGACACCCCGCTGGGCCGCCCGGTCCTCGGCACCGTCGACACGATCAACGCGCTCACCCGCGGCCAGATCTCCCGCTTCTACAAGAAGCACTACGACCCGACCCACCTGGTCGTCGCCGCCGCGGGCAACGTCGACCACGCCACGGTGGTGCGCCAGGTCCGCCGCGCCTTCGAGCGCGCCGGGGCCCTGAGCCGCACCGACGCCGTCCCGGTCGACCCGCGCGACGGCCGCAAGGCCATCCGCACGGCCGGCAAGGTCGAGCTGATGGGCCGCAAGACCGAGCAGGCGCACGTCGTCCTCGGCATGCCCGGCCTGGCCCGCACCGACGAGCGCCGCTGGGCGCTCGGCGTGCTGAACACCGCCCTCGGCGGCGGCATGTCCTCCCGCCTCTTCCAGGAGGTCCGGGAGAAGCGCGGCCTGGCCTACAGCGTGTACTCGTACACCTCGGGCTTCGCCGACTGCGGCCTCTTCGGCGTCTACGCGGGCTGCCGCCCCAGCCAGGTCCACGACGTGCTCGGGATCTGCCGGGACGAGCTCGACAAGGTCGCCTCCGAGGGCCTCACCGACGAGGAGATCACCCGCGCCGTCGGCCAGCTCTCCGGTTCCACGGTCCTCGGCCTGGAGGACACCGGCGCGATCATGAACCGCATCGGCAAGAGCGAGCTGTGCTGGGGCACCCAGATGTCGGTCGACGACATGCTGGCCCGGATCGCGGCGGTCACCCCGGACGAGGTCCGGGCGGTCGCCCGCGACGTGCTGACCCAGCGGCCCTCGCTCTCGGTGATAGGACCGCTGAAGGACAAGCAGGCGGACCGCCTCCACCAGGCCGTCTCCTGACCTCCACCCCTAAGGAAGAAGTGCGATGAGCAAGCTGCGCGTGGCGGTCCTCGGTGCCCGGGGCCGCATCGGCTCCGAGGCCGTCAGGGCCGTCGAGGCCGCCGAGGACATGGAGCTGGTCGCGGCCCTGGGCCGCGGCGACGAGCTGGAGGCCCTCACCGGGGCGGGTGCCCAGGTCGTCGTCGAGCTGACCACCCCCGACTCGGTCATGGCCAACCTCGAGTACTGCGTGGGCCACGGCATCCACGCCGTCGTCGGTACCACCGGCTGGACCGAGGACCGCCTCGCGCGGCTGAACGGCTGGCTCGCCGCCTCCCCGGGGACCGGCGTCCTCATCGCCCCGAACTTCTCCATCGGCGCGGTCCTCACCATGCGGTTCGCGCAGCTCGCGGCCCCGTACTTCGAGTCCGTCGAGGTCGTCGAGCTGCACCACCCGAACAAGGTGGACGCCCCTTCCGGCACCGCCACCCGTACGGCCCAGCTGATCGCCAAGGCCCGTGCCGAGGCCGGCCTCGGCGCCCAGCCGGACGCCACCGCGACCGCCCTCGACGGGGCCCGCGGCGCGGACGTGGACGGCGTGCCGGTGCACGCGGTACGGCTCCGGGGCCTGCTGGCCCACCAGGAGGTGCTGCTCGGCGGCGAGGGCGAGACGCTCACCGTCCGCCACGACTCGCTGCACCACTCCAGCTTCATGCCGGGCGTGCTGCTCGGTGCTCGCCGCGTGGTGAGCGCCCCGGGCCTCACGTTCGGCCTGGAGCACTTCCTGGACCTGGGCTGACGGTCATGGGCGGCAAGATCACGTACGTCTTCCTCGCCACCGTCCTCGTGCTGGTCTTCGGGGTGGTGGCGATGGAGGGCGTCCTGCTCCTCCTGACCGGCGAGCCGGCGGCCATGGGCATGGGCGCGGTGGCGTTCCTGCTGCCGTGCGTCGGCGCCTGGTTCCTGTGGAAGAACACCAGCTTCGCGCGGCGGGCCAACCGGCTGGCGGCGGAGCTGGAGGCCGAGGGCGGACTGCCCGTCGACGAGCTGAGGCGCACCCAGGGGGGCCGGATCGACCGCGACTCCGCGGACGAGGTCTTCGCCCTGCGCAAGGCCGAGACCGAGAGGGCGCCGGAGGACTGGCGCTGCTGGTTCCGGCTGGCGGTCGCCTACCACGACGCCCGCGACACCCCCCGGGCCCGCAAGGCGATGCAGCGGGCCATCGCCCTCCACGAGGGCCGGACGGTCAGCGCCTGACGCCGTACTCGGCGTGCCAGGCCTCGACGGTGTCGGCGGCCCGGTCGAAGGCCTCGGTGCGGGAGAGGAAGTCCGCGTTGTGGTCGGTGAGCAGCACCAGCTGCTCGCCGGCCGCCCGGTCGAGGAGCAGGGCCTGGCCCTGGACCGTCCGCGGGAGGTTCAGCCAGCGCACCGGCTGCTGCGCGGTGCGGACGGCGGTCACCTTCGTCCACGCCGTGGTGCCGGTGGTGAAGAAGCCGACGCGGCGCACCCCGGCGCGGCTCACCCAGACGCCCATGCGCAGCAGGCGCAGCGAGGCCAGGATGATCAGCAGGGCGACGCCGAAGGTGACGCCCGCCCCGCCGACGGCACCCGCGGCGGCGATGATCACCGCGGCGAGCAGCACGAACGAGGCGAGCAGCAGCGCGAGCGCCGCCGCACCGACCCGGTAGGGCCCCGGACGGTACGGACGGCGCCACTGGTCGTGGTCGTCGAACGGGAGCGCGACGGCATCGGTGGTGTCGAAGGCACGGTCGGCCGTCAGAAAGGGCAGGGGCACGGCGGTTCCTCACTCACAAGCACGCTCGAAGGGGCGGTGCCCGGTGAGGCTACCTCAGCGGTTGTCGGAGGCTTCGGACTGCTGCTGGTGCGCGGGCGAGTCCGTGCTGTCGAGGGACGGCATCCCGAGGACGAGGGAGCCCACGAGCCCGGCGGCCACGGTCAGCCCGAGCAGCGTGCGCCCGACGACCTGCCCGGGCCTGAGCCGTTCACGAGGCGGCGGAGTGACGTTACTGCGGAACTCGTCGGCCTCCGCCACGAACGCGAACGGTACGGCCTCATCCCGCCTGAACATGGATGTCACTCTCCTCGGTGGTCATCGTGCGCCTCACAGGTACAGACGATCGAACCGAGGGTTTGGTGCCGTTTTTCACCGAAGCAGCCCAATCTCATCCTTCAGACGGACTCGCGCTAACCTGGGCCCGCCCCACAGACGACTGGAAGGTACTCCTGGTGACCGACACCCCCACCGAGCCGGCGAAGATCGACCTCAGGAGCGACGTCACCGTCGAACTGGTCAAGAGCGCCGCGGCCGACTCCGACGTCCTGTGGGCGGCCCGGGTCTCCACGGCGGGGGAGCAGTCCCTCGAAGAGCTCCAGAAGGACCCGGAGCGCTCGAAGGGCCTGATCAACTACCTGATGCGGGACCGCCACGGCAGCCCCTTCGAGCACAACTCGATGACCTTCTTCATCAGTGCCCCGATCTTCGTCTTCCGCGAGTTCATGCGGCACCGGGTCGGCTGGTCGTACAACGAGGAGTCGGGCCGCTACCGGCAGCTCGAACCGGTCTTCTACGTCCCGGACACCTCCCGCAAGCTGGTCCAGGAGGGCCGCCCCGGCAAGTACGTCTTCGTCGAGGGCACCCCGGAGCAGCACGAGCTGGTCGGCCGGACGATGGAGGACTCGTACCGCCAGGCGTACGCCACCTACCAGGAGATGCTGGCCGCCGGCGTCGCCCGCGAGGTCGCCCGCGCGGTCCTCCCGGTCGGCCTCTACTCCTCGATGTACGCCACCTGCAACGCGCGCTCGCTGATGCACTTCCTCGGCCTGCGCACCCAGCACGAGCTGGCCGCGGTGCCGTCCTTCCCGCAGCGGGAGATCGAGATGGTCGGCGAGAAGATGGAGGAGCAGTGGGCCCGGCTGATGCCGCTCACCCACGCGGCCTTCAACAAGAACGGACGCGTCGCGCCGTAGGGCACAGATGTTCGTCCACTCTCACGAAGTGTCCGTATTGCGACGTTTCGTGAAGTTCATCTAGGCTGATCAAACGGACCCGGCACTGCTTGAACCCCCGAGCAGGCAGTGCCGGGCTCCTCTTCTCACGTCCCCCGAGGGGGCACCCGGCGCTGAGCAGCGAGTAGCGTGTTACCCATGGCTCCGATCTCCACTCCGCAGACCCCCTTCGGGCGGGTCCTCACCGCCATGGTCACGCCCTTCACGGCGGACGGCGCACTCGACCTCGACGGCGCCCGGCGACTCGCCACCCACCTGGTGGACGCAGGCAACGACGGCCTCGTCGTCAACGGCACCACCGGCGAGTCCCCCACCACCAGCGACGCGGAGAAATCGGAGCTCGTACGCGCCGTCCTGGAGGCGGTCGGAGACCGCGCCCACGTCATCGCCGGCATCGGCACCAACGACACCCACCACTCGATCGAGCTGGCCCGCGCCGCCGAGCGCGACGGCGCCCACGGCCTCCTCGCCGTCACGCCGTACTACAACAAGCCCCCGCAGGAGGGCCTGTACCGGCACTTCACCGCGATCGCCGACTTCACCGGCCTCCCGGTGATGCTGTACGACATCCCCGGCCGCTCCGGCGTCCCGATCGACACCGAGACGATCGTCCGGCTCGCCGAGCACCCCCGGATCGTCGCCAACAAGGACGCCAAGGGCGACCTCGGCCGCGCCAGCTGGGCCATCGCCCGCTCCGGCCTCGCCTGGTACTCCGGCGACGACATGCTCAACCTGCCGCTGCTCTCCGTCGGAGCCGTCGGCTTCGTCTCCGTCGTGGGCCACGTCGTCACCCCCGACCTGCGCGCCCTCCTCGACGCCCACCTCTCGGGCGACTTCGAGAAGGCCACCGAGATCCACCAGAAGCTGCTCCCGGTCTACACCGGCATGTTCCGCACCCAGGGCGTCATGACCACCAAGGCCGCGCTCGCCCTCCAGGGCCTCCCGGCCGGCCCGCTGCGCCTCCCGCTCGTCGAGCTCTCCGCGCAGGAGACCGACCAGCTCAAGGTCGACCTCGCCGCCGGCGGGGTAGATCTCTGACACCGGACTTCACAACTGAACAAGGCGACAACCGAAAACCGACAACAGCAAGTGCACGATTGTCATGCGCGCCACGTGCCGGCCGGTACGTGGCGCGTGTGGTGAGGAGAGACTTTTGAGCCATCCGCATCCCGAACTCGGCGCACCGCCGAAGCTCCCCCAGGGCGCCCTGCGCGTCATCCCGCTCGGGGGCCTCGGCGAGATCGGCCGCAACATGACGGTCTTCGAATTCGACGGCCGTCTGCTGATCGTCGACTGCGGCGTCCTCTTCCCCGAGGAGGAGCAGCCCGGCGTCGACCTGATCCTGCCGGACTTCAGCATCATCCGGGACCGTCTGGACGACATCGAGGGCATCGTGCTCACGCACGGCCACGAGGACCACATCGGTGCCGTCCCCTACCTGCTCCGGCTGAAGGCGGACATCCCGCTCATCGGCTCGAAGCTGACCCTCGCGCTGATCGAGGCCAAGCTCCAGGAGCACCGCATCCGCCCCTACACCCTTGAGGTGAAGGAGGGCGACCGCGAGGTGCTGGGCGCGTTCGACTGCGAGTTCATCGCGGTCAACCACTCCATCCCGGACGCGCTGGCGGTCGCCATCCGCACCCCCGCGGGCATGGCCGTCGCCACCGGCGACTTCAAGATGGACCAGCTCCCGCTGGACGGCCGCCTCACGGACCTGCACACGTTCGCGCGGCTCAGCGAGGAGGGCATCGACCTCCTGCTGTCCGACTCGACGAACGCCGAGGTCCCCGGCTTCGTCCCGCCGGAGAAGGACATCTCCAACGTCCTGCGGAACGTCTTCGCGAACGCCCAGAAGCGGATCATCGTGGCGAGCTTCGCCAGCCACGTGCACCGCATCCAGCAGATCCTCGACGCCGCCCACGAGTACGGCCGCCGGGTCGCCTTCGTCGGCCGCTCGATGGTCCGCAACATGGGCATCGCCCGGGACCTCGGCTACCTCAAGGTCCCGGCCGGCCTCGTCGTGGACGTGAAGACGCTGGACGACCTGCCGGACGACGAGGTCGTGCTGGTCTGCACGGGTTCCCAGGGCGAGCCGATGGCGGCCCTGTCCCGGATGGCCAACCGCGACCACCAGATCCGGATCGTCCCCGGCGACACGGTCATCCTGGCCTCGTCCCTCATCCCGGGCAACGAGAACGCGGTCTACCGCGTGATCAACGGCCTGACCCGCTGGGGCGCCAACGTCGTCCACAAGGGCAACGCCAAGGTCCACGTCTCGGGCCACGCCTCGGCCGGCGAGCTGCTGTACTTCTACAACATCTGCCGCCCGAAGAACCTCATGCCGGTCCACGGCGAGTGGCGCCACCTGCGCGCCAACGCCGAGCTCGGCGCGATGACGGGCATCCCGAAGGACCACATCGTCATCGCCGAGGACGGCGTCGTCGTCGACCTGGTCGACGGCCGCGCCCGCATCACCGGCAAGGTCCAGGCGGGATACGTGTACGTGGACGGCCTCTCGGTCGGCGACGTCACCGAGTCCTCCCTGAAGGACCGCCGCATCCTCGGCGAGGAGGGCATCATCTCGGTCTTCCTGGTGGTGGACTCCTCCACCGGCAAGATCACCGGCGGCCCGCACCTGCACGCGCGCGGCTCCGGCATCGAGGACTCCGCCTTCGACGCGGTGGTCCCGAAGATCGAGCAGGCGCTGAACAAGTCCGCCCAGGACGGCGTCATGGAACCCCACCAGCTCCAGCAGCTGATCCGCCGCACCGTCGGCAAGTGGGTCTCCGACACCTACCGCCGCCGCCCGATGATCCTCCCGGTCGTCGTCGAGGTCTGAGCCCGAAGGGCCTGACCAGCGCGGTTACGGAGCGGGGCGCCTCGATTTGCATCGGGGCGCCCCGCTCCAGTACGTTTACGGCTCCGCCAGAACGGGAAGCCCCGGCGCCGCAGTGCGCCCGGCCGGCTGAACGGGAGGCGGGAAATCCGACTCAGATCATCTGATAAAGTCGGAAAGCGCCGGAAGGCCCCGAGGAAAACAAATTCGGGACCGGAAAGCACCGAGGAAATCGGATCGGAAAGATCTGATAGAGTCGGAAACGAAGGAAGCGCCCGGAGGGCCCGGAAACGGGAACGAAGGAA
>NZ_JBIBZN010000017.1:0-179914 GCF_043084305.1 Streptomyces sp. NPDC014656
ACTGCAGGGGGGACCCTGTGGGAGAGTAGGACGCCGCCGAACAATCATTGTGGGAAAGCCCCGCACCATCTGGTGCGGGGCTTTTCTGCGTTTCCAGGGGTTTTCGGAGGAAGCCGGCCGACCCGGTGCCCGGAGGGGGTCGGGGCGGGAGGTAAGGTCAGGGGTCAACGTCAGTACCGCTCCCAGCAGGAGGCCCCCGGGTGGAGGTCCAGGAGACCGAGGTCCAGACGGACCGGGTCCTCACCATCCCCAACATTCTCAGCATGGCACGTCTCCTCGGCGTGCCGCTGTTCCTGTGGCTCATCCTCCGGCCGGAGTTCGGCGGGCCCAACAGCGATGTCTGGGCACTGGTCGTCCTGATGCTCAGCGGCGTCAGCGATTACCTCGACGGCAAGCTCGCACGGAAGTGGAACCAGATCAGCAGCCTCGGCCGGCTGCTGGATCCGGCCGCAGACCGTCTGTACATCCTGTCCACGCTCGTCGGACTCACCTGGCGCGAGATCCTGCCGCTGTGGCTGACCGCCGTTCTTCTGGCACGGGAAGTCATGCTGCTGGTCATGGTGGGAATCCTGCGCCGGCACGGCTACCCGCCGCCGCAGGTGAACTTCCTCGGGAAAGCTGCCACTTTCAACCTGATGTACGCCTTCCCCTTGCTGCTTCTCAGTGACGGAACCGGATGGCTGGCGTCACTCGCTGAAGTTTTCGGATGGGCTTTCGCCGGATGGGGTACAACTCTGTATTGGTGGGCAGGGATCCTCTACGTGGTCCAGGTCCGTCGACTCGTGAAGGCGGATACCGAGGCCGATTGAGCCCTTCCGTCCCGCGCCGTGCAGCGTCGCCGGCAGGAACGAGGATGTCCGAGGGCGAGTGAGCGGACAGGGCCGGTCGGCAGGACCGTCGTCTCTTCAAGGAGGACGCTTCCGACATGAAGGCCGTCGTGATGGCCGGTGGCGAAGGAACCCGCCTTCGCCCCATGACCTCGAGCATGCCCAAGCCTCTGCTGCCGGTGGTGAACCGGCCGATTATGGAGCACGTCCTACGACTGCTCAAGAGGCACGGTCTCAACGAGACCGTCGTCACCGTTCAGTTTCTCGCGTCGCTCGTCAGGAACTACTTCGGCGACGGCGAGGAGCTCGGGATGGAGCTCACGTACGCCAATGAGGAGAAGCCTCTTGGCACAGCGGGCAGTGTGAAGAACGCCGAGGAAGCGTTGAAGGACGACGCTTTTCTCGTGATCTCGGGGGATGCCCTCACCGATTTCGACCTCACCGACCTGATCCGATTCCACAAGGAGAAGGGCGCGCTCGTCACGGTCTGTCTGACGCGCGTGCCGAATCCGCTGGAATTCGGCATCACGATCGTCGACGAGGAAGGGCAGGTCGAGCGGTTCCTGGAGAAGCCGACCTGGGGACAGGTCTTCTCCGACACCGTGAACACCGGCATCTACGTGATGGAACCCGAGGTGTTCGACTACGTCGAAGCCGATGTTCCGGTCGACTGGTCCGGTGACGTCTTCCCGAAGCTGATGAAGGAGGGCAAGCCGATCTACGGCTATGTCGCCGAGGGCTACTGGGAGGACGTGGGCACCCACGAGAGCTACGTCAAGGCACAGGCCGACGTGCTCGACGGCAAGGTCCAGGTCGACATCGACGGGTTCGAGATCTCGCCCGGCGTCTGGGTCGCCGAAGGAGCGGAGGTGCACCCCGACGCGGTGCTGCGCGGGCCGCTCTACATCGGGGACTACGCCAAGGTCGAGGCCGGCGCCGAGATCCGCGAGCACACCGTCATCGGCTCCAACGTGGTGGTCAAGACCGGGGCCTTCCTGCACAAGGCGGTCGTCCACGACAACGTCTACATCGGTCAGCACAGCAATCTCCGCGGCTGTGTGATCGGCAAGAACACCGACGTCATGCGGGCGGCCCGGATCGAGGACGGGGCCGTCATCGGAGACGAGTGCATGATCGGCGAGGAGTCGATCGTGCAGGGCAACGTCCGGGTCTACCCCTTCAAGACCATCGAGGCCGGCGCCTTCGTCAACACCTCGGTGATCTGGGAGTCCCGCGGACAGGCCCACCTCTTCGGAGCGCGCGGGGTGTCCGGGATCCTCAACGTCGAGATCACGCCCGAGCTGGCCGTGCGGCTCGCCGGAGCGTACGCGACGACGCTGAAGAAGGGCTCCACCGTCACCACCGCGCGTGACCACTCCCGTGGCGCGCGGGCGCTCAAGCGGGCCGTGATCTCCGCGCTCCAGGCCAGCGCCATCGACGTGCGCGACCTGGAGAACGTGCCGCTGCCGGTGGCCCGGCAGCAGACCGCGCGGGGGAGCGCCGGCGGCATCATGGTGCGTACCTCTCCCGGGGTGCCGGACTCGGTCGACATCATGTTCTTCGACGAGAGAGGGGCCGACCTCTCGCAGGCCCGGCAGCGGAAACTGGACCGGGTGTACGCGCGGCAGGAGTACCGGAGGGCCTTCCCCGGCGAGATCGGTGACCTGTCCTTCCCGGCGAGCGTCTTCGACTCGTACACCGGCTCCCTGCTGCGGAACGTCGACACGACCGGGATCGCGGAGGCCGGGCTCAAGGTCGTGGTGGACGCGTCCAACGGGAGCGCCGGTCTCGTGCTGCCCAGCCTGTTGGGCCGGCTCCAGGTGGACTCGCTGACCATCAACCCGGGGCTCGACGAGTCGCGGCCGACCGAGTCCGTCGAGCGCAGGAGGGCCGGGCTCGTCCGGCTCGGGGAGATCGTGGCGTCGGCGCGGGCCGCGTTCGGCGTGCGGTTCGACCCGGTGGGCGAGCGGCTGTCGCTCGTCGACGAGCGGGGCCGGATCATCGAGGACGACCGGGCGCTGCTGGTGATGCTCGACCTGGTGGCGGCCGAGCGCCGGTCCGGGCGGGTCGCGCTGCCGGTCACCACGACCCGCATCGCCGAGCAGGTGGCCGCGTACCACGGCACGCAGGTCGAGTGGACGACCACCTCGCCCGACGACCTCACCCGGGTCGGCCGGCAGGAGTCGACCATCTTCGGTGGCGACGGGCGCGGCGGGTTCATCGTGCCCGAGTTCAGCAGCGTCTTCGACGGGGCCGCGGCCTTCGTGCGGCTGATCGGTCTGGTGGCGCGGACGCAGCTGACGCTGAGCCAGATCGACGCCCGGATCCCGCGGGCGCACGTGATCAAGCGGGACCTCGCGACGCCGTGGGCGGTGAAGGGGCTCGTGATGCGGCGGGTGGTCGAGGCGGCCGGCAGCAGGTCGGTGGACACCACCGACGGCGTGCGGGTCGTGGAGGCCGACGGGCGGTGGGTGATGGTGCTGCCGGACCGTGCCGAGGCCGTCACCCATCTGTGGGCCGAGGGGCCCGACGACACCTCGGCGCAGGCACTGCTCGACGAGTGGGCGCAGGTGGTCGAGAGCGCGGGTCGCTGACGGGACGGCGGGCGGGGGCCGGGCGGCGCCGTGGTGCCGCCCGGCCCTTCCGAGGGGCCATTCGGCGGTAGGACGTGCGACGTGCGACGATGTGCGGCATGTCGCAGCAGCCCCCCGTTCGGAGCACCGGTTCTCCGCCCCCGCGCCCGGACGCGTCGATGTCGCTGCTGAACAACGTCATCGACCACGCGCTGGACGACGGGTACGCGGAGGCGACCGCCCGGCGCGAGGCCGAGGGCGGCGCGCTGCCCAAGCCGCTGCGGGCCAAGCTGGGTCTGGCGGCCGGCCTCGTGCTGGCCGCCGCCGTGGTGACGGTGGGCGCGGCCGAGGCCCGGGTCTCGGCCCCCGTGGTCGCCAAGGAGCGGCAGGAGCTGATCGACCGGATCGAGGGCGAGAACGCGACCGCCGACGACCTGGAGCGGGACGTCGAGCGGATCCGTACCGAGGTCGGCGAGCGGCAGCGGGCCGCGCTCGAACAGCACGGCGGCGACCAGACGGAACTGGTCGCGCTGCTGTCCGGTGCCACCCCCGTGCGCGGGCCCGGTGTGAAGCTCGTGGTCGACGACGCCAAGGAATCCGACAGCGGGGGCGGCGGGCCGCGCGAGAGCGCGGGTTTCTCCGACACCGGTCGGGTGCGCGACCGCGACATGCAGCGGGTGGTCAACGGGCTGTGGGAGTCGGGTGCGGAGGCCGTGTCGATCAACGGCCAGCGGCTGACGGCGCTCTCCGCGATCCGGGCCGCGGGCGACGCCGTGCTCGTCGACAACCGGCCGCTCGTGCCGCCGTACACCGTGCTGGCCATCGGGGACGGGCAGCGGCTGAGCACCGCCTTCCAGGACAGCGCCGACGGGCAGTACCTGCACGCGCTGGTGGAGAACTTCGGGATCCGCAGCGGCATCTCGGTCGAGGGCGAGCTGAGCCTGCCGGCCGCGCCGAGCCTGATCGTACGTACAGCTGAGCCGAGGGGGGCCGGGGCGGCGACGCCGTCCGGCCGGGCCACGGCCGACAAGGGGAAGGCAACATCGTGATCGCCGTACTGGGCCTGATCGTCGGAGTCGTGGCGGGACTGCTGGTCCGGCCCGAGATCCCGGCGGTCGTCGAGCCCTATCTCCCGATCGCCGTGGTCGCCGCCCTCGACGCGGTCTTCGGCGGCCTGCGGGCCATGCTCGACGGGATCTTCGTCGACAAGGTCTTCGTCGTCTCCTTCCTGTCGAACGTGGTCGTGGCCGCGCTGATCGTCTTCCTCGGCGACAAGCTCGGCGTGGGCGCGCAGCTGTCCACCGGCGTCGTGGTCGTGCTCGGCATCCGGATCTTCTCCAACGCGGCCGCGATCCGCCGCCATGTCTTCAGGGCGTGAGGCCGATGAGTGTGAACCCGAACGAGAAGCCCGAGCCGGGCGACGAGCGGCCGGAGGGGCCGGACCAGGCGGGGAAGCCGGTGGCCGACGGGAAGCCGGAGGCGGTCGGGGCGTCCGAGGCCGGGCCTGCCGGTCGCACGGAGCCGCAGGGCCGTGCCGCGGAGGGCGCTGAGAGCGTTCCCGAGGGCGCTGTGCCGTCCCCGGAGGCGGGCACGGGGGCCAAGGCCGCGCCGGACGGGCGGCGGCGCCTCGCGGACGCCCTGTGGCCGCCGCGGGTGACGCGGGCGCAGCTCATCGTGGCGCTGTTGCTGGCCTGCCTGGGCTTCGGCCTCGCCATCCAGGTCTCCTCGACGAGCGAGGGCAGCGCGCTGCGCGGGGCCCGGCAGGAGGACCTCGTACGGATCCTCGACGAGCTCGACGACCGGACCCAGCGGCTGGAGGACGAGAAGACGCGGCTGGAGAAGCAACGGTCGGAGCTGGAGTCCAGCTCGGACCAGGCCGAGGAGGCCCGTCGGCAGACGGCGGAGAAGGAGCGGCAGCTCGGGATCCTGGCCGGCACGGTGGCCGCCGAGGGGCCGGGCATCACGCTGACGGTGACCGACCCGGTCGGCGCGGTCGAGTCCGACATGCTCCTCGACGCCATCCAGGAGCTGCGGGCGGCCGGTGCCGAGGCGATCCAGGTCGACGGGGTGCGGGTGGTCGCGAACAGCTATTTCACAGGTGGCGGTGATGACATGCGGATCGATGGAACGCAGGTGACCGCTCCGTACGTCTTCAAGGTCATCGGCAAGCCCGAGGATCTGGAGCCCGCGCTCAACATCCCCGGTGGAGTCGTCCAGACCCTCGAGAAGGAGCAGGCCACGGCCACGGTGGAGCGGTCGGCGAAGATCGTCGTCGACGCCTTGCGACCCGTGAAGCGGCCTGACTACGCTCGGTCGTCCTCCCAGTGAGAGAGGGGGCGAGGGGTCCCGCGACATGGGCTGGAGCGTTGCGGGGGGTCGGCGCACCACAACGGTGGTGCGTGGTGGAAACTGTCCGGAGGATACGGACGTTGTGAAGGTGTCCGGGTCGGCAGGTGTGATGGATCTCGGTTCGTCCTGCCCCACGGGCGGGTCTGTTTCGGTCAAGGGGAATC
Organism: Streptomyces sp. NPDC014656; assembly: GCF_043084305.1. Classification (NCBI taxonomy): domain Bacteria; kingdom Bacillati; phylum Actinomycetota; class Actinomycetes; order Kitasatosporales; family Streptomycetaceae; genus Streptomyces; species Streptomyces sp. NPDC014656. Next base: position 5,914 of record NZ_JBIBZN010000017.1, read on the forward strand.
GCCCGTGAAGTTGTTTGCGAAGTTGTTCGGCAAGAGCGCACGCGAGGACGGCGGCAACGCCAGGCACCGCGCGTCGCGCCATGCCCAGAGCGAGGAGCAGGGCGGCGAGCGTCCGCTCTTCCGTGACGAGGTCGGCGGCCAGGGTGGTGACATTCCAGGCGGACGGGGCGCGTCGTCTGTTGACCCCGCCGGTGCCGCGCGCATAGGTTTCGGTGAACCATCAACCTCAGGTACGGGTGGAGGGTTTACCCCCGATCCGTACGCGACCCAGACCTCCGCGGGGCAGCCGCGGCAGGAGGACGCGTCCATGCCGGTGTGCACGAGGTGCGGTCACCGCAATACGCCGGACAGCCGGTTCTGTTCCCACTGCGGCACGCCGCTGCGGGGCGGGGCCGCCGCCGAGCGTCCCTCCGAGACGACGTCGACGATCTCGATCTCGGGTCTGGAGGCGTACGATGCGGAGACCACCGGCCAGATCGCGATGCCGGCGCTGTCGCCCGAGGCCCTCGCGGCCGTCGAGGCGCTGCCGCCGGGCTCCGCGCTCCTGGTGGTGCGCCGCGGTCCGAACTCGGGAAGTCGCTTCCTCCTGGACGGTGAGCTGACGACGGCCGGCCGGCACCCGCAGAGCGACATCTTCCTGGACGACTTCACGGTCTCCCGGAGGCACGTCGAGTTCCGCCGGCGCCAGGACGGCAGCTTCACGGTCGCCGACGTCGGCAGCCTCAACGGCACCTACCTCAACCGTGAGCCGATCGATTCCGACATCGTGCTGAACAACGGCGACGAGGTGCAGATCGGCAAGTACCGGCTGGTCTTCTACGCGAGCCAGCGAGGCGTCTGACACGCCTGGCGGAGATCCTTCAGGAAAGGTCCATGGTGCGAACACCGACGGGCGGTGCCGGATCCGGCACCGCCACCGCGGGTGACCGGCTGGTGAGTATCGGCACCGTGCTGAACCAGTTGCGGGACGAGTTTCCCGAAGTGACGATCTCCAAGATCCGCTTCCTGGAGGCCGAGGGGCTCGTCGAGCCCCGGCGTACGGCCTCCGGGTACCGGAAGTTCAGCCCGGAGGACGTGGAGCGGCTCGCCGCCGTCCTGCGGATGCAGCGGGACCACTATCTTCCGCTGAAGGTCATCCGGGAGCACCTCGACGCCCTCGCCCGTGGCGAGCAGGTGAAGCTTCCGGCGCCCGGCCGGCGGCGCGATCTGCTGGACGGGCTGCTCGACGGCTCCGCGGACGACGAGGGTGACGAGCGGCCGACCGCCGCGCGGCTGGGCCGTGCCGAGCTGGTCGCCGCGGCCGGGGTCACCGAGGCGGAGCTGGTGGAGTGGGAGTCGTACGGCCTGATCGGCGAGAGCGAGGGCGGCGGCTACGACGCGGAGACCGTCAACGTGGCGCGGATCGTGGCCGATCTCGGGCGGTTCGGGCTCGAACCCCGGCACCTGCGGGCCGTGAAGGCCTCGGCGGACCGGGAGGCCGGGCTGATCGAGCAGGTCGTCGCGCCGCTGCGGCGGCACCGCAATCCGCAGACCAGGGCCCATGCCGAGGAGACGGCCGCCGATCTGGCGCAGCTGTCGGTGCGGCTGCACGCGGCGCTGGTGCAGACGGCGCTGGGCGTACGGCTCCCGTGACCGGCGCGGACGGCTCCGGAGCGGGGTTCCGGCGGCGCTGAGCGGGGGCCCGACTATCCAAACAGGTCGGGCACGTCCTAGGGTTGCTGTGTGAACGAGCTCGACGTTGTGGGTGTCCGGGTGGAAATGCCCTCCAACCAGCCGATCGTGCTCCTGCGCGAAGTGGGAGGCGACCGGTACCTTCCCATCTGGATCGGACCCGGCGAGGCGACCGCGATCGCCTTCGCCCAGCAGGGCATGGCGCCGCCCAGGCCGCTGACGCACGACCTGTTCAAGGACGTGCTGGAGGCGGTGGGGCAGGAGCTGACCCAGGTGCGCATCACCGACCTGCGGGACGGGGTCTTCTACGCCGAGCTGGTCTTCGCCAGCGGCGTGGAGGTGAGTGCGCGGCCGTCCGACGCGATAGCCCTGGCGCTGCGGACCGGTTCGCCGATCTTCGGCAGCGACGGCGTCCTCGACGACGCCGGGATCGCGATTCCCGACGAGCAGGAGGACGAGGTGGAGAAGTTCCGCGAGTTCCTCGACCAGATCTCGCCGGAGGACTTCGGGAGTCAGTGACGGGACGGCTCCCGTGCGCCGCTCGGGCGGGGCGCGTGGGGGGCGGCCGAGGACCGCTGTCGGCGCATTCGAGTAGCCTTTCCCCGGAGTGGGATACGTGAAACCACTCTCTGGGTGATTATCACTCGGCGTGCCGAGTGTGGCGATCGTTGACGCACCCCTAGCGACTGCCTACCTTCGAGTGGGCAGGTCAAGGACGGAGGGTCGGCGTGATGAGCAGCGCGGACGGTACGGCAGGGAGCTCGCTCGGACGCGTGTCCGGGGAGAGCGCGCCGTATCCGCTTCACGGCAGTGTGGGCGACTTCGGTACGGAGCGGAGCGCCGGGGTGGCGGACGAGGCGATCGGGTATCGCGGTCCCACGGCCTGCGCGGCCGCCGGCATCACCTACCGCCAACTGGACTACTGGGCGCGCACCGGGCTCGTCGAGCCGAGCGTGCGGCCCGCGTACGGCTCCGGGACGCAGCGGCTGTACAGCTTCCGCGACGTCGTCGTCCTGAAGATCGTGAAGCGTTTCCTGGACACGGGCGTGGCCCTCCAGAACATCCGGGCGGCGGTGCAGCACCTGCGGGCCCGCGGTTTCCGCGATCTGGAGCGGATGACGCTGATGAGCGACGGGGCGACGGTCTACGAGTGCTCCTCGCCGGACGAGGTCGTCTCGCTGCTCCAGGGCGGGCAGGGGGTCTTCGGGATCGCGGTGGGCGTCGTCTGGCGCGACGTCGAGGCGGCCCTGTCGCAGCTGCACGGGGAGCGCGTGGACACCGGGGAGACGCTGGTGGGGCACAACCCGCAGGACGAACTGGCGCGGCGCCGGCGCGACCGGGCCGTCTGAGCTCTTTCCGGGAGGCCGGTGCGGGCGGGCCCGTACCGGCGATTGTCAGTGGCGTGAGGCAGCATCGGAGACGTGAGAGCCGCCCCCACGATCCTGCATCTGGACATGGACGCCTTCTTCGCCGCCGCCGAGCAGGCGTCGAAGCCGAGCCTGCGCCGCAAGCCCGTGGTGGTGGGCGGCCTCGGTCCGCGCGGTGTGGTGGCCACGGCGTCGTACGAGGCGCGGCGCTTCGGGGTGCATTCGGCGATGCCGATGGGGCAGGCGCGGCGGCTCGCGCCCCACGCCGCGTATCTGGTGCCGCGCTTCGCGTTCTACCGGGCGATCAGCGGGCAGGTGATGGAGCTGCTGGGGCGGCTGTCGCCGCTGGTGGAGCCGCTCAGCCTCGACGAGGCGTTCGTGGACCTGGAGGCCGGGGGGCTGGCGGACGACAGCGCGAGCGCGCGTGCGGTGGGGGAGCGGCTGCGGGCGGACATCCTGGCGACGACCGGGCTGACCGGTTCGGTGGGCCTCGCGGGGTCCAAGATGCTCGCGAAGATCGCGTCGGAGGAGGCGAAGCCGGACGGTCTGGTGCTCTTCGAGCCGGGGACCGAGCGGGAGCTGCTGGCGCCCCGGTCGGTGCGGATCGTCCCGGGGGTGGGGCCGGCCACCGGTGACCATCTGCGGCGGGCGGGGATCACGACGGTCGCCGACGTCGTGGAGGCGGGCGAGGACGAGCTCGTACGGATCCTGGGGCGGTCGCACGGGGCCTCGCTGTACCGGATGGCGCTCGGGCACGACGACCGGCCCGTGGTGGCCGAGCGGGACGCGAAGTCGGTCTCCGTGGAGGACACCTTCGACATCGACCTGCACGACCGGCTGCGGATCCGGCTGGAGGTGGAGCGGCTCGCCGAGCGGTGTGTGGCGCGGCTGCGGGGGTCGGGGCACTCGGGGCGGACGATCGTGCTGAAGGTGCGGCGGTACGACTTCTCGACGCTGACCCGGTCGGAGACGCTGCGGGGGCCGACGGACGATCCGCTGGTGGTGCGGGAGGCCGCGGAGCGGCTGCTGGAGCTGGTGGACACGACGGGCGGGGTGCGGCTGCTGGGCGTGGGGGTGAGCGGGCTGGCCGATTACACGCAGGAGGACCTGTTCGCGCAGGCCGGGGCGGGGACCGGGGGCGGGGCGGCGGTGGGGGACGCCGGGGCGGGTGCGGGTGCGGGTGCGGGTGCGGGTGAGGGTGCCGGGGCGCCGGGTGCCGCCGTGGCCGCGGACGTGGGGGAGAGCGGGCCGGAGGAGGTCTCCGGGTACCCGGCCGACGCGCCGCCGACGGCCACCGGACCCGCGACGCGGCGGTGGGCCCCGGGGCACGACGTGCGGCACGCGGTCCTCGGGGCGGGGTGGGTGCAGGGCAGCGGGCTCGGCCGGGTCACCGTCCGCTTCGAGGAGCCGGGGAGTACGGCTCCGGGGCGGGTGCGGACCTTCGCGGTGGACGATCCGGAGCTGGAGCCCGCGGATCCGCTGCCGCTGGTGCCCGGCGGGGTGACGGGGGCGGAGGGGGCCGCCCCGGCCGTCCGCACGGGCGCGTGACCCCCCGGGGGTGTCCGGGCGGGTGGGTGAGCCCTTCCGGGGGCGTCGGGAGGGCTCTGCGCGGGTTTCTCCGGGGCGGGGCGTCCCGTGCCGCGTTCTTTCCCGCGTCGCGTTCTCCTAGGCCGCGTCGTCCTGGCCGGCCAGCCGCCCGAAGTCGGGGATCTGCGCCGGCGGGGGCGGCAGCGTCAGCTCGTAGTGGCGGTAGAGCTGGAGCTCCTGCTCGGGGGAGAGGTGGCGGCCCACGCCGAAGTCCGGCGCGTCCTTGATGAGGGAGCGTTCGAAGGGGATGTGGAGGCCGTCGTCGGCCAGTTCGCTGGGCTCCAGCGGGACGAAGGCGTCCCTGCTGAACAGGCCGGTGCGGACGGCCGCCCACTCGGGGACGCCGGTCGCGTCGTCCAGGTACACCTCGTCCACGGTTCCGATCTTGTGTCCGTTCCGGTCGAACGCCTTGCGGCCGATCAGGCTGCGCGGATCGATGTCGGTCTGCACGGTCCCTCCAACTGGTCGCAACTGCTCTACACCCCTACGAAAGTGCACAACTGGGATGTCGGCCACTTGAGCGATGAGGGCGACAACCGCGCTGGTAGGCTGGCTGTGGCTGTCGACACCGTGCGGGAGAGTCCATCGGAGAGGGTTTCCGGTGGCGCCGAAGGAGCAAATCCTCCCCGGAATCTCTCAGGCACCCGGTACCGCGCGGGCGAGGTCACTCTGGAAAGCAGGGCGGGAGTCCGACGGCACCCGCCCTCACCGACGGTGAAAGCCGGCGTGCCCACGGGCGTGCCGGTGAAGCTCTCAGGTTGAGATGACAGAGGGGGAGGCCGTCCGGGCACCCGCGCCGTGGTGCCCCTCGCAGGTCGTGACGACCAGGAGGCCCCCGCATCATGACCGCCAACCGCACCCCGCTCTCCGAGCTCGAACAGGGCATCCCTTTCGAGCAGCGGCACATCGGACCCGACGCCGAGGCGCGGGCCAAGATGCTCGCGCAGGTCGGATACGGCTCCCTCGACGAGCTGACGGCCGCCGCGGTGCCGGACGTCATCAAGAACGCCGAGGCGCTGGACCTGCCCGGTGCCCGCACCGAGGCCGAGGTCCTCGCCGAGCTGCGCGCCCTCGCCGGTCGCAACGAGGTCCTCGCCCCGATGATCGGCCTCGGCTACTACGGCACCTTCACGCCGCCGGTCATCCTCCGCAACGTCATGGAGAACCCGGCCTGGTACACGGCGTACACGCCCTACCAGCCGGAGATCTCGCAGGGCCGCCTGGAGGCGCTGCTCAACTTCCAGACGATGGTCGCCGACCTCACCGGCCTGCCGACCTCCGGCGCCTCCCTCCTCGACGAGGGCACCGCCGCCGCCGAGGCCATGTCGCTCTCGCGCCGCGTCGGCAAGGTGAAGAACGGCGTCTTCCTCGTCGACGCCGACGCCCTGCCGCAGACCATCGCCGTCATCGAGACCCGCGCCGAGCCGACCGGCGTCGAGGTGGTCGTCGCCGACCTCTCCGAGGGCATCCCGGCCGAGATCGCCGAGCGCGGCGTCTTCGGCGTGCTCCTCCAGTACCCCGGTGCCTCCGGCGGCGTCCGCGACATCAAGCCGCTGATCGACGCCGCCCACGAGCTCGGCGCGATCGTGACCGTCGCCGCCGACCTGCTCGCGCTCACCCTGCTCGTCTCGCCCGGCTCGCTCGGCGCCGACATCGCCGTCGGCACCACCCAGCGCTTCGGCGTCCCGATGGGCTTCGGCGGCCCGCACGCCGGCTACATGGCCGTCCAGGACAAGCACGCCCGCTCCCTGCCCGGCCGCCTCGTCGGCGTCTCCGTCGACGCCGACGGCAACAAGGCGTACCGCCTCGCCCTGCAGACCCGCGAGCAGCACATCCGCCGCGAGAAGGCCACCAGCAACATCTGCACCGCCCAGGTGCTCCTCGCCGTCATGGCCGGCATGTACGCCGTCTACCACGGCCCGGACGGCCTGAAGCAGATCGCGCAGCGCACCCACCGGTACGCCGCGATCCTCGCCGCCGGTCTGACCGCCGGGGGCGTCGAGCTCACCCAGGGCGCCTTCTTCGACACGCTCACCGCCCGCGTGCCGGGCCGTGCCGACGCCGTCGTCGCCGCCGCCCGCGAGGCCGGCGTCAACCTGTACCGCGTGGACGCCGACCGGGTCTCGGTCTCCTGCGACGAGACCACCGGCCGCGAGCAGCTCGCCGCCGTCTGGGCCGCCTTCGGCGTGACCGGCGACGTCGAGGCGCTGGACGCCGCCACCGAGGACGGCATCCCGGCCGGCCTGCTGCGCTCCGACGCGTACCTGACCCACCCGGTCTTCCACGCGCACCGCTCCGAGACCGCGATGCTGCGCTACCTGCGCCGCCTCTCCGACCGCGACTACGCGCTCGACCGCGGCATGATCCCGCTCGGCTCCTGCACCATGAAGCTGAACGCGACCACCGAGATGGAGCCGGTGACCTGGCCCGAGTTCGGCCAGATCCACCCCTTCGCGCCGATCGACCAGGCCCAGGGCTACGTCACGCTCATCACCGAGCTGGAGGAGCGCCTGGCCGAGGTCACCGGCTACGACAAGGTCTCGATCCAGCCGAACGCCGGTTCGCAGGGCGAGCTGGCCGGTCTCCTCGCGGTCCGCGCCTACCACCGCGCCAACGGCGACGAGCAGCGCACCGTCTGCCTCATCCCGTCCTCCGCGCACGGCACCAACGCCGCCTCCGCGGTGATGGCCGGCATGAAGGTCGTCGTCGTGAAGACCGCCGAGGACGGCGAGGTCGACGTCGAGGACCTGCGCGCCAAGATCGAGCAGCACCGTGACGAGCTCTCCGTGCTGATGATCACCTACCCGTCGACGCACGGCGTCTTCGAGGAGCACGTCGCCGACATCTGCGCGGCCGTGCACGAGGCCGGCGGCCAGGTGTACGTCGACGGCGCCAACCTCAACGCCCTGGTCGGCCTCGCCAAGCCGGGCCACTTCGGCGGCGACGTCTCGCACCTCAACCTGCACAAGACCTTCTGCATCCCGCACGGCGGCGGCGGCCCCGGCGTCGGCCCGGTCGGCGTCCGCGCGCACCTCGCCCCGTACCTGCCGAACCATCCGCTCCAGCCCACCGCGGGCCCGGAGACCGGCGTCGGCCCGATCTCGGCCGCCCCGTGGGGCTCCGCCGGCATCCTGCCGATCTCCTGGACGTACGTCCGCCTGATGGGCGGCGAGGGCCTCAAGCGCGCCACCCAGGTCGCCGTCCTCGCGGCGAACTACATCGCCAAGCGCCTGGAGCCGCACTACCCGGTGCTCTACACCGGTCCGGCCGGGCTCGTCGCCCACGAGTGCATCGTCGACCTGCGGCCGCTGACCAAGGCGACCGGCGTCACCGTCGACGACATCGCCAAGCGCCTGATCGACTACGGCTTCCACGCCCCGACCATGTCCTTCCCGGTCGCAGGCACGCTGATGATCGAGCCGACCGAGTCCGAGGACCTGGCCGAGCTGGACCGCTTCTGCGACACGATGATCGCGATCCGCGCCGAGATCGAGAAGGTCGGCTCCGGCGAGTGGCCCGCCGAGGACAACCCGCTGCGCAACGCCCCGCACACCGCGGCCGCGCTCGGCGGCGAGTGGGCGCACGCCTACGACCGCGACGTGGCGGTCTTCCCCGCCGGGGTCTCGGCCGCCGACAAGTACTGGCCGCCGGTCCGCCGCATCGACGGCGCCTTCGGCGACCGGAACCTGGTCTGCTCCTGCCCGCCGCTGGACGAGTACGACCACTGACCGCGGGCATGACAGAGGGCCGGTCCGGAGTCTCCTCCGGGCCGGCCCTCGGCGCTGCCCGCGCGGTGCCTCAGGCGGCCGTCGTCACCCGGCCCGCGGTGAGCGGCCGGTGCGGAGCGATGATCTGCCCGTCCGGCAGCAGTTCGCCGGTGTCCTCGAAGAGCAGGACACCGTTGCACAGCAGGCTCCACCCCTGCTCGGGGTGGCACGCCACAGGGGTGGCGGCCTCACGGTCGGCGGAGTCGGCGGTGGGACAGGCAGGCTGGTGCTGGCACATGGGTGGGTTCTTTCGCTGCGTCGTGGTGGATGTCCTGCGGCTGCTCGCGCTCATGGCCGCCCCCGTAGGTCGGTTCGGTTCCGGTCCCAGTCTTGCCGCACGGACGGCCTTCCGCAGGGATTTCGCGTCAGCTCGTCCTCTCCCGGGAAGACGCATCACCCGCAGGGGCGGTTCAGCTCAACACCCCCGCCCTTTCGGGTGGTTCGGGGTGGCCCGAGCGGGCTAGTCCGTCCGGGAGGGGTGTTCGGCGGCGGTGTTCGGACGCCGGTTGCGGACAGCAGTGCGCCCCGTGACCCGGGCGGGTCACGGGGCGCGGCGCGCGGACCGGGTCAGGCGGTCGCCGCGGATCCGAGCAGGGGCGGCGGCGCGAGCCGCGTGCTGAGCACCGGCAGCAGATCGGCCACCCGGTAGGGGCGGTTGGCGGCGATGCCGGGCGGTGCGGGGGCGAGCGGCACCAGCACGTCGGCGGACTCCGCGCCCGGCTCCGTCCCGTCCGGGTCCTGCTCCGCGTGCAGCCACAGCGTCAGCATGTACAGCTCCGGCACCGAGAGCAGCCGTGGCTGGTACGTGCCCGGCAGCGCCTCGGCCTGGACCAGCGCGCGCTCCGTGGCGGCGACGTACGGTCCCTCGAAGAAGTGCGAGAAGGACCAGCCGTCCGGCGTGAGCATGGTGTCCGCGGCGGCGACCGCCCGGTCCCCGCTCCGGATCAGGAACCGCCAGCCGACGAGCCGGGTGCCCGGCTCGTGTCCGGGGGCCCCGGAGATCCTCAGCACGTGGACGGGCAGCGGGAGTTCGGGACACAGCGGTCCGGAAGCGGCCCGCAGGGCCGGGGTGCGGGCCTCTCGGACGGCCGTGGGCGAGCCGAGTGCCGCGAGGACACTGCGGAGGGCCGGCGCGGGGGCCGGGGAGGGTCGGAGCATCGTGTGGGTCGCCTCTCGCTCAGGAGACACGGGATACGGGTACGGGTGCGGGTCCTGGTAAGGGCCTTGGTACGGGTCCTGGTACGGCATGCGCGGCTGCGGGCCGGGTGCGACGGCGCTGTCGGCGGCGGGGGCGGAGCGGGGGGCCACGGGTCGTGGCCGGTCGCCGGCGCTCTGCCTCGTCCGCGGAGTTTATACGACACGTGTTCAGAGATTGTTTCCGCTAGACCCCGCCGATATTCCTGACAAGGCGTCATCAGGCCGTATGCGGTGGGCCGCGGGGCGGAATCGGAGCGAGGACAGGATCTCCGTCCTCACATTCCCCGGCAAGCCGGACGTCCGAATTCCGAAAGCCGCGCCGCCTCCACCGGGGAGGCAATATGACATTGGTATATGTCGAAGGCCGTTCCGGAAGTGTGGTCCCGCGCGCGCGGCGACAGGTTCGTACCAGACTATCCGCGGAGCGGCCGGAAACGCAGGCGTTGTCGATCAGCGGCGTGGGCATCATCGTCCGTACGCGCGGCCTGCCCGGTGGCCGCCCACGCGGGAGGGACGCCTCGATGGGGGAGAAGGTCGTGACGGACGGGTTCGGCCCGGCCGACCGGCAGCGGTACCGGCGCAAGCTCCAGCAGTGTCTGGCAGGGCTCGCCCGGCTCCTCGCGGAGCAGCGGTTCGACCGCCCGCGGAACCTCATGGGCGTCGAGATCGAACTCAATCTCGCGGGCTCCGACGGGCTCCCGCGGATGCTGAACGACGCCGTCCTCGAAAAGATCTCCAGCACCGATTTCCAGACCGAACTCGGAATGTTCAACCTGGAAGTGAACATCGCCCCGAGGCGGCTCGACGGCCACGTTTTCGACCGGCTCGCGGAAGAGCTGAGGACCGGACTGGGATATGCCGACCGGCAGGCCGCCGAACTCGACGCCGGCCTCCTCATGATCGGCATCCTGCCGACCCTCTCGCCGCGCGATCTCGTCTTCGAGAACCTTTCCTCCGCGGACCGCTACGCCCTGCTCAACGACCAGATCCTCGTCGCCCGCGGAGAACGGATCACGCTCGACATCCAGGGCGTCGAAAGGCTCCGGCACACCTCGGAGTCGATCATCGCGGAGGCCGCCTGCACCTCCGTACAGCTGCACCTCCAGGTCACGCCGGCCCGCTTCCCGTCCGTCTGGAACGCCGCCCAGGCCGCCGCCGGCGTGCAGATAGCCCTCGGCGCCAACTCGCCCTTCGTCTTCGGCCACGAGGTGTGGCGCGAGTCCCGCCCGCCGCTCTTCACGCAGGCCACCGACACCCGCCCGCCCGAACTCCAGTCCCAGGGCGTGCGGCCGCGCACCTGGTTCGGTGAGCGGTGGGTGGACTCGGTGTACGACCTCTTCGAGGAGAACGTGCGCTACTTCCCCTCGCTGCTGCCGCTGTGCGACGACGAGGACCCGCTGCGCGTGCTCGACGAGGGCGGGGTGCCGCAGCTCAAGGAACTCGTCCTGCACAACGGCACGGTGTACCGCTGGAACCGGCCGGTCTACGGCTGGGTCGACGGCGTCCCGCACCTCCGGGTGGAGAACCGCGTCCTGCCCGCCGGGCCCACCGTCACCGACGTCCTCGCCAACGCCGCCTTCTACTACGGACTCGTCCGCTCGCTCGCCGACGACCCGCGCCCGCTGTGGAAGCGGATGGCCTTCGAGGACGCGGAGGCCAACTTCGACGCCGCCTGCCGGCACGGCATCGAGGCGGAGCTGCGCTGGCCCCGGGCGGGACGCGCGGGCGGGACGGCGACCCTGCCGGCCGTGCGCCTCGTCCTCGACGAGCTGCTGCCGCTGGCCGCGGCGGGGCTCGACGCGTGGCACATCGACCCGGCGGACCGCGACTTCTACCTGGGCGTCATCGAGCAGCGCTGCCGCCGCCGGGTCAACGGCGCGTCCTGGCAGGCCGACACCTTCCACCGAGCCCTGGACTCCGGCCTCGACCGGGAGGCGGCGCTGGCGGCGACCACCCGGCGGTACCGCCGGCTGATGCTGGAGGGGGAGCCGGTGCACACCTGGGAGGTGGGGGTCGCGGGGGCCTGAGCCGGCCGGGCGACTTGGAGGCCGTTCCGGTCGCCGGGGGGCTCCGGTCGTCGGGGCGTTCCGGTGGCGGGGAGCTTTTCTTTGGGGCCGGGGAGGTGCTCCTGGGACGGGGAGGCGTTTCCGGGGGCAGGGGGTGTTCTCTCCGGGGCCGGGGAGGCGTTCCGGTGCCTGGATGGCGTTCCGGGGGTGCCGTCACGCATGATCGTCGTGAGGGGGGCCGAGGCCGGTCCCCGTGGCGGTCGTGACGGGAACCGGAACGGGAACGGGAGACGGGTGTGGTGTCGGAACAACGGGTCGTGGACGCCGGCCCGCCGCCGGGCGGTCTGTCGCGGCGGATGCTGCGCTCCGAGACCCTCATCGTGCTCGCGCTCTCGCTCGGCGCGAGCGCGGTCTCCTCGCTCGTCAGCTTCATCGGCTCGCTGACCAGACCCGGCGCGCTCAAGGAACAGGCGGCCACCCTCAACGGCTCGTACGCGCCCGGGCGCCCCTGGCTCGACCTCACCTGGCAGCTCTTCGGCATCGCCACGGCCCTCGTGCCGGTCGTGCTCGTCGCCCACCTGCTGACGCGGGAGGGATCCGGGATGCGGGCCATCGGCTTCGACCGGACCCGGCCGTGGCCCGACCTCGGGCGCGGGACCCTGGTGGCCGCCGGCATCGGCAGCGCCGGCCTCGCCTTCTACCTGGCGGCGCGCGCCTCCGGCTTCAACCTCACGGTGGTCCCCGAGTCGCTGCCCGACGTGTGGTGGAAGTACCCCGTCCTGATCCTCTCGGCGATCCAGAACTCCGTCCTGGAGGAGGTCATCGTCGTCGGCTATCTGCTGCGCCGGCTGGACCAGCTGGGGTGGTCGCCGAAGGGCGCGCTGGTCGCGAGCTCGGTGCTGCGCGGCTCGTACCACCTCTACCAGGGCATCGGCGGCTTCGTCGGCAACATGGTGATGGGCGTCGTCTTCGTGCTGCTCTACCGCCGCTGGGGGCGGGTGGGGCCGCTGGTGGTCGCCCACGCGCTGCTCGACATCGTGGCCTTCGTCGGCTACGGACTGCTGGCGGGGAAGGTGGACTGGCTGCCCACCGTGTGAGCACGGGACGACCGGAGGGGCGTACGGCACCGGAGCCGTACGCCCCTCCGGCGCGTCCGGGCCGCGTCAGGCGTACAGCTCGCCGTCGACGACCGTCACGGCGCGGCCGGTGAGCAGGGTGCGGTCGCCGCGCAGGCGGGTGCGGACCAGGCCCGTACGGGCACCGCCCTGGAAGCCGGTGAGCTCGTCGCGGCCGAGGCGGGCCGACCAGTACGGCGCGAGCGCGGTGTGGGCGCTGCCGGTCACGGGGTCCTCGTCGATGCCGACGGAGGGGAAGAAGCCGCGCGAGACGAAGTCGTAGCCGCTCAGGGGGGCGGCGGCGAGCGCGGTCGCGATCACGCCGCGCGACGAGTGGGCCCTGAGCGCCGCGTGGTCGGGGGCGAGGCCGCGGACGGCGGCCTCGTCGCGCAGTTCGACCACGAGGTCGCCGACGTGCGCGGCCGTGTCGTGGACGGCGACGATCTCGGCTCCCAGCGCCTCCGCCAGGCCCTCGGGGACCGGCGCGGGGGTGAGCGAGGAGGTCGGGAAGTCCAGGGTGATGCCGCCGTCCGCCTCGGTGACGGCGCCGAGGACGCCCGAGCGGGTCGCGAAGCGGACCGGGCCGGCCGCCGCGCCGGTGGTGTGCAGGACGTGGGCGGTGGCGAGGGTGGCGTGACCGCACATGTCGACCTCGGTGGTCGGGGTGAACCAGCGCAGCGCCCAGTCGGCCTCGCCGCCCGCGGGCAGCGGGTGCGCGAAAGCGGTCTCGGAGAGGTTGACCTCGGCGGCCACCTTCTGGAGCCAGGAGTCGTCCGGGAAGGAGCCGGGGGAGCCGGGGGAGGCGGAGGAGCCGGGGGAGGTGGAGGGGTCGAGGGAGGTGGAGGGGTCGAGGAGGACGACTCCGGCGGGGTTGCCGGAGAAGGGCCGGTCGGTGAAGGCGTCGACGATTCGGATGCGCATGAAGCGGACGGTACCGGGGGGCCGGAGGGGCGGGCCAAGGCCAATCCGGGGCGGCCGGCCTGGGCGGGGTGATGGGGGCGCCGTGCGGTGGGTTGACGGGTCGGTTGTTCGATCGGTTGCTCACCGAACAGTTCCGATATATCGTTGAGGCATCGCGACAGTTCAACGATGACTCTCACGGAAGGAGCGTTGCGATGCGTTCACATGGACACGACCACGGACACGAGTTCGGCCACGGTGCCGGGCGCGGGAACTGCGGGCCCGGGCCGCGGGGCGACTTCGAGGGACGGCGTGCCGCCTTCGGGCCCTTCGGCCCCGGTTTCGGCGGCCCCGGCTTCGGCGGCGGGCCCTTCGGGCGCGGCCGGGGCGGCGGTCGGGGGCGGGCGCGGCGCGGTGACGTGCGCGCCTCGATCCTGGCGCTGCTCAAGGACCGTCCGATGCACGGTTACGAGATGATCCAGGAGATCGGCGAGCGCAGCGGCGGGGCCTGGAAGCCCAGCCCCGGCTCGGTCTACCCGACCCTCCAGATGCTGGAGGACGAGGGGCTGATCATCAGCGCGAGCGAGGGCGGCAAGAAGCTCTTCTCGCTCACCGACACCGGGCGCGAGGAGGCCGAGGCCGCGCCGGACGCCCCCTGGGAGGAGGCCGGCCGCGGTGTCGACTGGGATGCCCTCAACGAGATCCGGCAGGCCGGTTTCGGCCTGATGGAGGCGTTCGGCCAGGTCTGGAAGACCGGCAGCGCCGAGCAGCGGCAGAAGGCCGTCGAGGTCATCAACGAGGCCCGGAAGAAGCTGTACCTGATTCTCGCCGACGAGCACTGAGGCGGGGTCCGCACGGGGAAGGCCCCCCGCGCGACACATGTCGCGCGGGGGGCCTTCCCCGTGTCCGTGCGTCCCGGTGCTCAGGCGACCAGGCCGGAGAGCTTGCGCAGCGACTCGTTGAGCGCCGTCGTCGCCGAGTCCTTCAGTTTCCCGGCCATCAGCGAGACCGCCGCGCCGGTGAACTCGCCGTCGATGCGGACGGTCGTCGCGCCGCCCTCGTCCGCGAGCGAGTAGCGGGTGCCGACGATCACGCCCATGGGGCCCTTGCCCCGGATGGCGAGGACCCGGCCGTCCTCCAGCTCCTCGACGGTCCACAGCACCTCGGCGGGAAAGCCCATGAGCTTCATGTTCTCGGTGAAGGTGGACCCGGCCGCCAGGGTCTCCGGGCCGCCGTTCGGGAAGCTGGTGTGGGTGGCGTTCCACTCGCCGTACGAGCCGAAGTCGGTGAGGCGTTCCCACACCTTCCCGGCCGGTGCCTCGATCCGTGCCTCCGCGGTGACTTCGGCCATGACGACCACCCCTTCACGCGTGCCCGCTGGGTTCTGGTGTCGCGGAACGTAGCCGGAGGGGCGTGAACATTCAATACTGATGAACCGTCAGTTCTGCGGCGGCCGGACCCGTACCGCCGATCCACCAGATCTCGGCCGCGTCGAAGCGGTCCGAGACGCGCGGGCCGCCGTCCTCCTCGTGGCTGTGGAACGCGGCCCAGAACAGATCGCCCGGCAGCGCGTCCCGGGGGGCGTACACCCGGTACACGTACTGCCGGCCGTCGCGCGCGGGCAGACCGACCATCCAGAACACACAAGAAGGACGCTCGGGAGCGGTTCGTGGTTGCGATGAGGGCGTGAGGCAAGGCGGCGCGCGCCCCGCAGGGGAGATCGACCGGATCTCCTCCCCCAGGAGGAGGACTCGCGCGGGCGTGCACGACTCCGGTGGGACGCGGACATGGTTCTCCCGTGTGATGACCCGCGCGGGCGCGGCTGGTGAGGTGGGAGGGTGCACCCTCCCGTCCCGTCGCGCCCCACCGCGCCCCCGGTTCACGCCGGGCCCGAGCCGCTCCTCGCCACCGTGGTCGCCGCCGCCCGCCGCCGGGCCCTGCGGGACGGCGACCGTCAGGTCGACACCGCCCACCTCCTGCACGCCCTCGTCGAGTCCGACCCGGAGACCCGCGCCGCCTTCGACGGCGAGGAGCGGGTCACGCGCGTCCTCGGCTACCTCGTTCAGCGGTCGATCGGATACGGGCTCCGCTGGCAGCGGTCCGCCGAGGGCGCCGAGGCCCCGCGTCCACTGCCCGCCGTACGGGCCGGGGAGGGGGTGCGCCGCCGCCCCTCCCGCTGGTCGCCGGCCGCCGCGGCCGCGCTGGAGGAGGCCCTGCGGCGCGCCGCCGCGCGCGGGGAGGAGCAGCCCCACGGGCTCGACCTGCTGGCCGGGCTCGCCGCCGACCCCGACAGCCGGGCCGGCGAGGTGCTGCGGCACGCCGGGGTCGACCCGCCCGCGCTCGGCGCCCGCGCCGTGGCCCTCGCCTCCGTCATCGCTCCGCGCGGCGCCGGTGCCTGGCCGGGCGTCGAGGGTGGCGCCGGGCCTCGTGCCGGGGCCGGTGCCGGGCCGGGTGCGGGGTCCGGGGTCGGGTCCGGGAGTGGGTCTGGTGCCTGGTCCGGTGCCGGGCCCGGTGGTGGTGCTCTTGGCGGTGAGGGGGGCTTCGCGCGGGACGCGGAGGGCTGAACTCCGGGTCCGGGGAGGGTTGCCAGGGGCCCTCGTCTCAACAGGTGCGACGGGGGTTACACGCCTGACCGGGTCCTGCCATGATGGCCCGATGCACGCGTCTCAGGGGAGAAGCGCCGGCCTGGGACTCGCCCTGGCCTCGGCCTTCGCATTCGGTGGTTCGGGAGTGGCGGCCAAGCCGCTGATCGAGGCGGGACTCGATCCGCTCCATGTCGTCTGGCTCCGGGTCGCCGGCGCCGCCCTCGTCATGCTGCCCGTGGCCTGGCGCCACCGGGACCTGCTGCGCCGCAAGCCCGGCCTCCTCGTCGGCTTCGGCCTGCTCGCCGTCGCCGGCGTCCAGGCCTTCTACTTCGCCTCCCTCTCCCGGATCCCGGTGGGCGTCGCCCTCCTCATCGAGTACCTCGCCCCGGCGCTGGTCCTCGGCTGGGTCCGCTTCGTCCAGCGCAGGCCCGTCACCCGCGCCGCCGCCCTGGGCGTGGTGCTCGCGGTCGGCGGTCTCGCCTGTGTCGTCCAGGTCTGGTCCGGACTGAGCTTCGACCTCCTCGGGCTGCTCCTCGCGCTCGCCGCCGCCTGTTGCCAGGTCGGGTACTTCGTCCTCTCCGACCAGGGCGCCGACGAGGCCGAACCGGCCGACCCGCTCGGGGTGATCGCGTACGGGCTGCTCATCGGCGCACTCGTGCTCACCGTCGTCGCCCGCCCCTGGGGCATGGACACGTCCGTGCTGGCAGGGCGCGCCGACCTCGGCGGAACCGCCGTGCCGGCCTGGCTGCTGCTCGGCTGGATCATCCTGATCGCCACCGTCCTCGCGTACGTCACCGGCGTCGTCTCGGTGCGCCGGCTCTCGCCGCAGGTCGCCGGTGTCGTCGCCTGTCTGGAGGCGGTCATCGCGACCGTCCTCGCCTGGGTTCTGCTCGGTGAGCACCTGGAGACGCCGCAGCTCCTCGGCGGCGCGCTCGTCCTCGTCGGGGCCTTCATCGCCCAGTCCACCGCGCCCAAGGCGCCGTCCGAGGGGCCGGTCGCCGGCTCCGAAGCCGAGCGCGACGGGCGTGACGAGAGCGGCGGGAGCGGCGAGCGGGGGATCGCCGCGGGCGCCGAGGGGGAGTTGTCGGGCGGCCGGACCAGCCCGTAGGGTGCCGAGCATGCATTCGACCGTACTTCCGCCGCCCGCCGCCTAGCGCGCGCGGCCCCTTCTCCCGAAGACGACCGACCGGGCTCGGGCGGGCGATCACGCCCCCGAGCGGTCCGTCGCTGCCCGCGCGCGGAGCCGGCGACCATCCTTCACCCCGGTCCGTCCGCACGGACGACCGTCCTCACGGAGAAACCACGTGTCGAACCCGCAGTCCCTTTCCGCTGTGCGCCCCGCCCTGCCCGTCGGGCGGAGCCTGGTCTACCTCGTCGTCGCCGGAATCGCCTGGGGCACCGCCGGCGCCGCCGGCTCCCTCGTGTTCCGGAACAGCGACATGGGCCCCCTCGCCCTCTCCTTCTGGCGCTGCGCCGGCGGCCTGCTGCTGCTCCTGGCGGTTCCCGCGCTGCGGCTGCTGCGTCCCGGGCGGGCCCGGACGGAATCAGCAGGGTCCGCCGCCTCTTCCACCGGTGGGTCCACCGGTGGGTCCACCGCCTCGTCCGCCGGCGAGAGCCGCGCGACGCGGCTGATCCGGATCGGTGGCACCGGCCTCGGTCTCGCGGTCTTCCAGACCGCCTACTTCGCCGCCGTCGAGTCCACCGGGCTCGCCGTCGGCACGGTCGTCACCCTCGGCGCGGGGCCCATCCTCATCGCCGCCGGCGCCCGCGTCACCATGGGCGAACGCCTCGGCTCCGGCGGACTCGCGGCCGTCCTCGGCGCGCTCGCCGGGCTCGCCGTCCTCGTCCTGGGCGGCGGGGGAGCCGAGGTCCGGCTCGCCGGCGTCGGTTACGCGGTGCTCTCCGCCGCCGGCTTCGCCGCCCTCACCCTGCTCACCCGTTGGCTCGGCCGCAGCGGTGCCGGTGCCGCCGGCTCGCTCGCGAGCACCGCGTGGTCCTTCGGCGTCTCGGCGCTCGTCGTGCTGCCCCTCGCGGTCGTCGAGGGACTGCTGCCGCACACCGAGGACGTCGTCCGGCTGCTGCTCCTGCTGCTGTACGTGGCGGCCATCCCGACGGCCCTCGCCTACGCGCTGTACTTCGCCGGGGCCGCGGTCGTCCGGGCCGCCACCGTCTCCGTGATCATGCTCCTGGAGCCGGTCAGCGCCGCGCTGCTCGCCGTCACCCTCCTCGGCGAGGAGCTGACGGTGACGACCGTGCTCGGCACGGTGCTGCTGCTCGCGGCCGTCACCGGCCTCGCCCTCGCGGAGGCGCGGACGGCGGCGGAGCGGCGCAGGGCGGTCGAGCTCGCGGCCGTATAGCCGCACGGCTGCACGGCTGCACGGCTGCACGGCTGTATGGTTGCACGGCCGTATGGCTGCGCGGCTGGGGCTGGGGCTTGTGCCTGTGGTTGGGGCGTGCGGTGTCGGTCAGGTGTCCCCGGGCAGGCGGCGGAGCTGGTGGGCGCGGGCGGCGAGGTCGCCCGGGCCGGCCCGCTCGGCCAGCCGGGCCGCGACCCGGCGCTGCACACCGGCCGGCTTGTTGCCCGCGTACTTGAACTTCGCGCGCACCTCCGTCACGTCCAGGACCAGTCCCCGGATGCCGGGGAGCAGCCGGCCGAACGGGACCTCGCCGGGGGCCACCGGCGCGGTCCCGCCGTCCGGCTGGAAGTGGGCGACCTGGCGGTTCAGCAGGTCCGCCTTCTCCGCCGGATCGTCCACCACGCGCGCGACACAGTGCAGTTGCACAGCCGCGTAGTACGAGGTCGGGGTCCCGTGCTCGGTGGGCTCGCCCTCTGGGGCCGTCCAGTGGCCGGGGACGTACACGTAGTCGTCGACGACGCTGAGCAGCACTTGTGCGTCTGCCTCAAGGGCGCGCCACAGCGGGTTGGGCCGGGCCAGGTGGGTGAGGACCCTGCCGTACGGGCCGGGCTCCGCCTCGTACCGGAAGTGCGCCGGCTGCACCCAGGGCGGTTCGCCGGGCAGGCCGTTGACGGCGAGCTGTCCGAAGTCGTGGCGGGCGAGCCACTCCCGCCACTCGGTCTCGTCGGCGGCGGCGTCCCAGGGATGGATGAGCATGCCGGTTCCTCAGCGTGCGGTCAGGTAGGAGGGCAGGGCGATCGCCGGGTCCAGGTCCGCCGAGGCGACCGGGGCGCCGGTGCGGGGGGCGACCGGGACCACGCCGGCCCAGTGCGGCAGGGACAGGTCCTCGGCGTCGTCGTTGGGGCCGCCGGTGCGGACCTTGGCCGAGACCTCCTCCAGGTCGAGCCGGATCACCGCGGTGGCGGCCAGCTCCTTGGCGTTCGCCGGCCGCGAGTCGGCGGCGCGGCCCGGGACGACCTGGTCGACGAGCGCGTCGAGCGCGGAGCGCAGCTCCTCGGGGTCGGTGACCTGGTGGGCGGTGCCGTGGACCACGACCGAGCGGTAGTTGAGCGAGTGGTGGAAGGCGGAGCGCGCCAGGACCAGGCCGTCGACGTGGGTGACCGTGAGGCAGACGGGCAGTCCCGGGGCTTCGGTGGGCCCCTTCGCGCCGGCCATGCGCAGCGGGCTGGAGCCGGTGGAGCCGTGGACGTAGAGCCGCTCGCCGATCCGGCCGTAGAGGGTCGGGAGGACGACGGGCGCGCCGTCGCGTATGAAGCCGAGGTGGCAGACGTACCCCTCGTCGAGGATCGCGTGGACGAGCGCCTTGTCGTACGAGGCGCGCTGCCGGGAGCGCGTGGGCACGGTCCGGTCGGTGGGCGGGTAGCTCGGGCCGCCCTCGGCCGGCGAAGTCGTCTCGGTGGTCGTGGTGCTCATGGCGGGTCCCCTTGCCCTTCGTATTGCACTAGTGCATAATCTGGTTTGTGCTAGGAGAGTATCGGATCGAAGGTCGTCGCGCATCGGAGATCGCCGCCAGCGTGGAGCGGGGGGTGGGGGCCGGCGCGCTGGAGCCGGGGCAGAACCTGCCGCCCATGCGGGAGTTGGCGGCCGACCTCGGCGTGAACCCCAACACCGTCGCCGCCGCGTACCGGACCCTGCGGGAGCGCGGGGTCATCGAGACCGACGGGCGGCGCGGCAGCCGGGTGCGGCCGCGCCCCGCCACCACCGCGCGCGGCTCGCTGCGCGTCGAGGCGCCGCCGGGCGTGCGGGACATCAGCGGAGGCAACCCCGACCCGGCCCTGCTGCCACCGCTCGACGGCGCCCTCGCCGAGGCGGCGCGGCGGTACGCCGTGCGGCCCGGGCTCTACGGGGAGGCGCCCGTCGACCCGGACTTCGCGCGGCTCGCCCGCGCGGCGTTCGACGCCGACGGCGTCCCCGACGGGCCGGTCGGCGTCGCCTCCGGTTCCCTCGACGCCATCGAACGGGTCCTCGCCGCGCACCTGCGACCCGGTGACGCGGTCGCCGTCGAGGACCCCGGCTGGGGCAGCCTCCTCGACCTCGTCCCCGCCCTGGGGCTGCGTCCCGTCCCCGTCGCCGTCGACGACGACGGGCCGCTCGCGGACCGGGTCGAGCGGGCGATCCGGCACGAAGGCGTCCGCGCGGTGATCGTCACCGACCGCGCCCAGAACCCCACCGGCGCCTGCGTGGGCCCCGCCCGCGCGGCGCAGCTGCGCCGCGTCCTCGCCGGCCACCCCGGGGTGCTGCTCATCGAGGACGACCACGGCCACGGCATCGTCGCCCGGCGCCTGCGTCCGCTCGCCGGCGTCACCGACCGCTGGGCGCTCGTCCGCTCGGTCGCCAAGGCGTACGGGCCGGACCTGCGCATCGCCGCCTTCACCGGCGACCCCGAGACCGTCGACCGCGTCCTCGGCCGGCAGCGCCTCGGCCCCGGCTGGGTCAGCCGCCTCCTCCAGCAGGCCGTCGCCCACCTGTGGGCCACCGGCGCGGTCGACCCCGAGACCGTCGCCGACGCGTACGGGGAACGGCGCGACGCCCTCGTCCGGGCGCTGGCCCGGCGGGGCGTCGAGGCGCACGGGCGCAGCGGCATGAACGTCTGGGTGCCCGTCGCCGACGAGACGGGCGCCGTCGCGCGGCTGCTCTCCGCGGGGTGGGCGGTCGCCCCCGGCGCCCGCTTCCGCATCGCCGCCGGTCCCGGGGTCCGCCTCACGGTCTCGCCGCTCACCCGCCACGACATCGAACCCCTGGCCGACGCGGTGGCCCTGGCGGCGGGCCCGGCCCCCGCCCGGAGCTACGGCTGACGCGGACG
The DNA here is from genome assembly GCF_043084305.1 of Streptomyces sp. NPDC014656. Lineage (NCBI taxonomy): Bacteria > Bacillati > Actinomycetota > Actinomycetes > Kitasatosporales > Streptomycetaceae > Streptomyces > Streptomyces sp. NPDC014656. The sequence continues at coordinate 27,329 of NZ_JBIBZN010000017.1, forward strand.
TCTCCGCCGGCGGGCGGGGTGACTGTCGGACCCGTGTGCGAGAGTCGGCGGCATGACGGATCAGGAGCGGCGGGACGACGCGCGACGGGCGATCGAGGGCTGGGACACCTGGGCGGCGTTCGTCGTGCGGACCGACTTCGGCGACGAGACGGCGTGGCGGGAGGTGCTCGCGGAGCTCGACGGCCCGGACGGGGACGCCGAGACCGGTGTCCGGGTGCTCGACGCGCCGTGCTGGTCGGGGGCGAGCGTGGAGGAGGTGCTGGCCGCCGTGGACGGCGACGAGGGGCCGGCCGCCGTCTTCCTTGCCGACCGGCACACGGCGGAGTCGCCCGTACGGGCCCTGCTCGCGGTCGACACGCTGTGGGAGGACGAGAGCGGGCTCGACCCGGAGTACTACCAGGAGCTCGTGGACTCGCCGGCGCCCCGGGAGTTCCGGCTCGTACCGGCCGCCGTCCACGGGGTCCACGCGAACCTGGAGCTCGGCAACCTCGGGTTCGAGGAGTTCGCCGCGTCGGCGGCGGCGGGGCCCGGCGGGGTGCTGCGGCCCGCCTGAAACCCCGCCTGCCGGGTCAGGCGCGGGTCGGGGTCTTTCGGGGGGCTTCCGTCAGGGGCGCGGTGGTGCGGGAGGGGACGGGGGTGCGGGGGGAGGTGCGGGTCTGGGTGAGGGCGGCGCCGAGCAGGACGACGGCGGCGCCCACGGGGGTGTTCCACGCGAGGTGTTCGCCGAGGAAGGCCACGCCCGCCGCCGTCGCGATGACCGGGATGAAATACGTGACCATCGAGGCCGTCGTCGGGCCGACCTCCGCGACCACGCCGTACTGGAGCAGCATCGCGTAGCCGGTGCCGAGGGCGCCGAGCGCGATCACCGCGAGCAGGGGGAGGAGCTCGACCGACTCCGGCAGGGTGGTGAAGAGCGGGGTGACGAGGGCGAGCTGCAGGGTGGCCACGCCGACCTGGCCGGTCGCCAGGGAGAGGTGCGAGGAGCCGGTCCCGCTCAGGGTGCGGCGGACGTAGATCCAGCCGACGGCGTAGCTGAAGGAGGCCAGCAGGGCCAGCGCGGTGCCCGTCACGTCGAGGCCCGAGAAGCCCTGCCACGCGCCGAGGACCGTCAGCACGCCGATGAAGCCGATGCCGAGGCCCGCCGCGCGCACCCGGGTCGGCCGGTCCTCCGAGAGCGCCACGAGCGAGAGGACCATGCCCCACAGCGGGGTCGTCGCGTTGCAGATCCCCGCCAGCGTCGAGGGGATCGTCAGCTCCGCGTACGCGAAGAGCGAGAACGGCAGCGCGTTGAGCAGGAACGCCGCCACCGCCAGGTGCCCCCACGTGCGCGCCCCGCGCGGCAGCCGGTCCCGCTTGACCAGCAGCGCCGCGGCCAGCACCGCCGTACCGAACAGCAGCCGGCCGAAGGTCACCTGGAAGGGCGCGAAACCGTCCGTGCCGACCTTGATGAAGAGGAAGCTGAAGCCCCAGATCAGGGCCAGCACGCCGAAGCGCACCCGCCAGTCGAGGAGGCGGGAGCGGAACGGGGAGGGGAGGGGCGAAGGTGAGGGGGCGGAGGCGGTCGCGTGGCTCATGCACTCAGGGTGACCGGACCGACCTCGTAGGACAAGCGAGATTATGTCGACCCCTTCCCTTAGCATTGCTTACATGTTGAACCTGGAGCGCCTGCGCACCCTCGACGCCGTCGCCCGGCACGGCTCCGTCAGCGGCGCCGCTGACGGGCTGCACGTGACGACCTCCGCCGTCTCCCAGCAGCTGTCCAAGCTGGAGCGGGAGGTGGGGCAGCAGCTCCTCGCCAAGAACGGGCGGGGAGTGCGGCTCACCGACGCCGGCCTGCTGCTCGCCGAGCACGCCGCCCGGATCCTCTCCCACGTCCAGCTCGCCCAGGCCGACATCGAGGCCCAGCGCGGCCAGGTCGTCGGCGAGGTCCGGCTCGTCGGCTTCCCGACCGCCGCGCGCGGCCTCTTCCCCGCCGCCCTCGCCGCCCTGCGCGCCCGCCACCCCGAGCTGCGCGTCCGCACCGCCGAGTTCGAACCCGAGCAGGGGGTGCGGGCGGTGCTGCGCGGCGACGCCGACCTGGCGATCGTCCTGGACTGGAGCAACCGCCGCTCCCCGGTCCCCGGCGAGCTGGAGCGGGCCCATCTGCTCGACGACTCGGCGGACGTGGCCCTGCCGGCCGGCCACCGGCTCGCCGGGCGGGAGGCGGTGGACCTGGAGGACTTCGCCGACGAGGACTGGGTGTCCTGGCCGGAGGGCGAGTTCTGCCACGACTGGCTGATGTTCACCCTCCGCTCCCAGGGCATCGAACCGCGCATCGCCCACTTCGCCGGCGAGCACCACACCCAGCTCGCGCTCGTCGCCGCCGGACTCGGCGTGTGCGTCACGCCCCGGCTCGGCCGGCCGCACCCGGAAGGGGTCGTCTGCGTGCCCGTACGACAGCAGATGCGCCGGCACATCCACGCCACCTGGCGCACCGACGCCGGCCGCCGGCCCTCGCTGCGCGCCGTCGTCGAGGCGCTGCGGGAGGCCGGGCGGCCGCACACGCGCTGAGCGGCGCCGCGGTGCGTACGGGCTGCCGTGTGCGGGGCCCGCGACGTGTACGGTCCGCGGTGCGCATGGCCCGTGGTGTGCGCGGGCCGCGGCGTCGCGGGTTACAGCGTCGCGAGCTTGCGGAAGTCCCAGGAGGCGATCGCGTCCGGGGTCAGCCGGAGCCAGGCGTGCCGGCCGTCGTGCGGCATGGCGTCCAGGCCGAAGTTCTTCGCGGCGAAGAGGTGTTCCACCGCGTCGAGCTCCGGGCAGGGCTCGCCCGTGCGCGGCGCCTCGCCGACGAAGACGGCCGTCCCCGACAGCTCCGCCCCGCGCAGCTCGCCGTACTCCTCGCCGTCGTCCACCAGGACCGAGAGCCTGGGGTCGGCCGTCAGTTCGGCCCAGCGCCGGCTGCGGGTCAGCGAGTAGAGCCAGAGCGAGGTGCCGTCCCACGCGTACCAGAGCGCGCTGAGGTGGGGACGGCCGTCCGCGGAGACGGTCGCCACCCGGCAGGTGCGCTGCTCGGCGAGGAAGGAGTCGAGCTCCTCCGGGGACATCATGATCCGGCGGCCATGGCGCTGTGCGACGGTCATCGTCCGCACCCTTCTGGATTTCTGATGAGACGTCAGAAATCATGGGGGCGTGCCCGCGCCGGTGCAAGAGGCGGAGGCGGGCGGCAGGGACGCCGGGCTGATGCTAGGGGGAGCGATGGGGCACAGGGAAGAACTCGACGAGCGGCTGCGGCCGGACGGGGCCGTGCTGCTCACCGTCGAGTGCCAGCAGGGGGTCGTCGGCGCGGACAGCGCCCTGCCCGAGCTCGCCGCCGTCGCCCGGAAGTCGGGCGCCCTGGCCAACGTGGCCCGGCTGGTCGACGCCGCCCACCAGGCCGGAGTGCAGGTCGTGCACGCCGTCGCCGAGCGGCGCCCCGACGGGCGCGGCTCCAGCGGCAACGCGCGCCTCTTCCGGGCCGCGGCACGCCTTCCTGTGCAACAGCACAGCGGCTCCACGGCGGTGCGCGTCGCGGAACCGATCCAGGTGGCCGACGAGGACCTCGTGGTGCGGCGGCTGCACGGCCTGTCCCCGCTGGCCGGGACGGACGTGGACGCGCTGCTGCGCAACCTCGGCTGCCGGACGCTCGTCGTCACCGGCGTCTCCGCCAATGTGGCCGTGCCCAACGCCGTCTTCGACGCGGTGAACCTCGGCTACACCGTCGTCGTGCCCCAGGACGCCATCGCGGGGGTGCCGGCCGACTACACCCCCGCGATGATCCGCAACACCCTCGCCCTCGTCGCCACCATCGCGACCACCGACGACCTGCTCACCGCCTGGAAGGCGCCGAGGCGCCCCGTCGGCCGGGGCTAGAGCGGGCCGGGGTTAGAGCGGGCCGGAGCGGCCCGGTCCGGGCGCCTGCCCGGGCGGCCGGTCAGCCGGTCAGCCGAAGGAGATCTCCTCGCCCTTCACCTCGATCGGCTCCGGCGGCAGGGGCGACGTCGCCGGGCCCGACTTCACGCTGCCGTCCGAGATGTCGAACTTGCTCTGATGGCACGGGCAGACGATCACGCCGTCCTTCACCTCGCTCACCGCGCATCCCGCGTGGGTGCACTTCGACGAGAAGGCCTTGTACTCCCCGGCCTTCGGCTGGGTGATCACGACCCCCTTGCCGGCCAGGACCTTGCCGCCGCCCACCGGGATCTCCCCGATCTTCGCCAGCGGACCCTCCGGCGCGCCGTCCGCCCCTCCGGTGCCGGTGTCCCCCTCCGCGTCCGAGCCCCCGCAGGCGGCCAGTGCCGCCGCCGCGAGCCCCGCCCCGCCGGCCGCCACCACGGTCCGCCGTGCCACTCCGCTCATGCCTGCCCCTCTCGATGCGCCTCTGGCGTGTTCCGGGAGCGACGGTAGACGGAGTTCCTGTGACGTACGCCCTGTTCGGCCCAGACTCCCCCAACCGCCTTACAGTTCGCATTAGAGTGTCCGAACCTGGACAGTCGACAGGTGAAGTGTCAAGCGCGCGGGGGGCGGGGATGCGGACGGGGTCGGTCAGCGCCCATCACGTACGGGCCGTGGTGCTGGGCGCCCAGCGGCGCGGGATCGCCGCGGGGCCGCTGCTCGCGCGCGCCGGACTGCCGCCCGAACTCCTCGCCGGCCCCGGGCCGCACGGCGGCCCCGGGCCGCACGGCGGCCCCGGGCCGCACGCCGGCGGCGGGGCGCGCGGTCCGGAGCGGGTGCCCTCCGCGCGGTTCGGGCGGCTCGTCCGGATGCTCTGGGCGGCCCTGGACGACGAGCTGATCGGCTTCGGCGGCGCCCCCACCAAGGTCGGCACCTTCGCGATGATGGGCCACGTCGTCGTCCACGGCAGCCGCGACCTGCGCGAGGCCCTGCACCGCGCCCGGACCTTCTACTCCCTCTTCCCCGGCGGCCCGAGCTTCCGACTCGTCGAACCGGCCGTGCCGGCGGGGGAGCGCGGCGCCCCCGACGAGGTCCGGCTGGAGTTCGACGTCTCCGGCTACGACGACCCCCTCCACTTCGGGGCCGAGGCCACGGTCCTCGTCGCGCACCGCTTCGCCGGCTGGCTCGTCCGCCGCCGGATCGGGCTGCGCCGGGTCGAGTTCGCCCACGCCGAGCCCCCTCACGCCGCCGAGTACGCCCTGCTGTTCGACGCCCCCTGCGTCTTCGGCGCCGGGCGCACCGCCGTCGTCTTCGACCGCGCCGACCTCGACGAGCCCGTCCTGCGGGACGAGGAGGCGCTCCGTGCCTTTCTCCGCCGCGCCCCCGACGGGGTGCTCGTCTGTTCGGAGTGGGGCAGCACCGCCACCGGCCGGGTGCGTCATCTCATCGGAAGGGCGCTGCCGGCCGGGCCCGTCCCCACGCCTGAGGAGCTGGCCGAGCGGCTCTCGGTCAGCCCGCAGACCCTCCGCCGGCAACTGGCCGCCGAGGGCACCACGTACCAGCGGCTGCGCGACCAGGTGCGGCGGGATCACGCCATCGCGGAGCTGACCGCGGGCCGGGTCTCCATCGAGCGCCTCTCCCGCCGGCTCGGCTTCTCCGAACCCAGCGCCTTCCACCGCGCGTTCCGCCGCTGGACCGGCGAGACCCCGCGCGCCTACCAGGTCCGCGACCGGGACGCCGTACGCGTCCCCGGGCCCGGTCCCGGGGACGTACCCGGAACCGGGGCCGGGCCCGTACCCCCGCCCGTACCCGGATCGGCTGCCTTGTCGACGCGCGGTCAACAAGGCTGAGCGGTACGGTCACAGCCGCCGCCCGCCACCCGGCCTACCTTCCCGCCATGACCGAATTCGACCGGTCCGGGGCCGTACCGCACCCCGGCCGAAGGAGCCGCCGAAGGGGTCGCCGATGAGGGCGGGCCGCGTCCTCGGCGCCGTCCTGGGGACCGGCGCCCTGCTCGCCCTGCTCGCGGGAGTGGCCGTGACCGCCCTCGGCGTCCGGGTCGACGGGGCCAGCATGGACCCGACCCTGCGCCCGGGCGACCGGATCCTCGTCTCGCCGGGCTCGGAGGGGCGGGTGCGCCGCTTCGACGTCGTCCTGCTGCGCGGCGGCCGGCAGGACTCCCTCATGGTGAAACGCGTGATCGGACTGCCCGGCGACCGGGTGGCGATCGTGTCGACCGGCGAGGAGCCCTTCCAGGTCCTGCTCCAGGAGGGCGGGAAGGGGCCCGTCCGCCGGGTGGCCGCCTCCCAGTGGGCCGAGCGGGCCCACCGCGCGGGCGCGTGCTGCTCGGCGGAGGGCACCCGTTCGGCGCGCGCGGAGCTGCGGACCGTGCCGGAGGGCGGCTTCTTCTACCTGGGCGACAACCCCGACCTGTCCGACGACTCCCGGCAGTACGGCTGGGGCGCGATCGACCGGGTCGAGGGGCGGGTCGGGCTGCGCGCCTACCCCGTCTCCACCGCGCCGGGCCTCGGCAACCGGCCCGTACTGGAGGAGTACGCGGGGCCCCGGCCGCCGTAGGAGGCGGAGCCGCGCCGCCGCCGGGGTCCGGGAAGGGCGGAACCCGGCCACCGAGGTCCCGGAGGAACGGAGCTGCCGCCGCGGCCGGTTCAGCCGCGGGACGCGTCCGCCGGCAGCCGCTCGTGGCCGGTGCTGAGGGCGACCCGTACCGCCGTGTCCGCGATGCGGCGGGCCGACTCCTCCGGGGAGGCGGTGGCCTGGACGACGTGACTCGCCGTCAGGCGTACCGCCGTGTCCACCGCCAGCTCGCGCGCGACCGGGTCGATGGACGGCCAGGTCTCCGCCACGTACGTCCCGATCATGGCCGTGGCCAGGTCGAAGGCGGCGGCCGACCGGGTCGTCAGATAGGGGAGGAGTCCGCCCTCGCCGGTGCTCGTCAGCATCGCCCTGATCAGGGGGTTGCGGCCGGCCAGCGTCAGCGTGAAGCCGACGGCCGCCTCCACGGCGGCACGGAGGTCGTCCGGGTGCGCGTCCAGGCCCTGCTGGATGCCGACCAGGCAGCGCTCCAGCTCGCGCCGGAACAGCGCCTCGCCGACCGCCTCCTTGGAAGGGAACTCGGAGTACAGCGTCTGCCGGCTGACGCCCACGTCGCCGGCCAGATGCGCCATGCGCAGCTTGTCGAAACCGTGCCGGGCGACGCGCTCGAAGGCTGCGTCCAGCAGGCGTTCGCGCAGCAGTGTCCGGACCGTCTCCCTGAAGCGTGCCATCGAGCCAGCGTAGAGCAGCGCCGGAGAGCCTCCGGAGCCACGACAAATCCATGGAGCCTGTCCGCACTATTGACACAACTTCTCACAGTGTCCAATTCTCGAACAGGCAGCCGCTGAGTGTCCGTCGTCCTCGGCCTCCGGCCCCGGACGCACGGCTGTCCCTCGCCCCCACCCCGCGCCACCCGCGCGGACAACGGTTGGAGAACCCTCATGCAGAACGAGCCCAGAGGCGTCACCCGCTGGCGCAGATCGGCCTTCCTCGCCGTCCCCGCCGGCGCGGCGGTCGCGGCCATGGCCACCGCGATGGTCCAGGGCGCCCTCGCGGCGAACCTGTCCCTGACCAGCGTGCCGTTCACCCTCAGCTCCAAGACGGTGGCGGCCCCGCAGGGCATCGGCGCGGTCATGCACACCATCGACGCCGGCGGGGCCAAGGGCGCCGCACAGATCGGCATCGCCAAGGCGGGCCTCGACGGGATCTGCGTCCACGCCACCCAGTCGGTCAACCTCCCGGTGGTCGGCAGCCTCGGGACCTGGTCGCTCAACATCTCCTCGCCCGCCGCCCAGACCCCGCTCACCAGCGACCAGCTGGTCAACGGCGCCGGGCTCCAGGCCAACAAGCTCATCCTCGACGCGCAGGCGCTCAAGGCGGCCACCGCCACCCTGAACGCCAGCGACACCACCCCGAACGTCATCGGCGCCGCGGCCGACGGCGACGGCATCAAGGCCACCGGCATCAAGGACGGCTCCGCCGGCCAGTTCGGCCTCGACGCCACCGGTGGCCGTACCGACATCAGCAACCTGAACGCCGATGCCAACGGTGCCACGATCGCCGGAGCCATCACGCTGCCGGACCTCGCGATCGCCATCAAGCACGGCGACTCGGGCTGCTGACACCCCCTCCGCACCGCATGAGCACTGCCGCACCACCGCCCCACCGCACGACCCGGACCGGGACGGCGCGCCACCGCGGGGCGCGCCGCCCCGGGACCGGCCGTCCGCCCATCCCCTCCCGAACGCCGCTGCGAGGCCACCGTGACGACCACCGACCCGCCCGCGCCCGACACCGAGACCTCCGGCGCGCCCGCCGCGACCGGCCCCCACGTGCCGCCGCCCTCCGCCCCGGCGCGTGCCCGCCGGGCCTTCCGCCGCTGGCGCCGCACCCGGCCGTTCTGGGCCGCGCTGTGGATCGCCCTCGGCGGCTTCGTGATCTTCTTCCTGCCGATGGCCCCGCTGGGCAAGATCCTCCAGGTCGGCGTCGGCGGCATCGCCGGCATGGCGGGCGGCGTCGTCATCATGGCGATGGCCCTGCTCGTCCTCGCCCTGCCCGGCCAGCGCCACACCGCCGGGACCATCGCCGTCATCGCCGGCGTGGCCTCCTTCCCCCTCTCCAACCTCGGCGGCCTCTTCGTCGGCATGACCCTCTCGGTCCTGGGCGGCGCCATGGCCTTCGGCTGGCTGCCCGAGAAGCCCGCCAAGCGCCGCGGCGGCCTCCTGCGCCGCACCCGCGCCACCGACGGGACCCCCGTGTCCCCCGCATCCGTTGGGAGCGGCCCCGCATGAACCCCCTCCTCGCAGGCCCCCGCAAGGCCGGCGGCTCGCTCGCCCGGCTCGGCGCCGACGGCGTCCGCGCCACCGCCGGCTGGAACGCCCGGATGCTCGCCGAGGCCGCCGACGGCACCCGCCGCGGCACCCGCTGGGGCCGCGGCGCCCTCGCCCTCGTGCCCTCCTGCCTGGCCGTCGGCGCGCTCGGCGCGGCACTTGCACAAGGTGCCCTCGCCGCCAACTTCAGCGTCACCGGGCAGCCGTTCACCCTCACCTCCAACGGCGTGTCCGGCACCGGCTTCGGCGCCATCGTCAACACCCCGGCCGTGGGCCGCCCCGACGGCACCACGACCACCAACACCGCGATGGCGCGGGTCGGCTTCGCCAGCGCCGGCCTCGCCGGACTCTGTGGGATCGTCCACCAGTCGATCGCGGGCGTGCCGTACTCGCTCCTGCTCACCGGCGGCCAGACGGTGACCGCGACCCCGCCCGCGAGCTTCACCACCGACATCGACGCCTCGAACCTCTACATCCAGGCCACCGAACTCCAGGCCTACGGCCCGACCACCCTCCAGAACGCGGTCCTCGGCCAGTCCGCCGACCAGGTCACCGTCGCCGGCAAGCCGCTCACCGGCGCGCTCCCCGGAGGCTTCGGACTCGGCTCGGCGGGCGGCGAGGGCGGCAGCTCCATCAAGCTGCACGGCCTCAACGCCACCGCGTACGACGCCGAGATGGCCGGTGCCCTGGTGCTGCCGAACCTGAAGCTGAGGGTCGTCGCCGGAACGGCCACGGCGTGCTGAGCCGGGGGAGGGGCCGCGAGGGGAACGGGGAGGGGCGCGGAGAGGGCCGGGGCAGGGCCGCGTACGCCCGGATGCGGAGCGCGTACGCCTGGTTCCGGGCCTTCCGCCGCACCCGCCCCTTCTGGGGCGGGCTCTGGCTGGTGGCCGGCGGCTGGACCGTGCTCAAGTTCTCCCTCAGCTCGGTGCAGCTCATCGTCAGCACCGGCTTCGGCGGCGTCGCCGGGTACCTCGTCGGCGGCGGGATGATCCTGTGCGGGCTCATCCCGATCGCCGCCCCCCGGCAGCGCTACACCTTCGGCCTCATCGGCTGCGTCCTCGCCGTGGTCTCCCTCGTCGTCTCCAACCTCGGCGGCTTCCTCCTCGGCATGCTCCTCGGCGTGCTCGGCGGTTCGATGCTGGTCGGCTGGGGCGTCAAGCGCCCCCGCGCCGCCGGGACCGGAGCCGCACCCGAGGCGGTGGAGGCGTGACGGGCGCGGAAACACGGGAGGGGGACGGCGCGGGGCGCAAGCGGAGTTGGGCAGGTGCACAAGGGGCGGTGGGGGTACGGGGGCGGCGCAAGGCCGTCGCGGTCGTGGCCGCGCTGCTGCTCGCCGTCGCCACCGCCCTCGCCGCCGGGCAGCCGAGCAGCGCCGCCGGGCGGCCGCCCGCGGCCGTGACCCCGCTCGGCGTACCGTTCCTGCCCTCGCCCCACCCCCTCCACGTGACCATCGACAGCATGGTCGCCGTCTCCCTGACCGTCGACAAGGACGTCACGATCCGGCTCTCCGACGGCACCACCCGGGTCACCAACAAGTACACCTTCACCAAACTGAAGATCCGCTCCCACATGAACGTGACGCAGCGGGCCGACGGCCACACCGTCGTCATCGACGTGCCGAACGAGGGCTCGCTCGGCGGCTACGACAGCGCCGGCCGGCCCGAGACCACGACGATGTGGGGGAACATCACCAACGTCTGCGTCCGCGTCCTGCTCAAGATCTGCGGGGTCCAGGGACTGCTCGACTTCTTCGGCTCGCTGATCCCGCTGACCGCCGGCGCGGAGGACTTCGCGGGCGACATCTACGCCATCCGGACCGTCGACGACCACGCTGCCCTCAACTCGACCGACAACCCCGTCCACCTCCCCGGAACGATCACGGTGACCACGCCATGAGCCGCTCGGACCCACGCCCCGGCCCCCTCCGCCCCGCCTCCCTCCGCCACGAGGGCCGCACGCACTGGCGGCGCAGCCTCCTCGTCGCCGTGCCCGCGCTCCTCGCGGCCGGCGGGCTCGGCTCGGCGATGGCCACCGGCGCGCTCGCCGTCGGCCTCCGCATCCAGGAGCAGCCCGTCGACTTCACCACCAGCAGCCTGTACGGGACGCAGTACGGCGCCGCCGTAGTCGACCAGGAGGTCGTACGGTCCGACGGCACGGCCGGCAGCGTGCGGGTGCTGCGGATGGGCTTCGCGGACGGGGTCCTCAACGGCCTCTGCCTCAGCCGGCGCCAGCAGATCGCGGGAGCCACGTACACCTTGCTGCTCACCCTCGGCGACGACGACCCGGGCTCCTGGGAGATCCGCACCCAGAACACCGTCCTCGACCTCAGGAACGCCACCGGCGAACTCGACATGGACGGCATCGTCGACCTCAACGTCAACGGTGCCGACGTCCGCACGGTCAAGGACCCCGCCGGGACCTACGTGCCCAACCCGCTGGGCGCCCCGCAGCACCGCTTCGGCATCCAGGCCCGCTACGCCAAGTTCGACCGGATCAGCGGCACCGCGCAGGACTTCCAGATCCCCGGGCTGCTCACCACGCCCAAGCTCAGGCTCTCCGTCCGGCCCGGCACCGTCGCCTGTCCCGAGCCCGCCGCCCCGACCGGGACCCCCGGCACGCCCTGAGGCGCGCCGGCCCCGCCGGGGGCGCACGGAGCCGGGGGCCCGCCGGGCAGGCCGGTCAGTCCAGCAGGCCGAGCAGCCAGCCGAAGAGGTCGCCGACCGCGCCGAAGGCCCACTGGGCGGCGAGGACGAGCAGGACGCAGATGCCGAGGAAGAGGACCGTCCCCCAGCCGCAGCCGTGACCGCCCACGTCCGGCCCGTTGTCGTCGCGGCCGCCCGCCTCGAAGTCGAACAGGTCCATGGACTCCCCCTGGTGATCCTCCGCAGGGCCCCCCGGCCCCGCCCCCATGATCCCAGGACTCCTCCGAGGACCCGCCGGTTCCCGCCCCGGCCCGGGCGGACCCGGGCGGTTAGCCTGGCCCGATGCTTAATGAAGTGACGGCGACCCGCTACGTCACGCCCCTGCGCGAGGGCGGATCGCTCCCCGGGATCGTCGAGGCCGATGATCTCGGCACGTATGTCATGAAATTCACCGGCGCCGGACAGGGCCGCAAGACGCTGGTGGCCGAGGTGATCTGCGGGCAGCTCGCCCGTCGGCTCGGGCTGCGCGTGCCCGAACTGGTCACCATCCAGCTCGATCCGGTCATCGGGCTCTCCGAACCCGACCAGGAGGTGCAGGAGCTGCTCAAGGCGAGCGGCGGGCTCAACCTGGGCATGGACTTCCTGCCCGGCTCGCTGGGCTTCGACCCGCTGGCGTACGAGGTCGACCCGGCGGAGGCCGGGAAGGTCGTCTGGTTCGACGCCGTGATCAACAACGTCGACCGGTCCTGGCGGAACCCGAACATGCTCGTCTGGCACGGAGACCTCTGGCTCATCGACCACGGCGCCACCATGATCTGGCACCACAACTGGCCCGGTGCCGCGGCCTCGGCCGCCAAGCCGTACGACGCCTCCGACCACGCCCTCGCCCCCTTCGGCCCGGACGTCGCCGCGGCCGCCGCCGAGCTCGCCCCGCTCGTCACCCGCGAACTGCTCGACGGGGTCGCCGCCGACGTGCCCGACGAGTGGCTGGTGGACGAGCCCGGCTTCGACTCCACCGACGCCGTGCGCGCCGCGTACGTCGAGGCCCTGCTGCCGCGCGCCGCCACGATCCACGAGCGGATCACCCTCGGCCCGCGCACCGAGCACCGCCCGCAGCAGCCGCCCGGCTGGCTCGCCGAGCGCCTCGCCCCCCGGCCGCAGGCCACCGAGAACAGCAGCGGCAAGAACAGCAGCGACAAGGACAGCACCACGTGACCGACCGCGATGTCTTCGAGTACGCGCTGCTGCGCGTGGTGCCGCGCGTCGAGCGCGGCGAGTGCTTCAACGCGGGCGTGGTCGTCTACTGCCGTGCCCGGTCCTTCGTTGCCGCCCGCACCCACCTCGACGAGGCCAGACTGGCCGCGCTCGACCCCGCGGCCGACGTGACCGGCGTCCGCGCGGCCCTGCGTGCCGTCGAGGGCGTCTGCCTGGGCGGGGACGCTGCCGGACAGGCCGCCCGGGACGACGCGGGGCGCCGCTTCCGGTGGCTGATCGCGCCGCGCTCCACGGTGGTCCAGCCGGGCCCGGTGCACACGGGCCTCACCGGGGACCCCGAGGCCGAGGTGGAACGCCTGCTCGACCTCCTGGTGCGGTGACGCACGGCCTCCGGCGCGGCGGCGCACGGCCTCCGGCTCCGTGACGCACGGTCTTCCGCTCCGCGGCGCACGGTCTTCCGCTTCGTGACGCACGGCCTCCGGCGTGGCGGCGCGCCGCCGTCCGCGCCGTGACGCGCCGCCGTCCGCGCCGCCATGCGCCGCCTCCCGCGCGGCGCGTGACGGCGGAGTGACGGGGTGCACCCGGTGGGCCGTTGACACCGGGTGCCAGGGCTTCTAGCGTCTCGTCCAGCGGTCGATACTAAGCGGTCGCTCATGTCCCGGGGGAGAGCCCGGGAACCCCTGAGGGCGAGGAGAAGCAAGCATGTCCACCACCGAGCAGCGCGTAGCCGTCGTCACCGGTGCCGCACGGGGCATCGGCGCCGCCACCGCGATCCGCCTGGCGGCCGAGGGCCGCGCCGTCGCCGTCCTCGACCTCGACGAGGCGGCCTGCAAGGACACCGTCGAGAAGATCACCGCCGCGGGCGGCCGCGCCCTCGCGGTCGGCTGCGACGTCTCCGACGGCGCCCAGGTGGAGGCCGCGGTCGCCCGGGTCGCCGACGAGCTGGGCGCGCCCACGATCCTCGTCAACAACGCCGGCGTCCTCCGCGACAACCTCCTCTTCAAGATGTCCGAGGCCGACTGGGACCTCGTCATGAACGTGCACCTCAAGGGCGCGTTCCTGATGGCGAAGGCCTGTCAGAAGCACATGGTGGACGCGGGCTTCGGCCGGATCGTCTCGCTCTCCTCCTCCTCGGCGCTCGGCAACCGCGGCCAGGCCAACTACGCGGCCGTCAAGGCGGGCCTCCAGGGCTTCACCAAGACGCTGGCCAAGGAGCTGGGCAAGTTCGGCATCACCGCCAACGCGGTCGCCCCCGGCTTCATCGTCACCGAGATGACCGCCCAGACCGCCGAGCGCGTCGGCATGGGCTTCGAGGACTTCCAGGCCGCCGCCGCCTCCATGATCCCGGTCCAGCGCGTCGGCCGCCCCGAGGACGTCGCCAACGCCATCGCCTTCTTCGCGGGCGACGACGCCGGCTTCGTCTCCGGCCAGGTCATGTACGTGGCCGGCGGCCCCCTCAACTGACCCGGCGCAGCGAGAGAAGGAGAAGGGGATGACCGCACAGCAGCCGCCGGAGCTCTCCGGCAGGGTCGCGCTCGTCACCGGCGCCAGCCGGGGCATCGGCTTCGGCATCGCGGAGGCGCTCGTCGCCCGCGGTGACCGGGTCGTCATCACGGGACGCGGCGAGGAGGCCCTCAAGGAGGCCGTGGAGCGCCTGGGCGCCGACCGGGCCGTCGGCGTCGCGGGCAAGGCCCACGACACCGCGCACCAGGCCGCCGCCGTCGAGGCCGCGATGGACGCCTTCGGCCGCGTCGACCACCTGGTGAACAACGCCGGCACGAATCCGGTCTTCGGTCCCATCGCGGACCTGGACCTGGACGTGGCCCGAAAGGTCTTCGAGACGAATGTGGTCTCGGCGCTCGGTTTCGCGCAGCGGACCTGGCACGCCTGGCAGAAAGAACACGGCGGAACGATCGTGAACATCGCCTCCGTCGCCGGAATCTCCGCCTCCCCCTTCATCGGGGCGTACGGCGTGAGCAAGGCCGCCATGATCAATCTGACCCAGCAGCTGGCGCATGAATTCGCTCCGGTCGTCCGGGTCAATGCCATCGCCCCGGCCGTCGTGAAGACGAAATTCGCCCAGGCGCTCTACGAGGGCCGCGAGGCCGAGGCCGCCGCGGCCTACCCGATGGGCCGGCTCGGCGTCCCGGAGGACATCGGCGGCGCCGCCGCCTTCCTGACCTCGGACCAGTCGGGTTGGATCACCGGACAGACGCTGGTCGTCGACGGCGGCATTTTCCTGAACGCCGGAGTCGGGTGACCGATAACCGGACACTTTCCGGATTTCCTGTCCGGATTGGCCCCGGTTGCCACTCGATCGTCTCAAGTGCCCCGCCGGGCTCGCCCATTGACCTGGCGGGGTACTGCGGTATCGTCGGCCGACCCCAGGCTGAACGAGGAGCGTGCACGTGTTCAACCGGACGAGTCTGCAGGCCGCTGCAGCCCTTGCGTCCATATCCCTGGTATCCGGATGCGGTGTTTTCTCGGATACCGAGTCCGCCGGGGAGCAGAGGATCACCATCGGGACGACGAGTTCCCCCTCCACGCTCGATCCGGCGGCTTCCTGGGACAATTCCTGGGAGCTTTTCAGGAACGTCTACCAGACCCTGGTGAGTTTCCCGACCGGAACGACCACGCCGAAGCCCGACGCGGCCGAATGCAAATTCACCGACGCGTCCAGCCGGGTCTTCGAGTGCACGCTCCTGGAAGGGCTGAAGTTCTCCAACGGCCACAAGCTCGACGCCAAGGCCGTGCAGCACTCGATCGAGCGCATCCGCACGATCGACGCCGAGGGCGGCCCCAACGGCATGCTGGGCTCGCTCGACTCCATCGAGACGGTCGGGGACCGCCAGATCGTCTTCAAGCTGAACAAGGCCGACGCGACCTTCCCCTTCATCCTCGCCACCCCGGCGATGTCGATCGTCGACCCGGCCGAGTACCCCGCGGACCAGCTCCGCAAGGACGGCAAGATCGCCGGCTCCGGCCCGTACGTCCTGGACGGGTACGAGGAGCGCAAGACGGCCGAGCTGACCCGCAATCCGAACTACAAGGGCTTCGCCGACCGCAAGAACGGCGGCGTGACCATCAAGTACTTCGACGACTCGGAGGCGATGGTCAAGGCGCTGCGCGCCGATGAGATCGACGCCACCTACCGCGGCCTCACCGCGGAGGAGGTCACCTCCCTGGAGGCCGACAAGGAGGAGAACAAGGGCCTCCAGCTCGTCGAGTCCACCGGCGCCGACATCCGCTACCTGGTCTTCAACACGGAGGACGAGTCCGTCGCCGACCCGGCCGTCCGCCGGGCCATCGCGCAGCTCGTCGACCGCGACGAGCTGGTCAGCAAGGTCTACCGCGGCACCGCCGAGCCGCTCTACTCGATGGTGCCCAAGGGGATCGCCGCCCACACCACCAAGTTCTTCGACACCTACGGCCACCCCGACAAGGCCAAGGCCAAGCAGATCCTGCGCAAGGCCGGGATCAAGGACAAGGTCGAGCTGAGCTTCTGGTACACGACCGACCGGTACGGCTCCTCCACGGCCGCCGAGTTCGCCGAGCTGAAGCGCCAGCTGGAGGAGTCCGGCCTCTTCAAGGTCACCATCCAGGGCAAGCCGTGGACCGAGTACCAGGCGGCCTACCAGCAGGGCGAGTACCCCGTCTTCGGGCGCGGCTGGTTCCCCGACTTCCCGGACCCGGACAACTTCATCGCCCCCTTCCTGGGCAAGAAGAACGTGCTCGGCACCCCCTACCTGAGCCCGCGCATCACCGACGAGCTGCTGCCCAAGTCCCGCCGCGAGAGCGACCGCGGGGCCGTCTCGGACGAGTTCGAGGAAGCGCAGTCGATCATGGTCGAGGACGTCCGGCTGCTGCCGCTGTGGCAGGGCAAGCTGTACATCGCGGCCCGTGAGGACATCGGCGGCGGCGAGCGCGCGCTCGACCCGCAAACCGTCATGCAGCTGTGGGAGCTGCACCGCCGGGCCAGCTGGTAGCGGACGGTACGGAGGGCCGCCGGGGCCCGTTGTCAGTGGGCCCCGGTAGGTTCCGTATCCGGAACTGCCGAACCACCGGAGGTTGTGGACCGTGACCGACATCAACATGCTGCCCGAGTCCTGGCGGGGCGTCCTCGGCGAGGAGCTGGACAAGCCGTACTTCGAGCAGCTCACCGAGTTCGTCGAGCGGGAGCGGGCCGCAGGGCCGGTCTACCCGCCGAAGGACGAGGTCTTCGCGGCCCTCTCCGCCACCCCGTACGACAAGGTGAAGGTCCTGATCCTCGGTCAGGACCCGTACCACGGCGAGGGCCAGGGCCACGGCCTCTGCTTCTCCGTCCGGCCCGGCGTGAAGACCCCGCCGTCGCTGCGGAACATCTACAAGGAGATGCAGGCCGAGCTGGGCCACCCGATCCCGGACAACGGCTATCTGATGCCGTGGGCCGAGCAGGGCGTCCTGCTGCTCAACGCGGTGCTCACCGTCCGCGCCGGCGAGGCGAACTCGCACAAGGGCAAGGGCTGGGAGAAGTTCACCGACGCCGTCATCAAGGCCGTCGCCTCCCGCCCGGACCCGGCCGTCTTCGTCCTGTGGGGCAACTACGCGCAGAAGAAGCTGCCCCTGATCGACGAGGAGCGGCACATCGTGGTGAAGGGCGCCCACCCCTCGCCGCTGTCGGCGAAGAAGTTCTTCGGCTCCCGGCCGTTCACCCAGATCGACGAGGCCGTCGCCGCCCAGGGGCACGAGCCGATCGACTGGCGCATCCCCGACCTCGGCTGAGCCTCGGCGTGATCGGGGCCGCGGCCGGTTAG
This sequence comes from Streptomyces sp. NPDC014656, assembly GCF_043084305.1. Classification (NCBI taxonomy): domain Bacteria; kingdom Bacillati; phylum Actinomycetota; class Actinomycetes; order Kitasatosporales; family Streptomycetaceae; genus Streptomyces; species Streptomyces sp. NPDC014656. The sequence goes on from NZ_JBIBZN010000017.1 coordinate 44,771, forward strand.
CGTCGGACCTCCACGCAGTGCGAGCGCCGGGAGGCCGCGGTGACCGAGCAGCAGCGGACATCGGACGAGGGGGTCCTGACCAGGATCGGGCAGGCCAGGATGCTGCTCCACGGCGGTGACCGGGAGGAGGCGCGCAACCGCCTCGGCGTCCTGTGGCAGCAGCTCGGCCCCGACGGGGACCCCCTGCACCGCTGCACCCTCGCCCACTACCTGGCGGACACCCAGGACGACCCGGACACCGAACTGGCCTGGGACCTGCGCGCCCTGAGCGCCGCCGAGGGCCTGGAGGACGGGAGGCTCGCCGCGCACGACTCGGCCGCCGCCCTGCGGGCCCTCTACCCCTCGCTCCACCTCAACCTCGCCGCCGACTACGCCAAGCTGCGCCGGCCCGACGCGGCGCGGGCCCACCTCGAACGGGCCCGCGCCGCCTCGGAAGCCCTCGACGACGACCGGTACGGGACGGGGGTCCGGGCCGAGATCGAGCGGCTGGACCGGCGGCTGCGCGAGGGCTGAGCGCCGCGCTCAGCGCTCGTACGCGCTCCGGCACAGTCCGGCCTGCACGCTCGCGGGGTCCCAGCCGCCGTACCTCTCGCCCAGGTCGCACACGTCCTTCCCGGCGACCGGCGGGGTCTGCCGCAGCTGCTCCGCCAGCCGCTCCAGCTCCCGGACGTCCGGTGTGGCGGGAGGCGACACCCGGGGGGCCGGGGGCGGGGCGGAAGGCCGTCCGGCGGCGGGGGAGGAGGGCTTCGGCGCGGCGGTGCGGGACGGGGCCGCGTGGCCGGTGGCACGGCGGGTCTCGCCGCGCGGCGGCGCGACGGCGGCGGTGGGCGCGGGCGACGGGAGTGCCGCTTCGAGCGCCTCCCGGGCCGGGCCCTGGAGCACGATCTGCGGCTCCACGTCGTGGGCGGGTCGTACGGGATCGGTGGCGGGCACGGGGGCCGGTGCGGGCGCCTGGGGCGGCCCGTCGACGGCCACGCACCCGGTCAGGGCGGCGGCGACGGCCGCTCCGACCAGGAGCTGCGCGGGGGTTCGGGTTCCTTGCACCCGCGCCACTCTGCTGGTCCGGCGCCGGTCTTCGAACCCCTACCGGCGGGGAATGCCCCGCACGGGTGAGCGCCCGGTCACCCTCCTTGACCGGCGCGGTGCGTCAGAGGCCGGCGCTGCCGTCGATGCGCTCGCGGAGGAGGTCGGCGTGACCGTTGTGCCGCGCGTACTCCTCGATCATGTGGAGGTAGATCCAGCGCAGGTTGATGAGGTCGCCGGTGCGGTGGTGGGTGCCCGCGCCGAGGTCGTCGAGGGCGTGCTCCGCGGCCAGCGCGCGGGCGTGGGCGATCTCGGCCTGCCAGGTGGCGTACGCCTCCTCGTAGGTGTCGCCGTCGGTGGTGTGGATGTCCCGGTCGTCGTCCTCGTCGGTGGCGTAGAGCCACCGGGTCTCCTCGCCCGCGAGGACCTTGCGGAACCAGCCTCGTTCGACCTCGGCCATGTGGCGGACCAGGCCGAGCAGATTGAGCTCGGAGGGCGGGGCGGCGAGGGTGCGGAGCTGCTCGTCGGAGAGGCCGGCGCACTTCATCGCGAGGGTCGTGCGGTGGAACTCCAGCCACTGTTCCAGGGCCTGGCGCTCGCCGGTCGTGGTATCCGGGTGGACGCGCTCGGGTACGGCGATGCGATCGGTGGTCATATGGGACATCGTGGCGGACGGCCGGGGCGGGCGCCAGCGGTTCAGCGTGACGCTCCGGTGAGCATTCCGCGCAGCAACTCGTCGAAGCCGGTCCGCAGTTCCGCGCGGCTCGGCACGGCCGCGTGGAAGGAGCCGGCGGCGCAGGAGAACATCAGCCCCTCGCACCAGGCGATGACCGAGAGCGCGTGCCGCTCGGGGGCGGGCGAACCGGCGCCGCGCATCATCGCGGTCACCGGATCGTGGAAGGCCGAGCCCGCCCGGTCGAAGAAGCCGCGCAGCTCGGGGCGGCGGGTCGCCTCCAGGGCCAGCTCGTAGCGGGAGACGAGCAGCGACCTGTGGTCGGTCAGATAGCGGTGCAGCGCGAGGGCGAGGGCGTCCGCGAGGACACCGGGACCCGCGCCGGGCGGCGGCAGCTCGTGCGGCGCGAGGACACGGGCCTCGCGCTCGGCCTGGCGCCGGACGGCCGTCTCCAGGAGGGCCTGGCGGGTCCGCGCGTGGTTGGAGGTCGAGCCCTGGGGCAGTCCGGCCCGCTCGTCCACCGCGCGGTGGGTCAGCCCCCGCATCCCGCGCTCCACCAGCAGGTCGAGCGCCGCGTCGCCGATCCGCTCGGCGCGGGTCGGGGCGGGTTCCGGGGCCTGGGCGGGGGTGCGGGCGGTCATGGGGACAACCTACCTACCGCACCCGACTACACCTGTAGTACGGTCAGGACGTCTACCGACTACAGCTGTAGTGCCGGTGGCCGGCGATGCCGTCCCCGACCGAGGGAGCAGTCATGTCACCACACCGTGCCGTCGTCCTGGGAGCGGGCATCGGCGGCCTCACCGCCGCCGTCGCCCTCCACCGGCGCGGCTGGACCGTCACCGTCCTCGAACGCGCCGCCGACCTCGCCCCCGTCGGCGCGGGCATCGGCCTCGCCCCCAACGCCCTGCGCGCCCTGGACGTCCTCGGCCTCGGCGACCGGGTCCGGGAGCTCGCCGCCTGGCAGGGCGACGGCGGGATGCGCGCCCCGGACGGACGCTGGCTCGCCCGCACCGACGCCCGCGCCGCCGCCGAACGCTTCGGCGACCCCCTCGTCCTCCTCCACCGCGCCACCCTAGTCGAGATCCTCACCTCCGCCCTCCCGGCGGAGGCCGTCCGCACCGGCACGCCCGCCGCGCTCGCCCACCCCGGCGACGCGCGGACCCCCGCCCGCGTCACCACCCCCGACGGCACGCTGGAGGCCGAACTCGCCGTCGCCGCCGACGGCATCCGCTCCGCCGCCCGCACCGTGCTCTTCCCCGCCCACCCGGGCCCCCGCTACTCCGGCTGCACCACCTGGCGGCTCGTCGTCCCCGCCCCCGAACGGCCCTTCGCCCCGCACGAGACCTGGGGCGCCGGCCGCATCTGGGGCACCCAGCCCCTCAAGGACGGCCGGATCTACGCCTACGCCATGGCAGCCGCGCCCGCCGGCGCCCACGCCCCCGACGACGAGCGGGCCGAACTCCTCCGGCTCTTCGGCGACTGGCACCGCCCCGTCCCCGAGATCCTCGCCGCCGCCGACTCCGCCCGGGTGCTGCGCCATGACGTCCACCACCTCACCGACCCGCTGCCCGCCCACCACCGGGGCCGTACGGCGCTGATCGGCGACGCGGCGCACGCGATGATGCCCACCCTCGGGCAGGGCGGGAACCAGGCCGTCGAGGACGCCGTCGTCCTGGCCCACCACGCCCGCGTCCCCGCCGCGTTCGACCCGGGCCCGGCCCTCGCCGCGTACACCGCCGACCGGCTGCCCCGCACCACCGCCCTCGTCCGCAAGGCGGCCCGCACCGGAGCACTCACCCTCGTCTCGGCCCGCCCCGCCGTCGCCCTGCGCGACGCCCTCGTCCGGACCGTCTCGCGCTTCGGCCCCGGCTTCGTCCTGCGCGGCTTCGACGGCATCGCCGACTGGCACCCTCCGACGGCCCCGGACTCCGCACGCGTAAGCTGACCGGCGCGAACGGCCCCCGTGTCACGGGCCGTCGGACCACCGCAGAGGGAGAGACCCCGTGAAGATCGGCTGCATCGGACTCGGCGACATCGCCCAGAAGGCGTACCTGCCCGTCCTCGCCACCCTCCCCGGGGTCGAACTCCACCTCCAGACCCGCACCCCCACCACCCTGAACCGGGTCGCCGACACCCTCCACCTTCCGGCCACCCGCCGCCACCGGGACCTCGACTCCCTGCTCGGCGCGGGACTCGACGCGGCCTTCGTGCACGCCTCCACCGCCGCCCACGCCGAGATCGCCACCCGCCTCCTCGACGCCGGCGTCCCCACCTACGTCGACAAGCCCCTCGCCTACGAGTACGCCGACTCCGAGCGGATCGTCGAACTCGCCGAGAAGCGGGGCGTCTCGCTCGCCGTCGGCTTCAACCGGCGGCTCGCCCCCGGCTACGCCCAGTGCCTCGACCACCCGCGCGAGCTGATCGTGCTCCAGAAGAACCGCATCGGCCTCCCCGAGGACCCGCGCACCTTCGTCCTCGACGACTTCATCCACGTCGTCGACACCCTCCGCTTCCTCCTCCCCGGCGAGGCCGACCACGTCGACGTCCGCGCCCGGGTCCGCGACGGCCTGATGCACCACGTGGTGCTCCAGCTCTCCGGCGACGGCTTCACCGCCCTCGGCATCATGAACCGGATGAACGGCTCCACCGAGGAGGTCCTGGAGGTCTCCGGCCAGGACACCAAGCGCCAGGTCCTCAACCTCTCCGAGATCATCGACCACAAGGGCCAGCCGAGCGTCCGCCGGCGCGGTGACTGGGTCCCGGTGGCCCGCCAGCGCGGCATCGAACAGGCCGTGCTCGTCTTCCTCGACGCCGTCCGGGACGGCACGGTCCTCAGCGCCCGCGACGCCCTGCTCACCCACGCCCTGTGCGAGCGCGTCGTCCGCGACGCCCTGGAGCAGGCGGCCTGAGCGCACCGGCGGCCCCGGCCGCGCACACCGCGCCGACCACCCCGCACGCGCCGTACAGCGGCCAGTCGCCCCAGCGGACGTAGACCGTCGTCGCCCCCGAGAGCGGCAGCTCCCGGACGACGGCCGTGCTCGCGTCCCGGCCGACGGGCGGTCCCACCCGCCGGCCGTCGGGGCCGTACGCGGCGCTGATCCCGGTCAGCGTCACGTGCGCGACCGGACGCCCGGTCTCCGCCGCCCGCAACGCCGCCAGCGAGGCGTGTTGTGCGGGTGCCCAACTCCGCTGGAAGGTACTGGTCGCGGACTGGACCACGAGCAGATCGGCCCCGTCCCCCGCCAGGCGGCGGCCCATGTTGGGGAAGGCGGACTCGAAGCAGACCAGCGGCCCGACCCCCAGCCCCGGCGCCCCGTTGGGCAGACGCATCACCACCGGCTCGGTGCCCCTGCGCCGGTCCTCCTCCGCGGCCCTGCCCACGGACGTCGCCCAGCCGAGCAGCCCCCGGGCCGGCACGTACTCGCCGAAGGGCACGAGCCGCATCTTGTCGTACCGGTCACCGGTCGGTCCGTCCGGAGCGAACAGCAGCGCGCTCTTGTAGATGCCGGGGCGGTCCGCCCGGCGCGCGTCCACGTTCACCAGGAGCGGCGCGCCGACCGTCCGCGCCAGCGCGGTCAGCCGCGCGGTCAGCGCGGGGTCGCCGGCCGGATCCCGGCCCACCCCGCTCTCGCCCCACACCACCAGGTCCGGCCGCTGCCCGGCGAGGCCGCGCGTCAGCTCCACGGCCCGGTCGAGCCGCCGCTCGGCGCCCTCCGGCCCGCCGTACACCCCCGGCTGCACCATCGCCACCCGCACCGAACCCGCCGGGCGCGGCACCCCGACGCCCCACGCCGCCGTCCCCGCCACCAGCGCGCACGCGGCCAGCCCCGCCGCTCCGACCGACCGCGGCCCCCGCGCGGCGAGCAGCAGCGCGACGGCCGTGTTCACCGCCACCACCGACAGGCCCACCAGCCACACCCCGCCCACCGAGGCGAGCCGCAGCGCCACCGGCACGTCCCACTGACTCGCGCCCAGCAGCCCCCACGGCCCGCCCAGGCCCTCCCACGACCGCGCCCACTCGACCAGCAGCCACCCCGAGGGCACCGCGACCAGCGCGGCCGCGGCCCGCCGCGGACTGGGCGCCCCGCCCAGCAGCGCCCGTACGAGCACGCCCCACGGCAGCCAGAGCAGCCCCAGCAGCACCGCCATCACCAGCAGGAAGACATGGACGCTCGGCAGCAGCCAGTGGTGCACGGCGAGCAGGAAGCCGACGCCCCCGCACCACCCGTCCAGCGCGGCCCGGCGCGCCCCCGGGGCCGTACGCACCAGCAGCAGCCAGGGCACGAGACACACGTACGCCCACCACCACAGCCCGGGCGCGGGGAACGCGAGCGCGGGCAGCGCGCCGCACCCGACGGCCAGCAGCGACCGCGGCGCGCCGGACACGCGGCTCGGCTCCCGGTTCCGGCTCGGCTCCCGGTTCCGGCGCGGAGCGGGGCCCGCGCCCCGCTCGGGCGCCCGCCCGGGGTCCGCGCCCAAGGGGTTCCGCATGGCGTGCCTCCCGCCCTTCGCCTCCAGTCTGCGCCCGCCCCCGGCGGCGGGGCCCGGTCAGGGGAGCCGGCGCCAGCGTTCCTCCACGACGACCGAGCGCAGCCGCCAGCCCTCGGTGGTGCGGCGGGCGGCGAAGGCGTACCGGCCGCCGCAGACGAAGTCGTCGCCGGAGGTCATCCGCATCGGATTGACGTAGTCGGCGCGGACGTCGGCCGCGTCTCCGGTCTCGGCGTAGCCGCCGGGGCGGTGCAGGGTGACCCGGCGGTTGACGATCAGGTGCTGGCGCACCGGGAAGAGCGTCATCGTCCGCGCCAGCCAGTCGGCGACTTCGGCCGCCGGCCCCTCGACGCCGCCGGAGCCGGAGTAGTCGGCCCGGCCGTCGGGGGTGAAGAGGGCCCGGTAGGAGGTCCAGTCGGCGTCGTCCACGGCCGCCGCGTAACCGGTGATCAGGTCGTCGATGGCGAGCCGGTCCATCACGTTCGCGAGGTCCACGCGCTGCGTCATCGCCTCAGTGTCGGGCAGCGGGCGCGCGGCGCCAAGAGGCGTGCGCCCCCTGTCGCGTCCGGCGGGTCGCGCGGGCCGCATACTGGCCGGATGCGCATCGACGTCGACCCCGCCCTGACCGACCCCGCCTCCGTCTACCGGCTGCTGACGGCGACCGTCGTCCCCCGGCCGATCGCCTGGGTGTCGACGCGTTCCGCCGACGGCACGGACAACCTCGCCCCGCACTCCTTCTTCACCATCGCCTCGGTGGCCCCGCCGGTCGTGCAGTTCACCTCCGTCGGACGGAAGGACTCGCTGCGCAACGTGGAGGAGACCGGCGAGTTCGTGGTGAACCTCGCCCCCGAGGGCCTCTTCGAGCAGATCAACGCGACGGCGACGGACTTCCCGCGCGGGACGAGCGAGTTCGACGCGTGCGGCGTGGAGCGCGAGCCGGGCCGCCGCGTGAAGGTGCCGCGGGTGGCCGCGTCCCCGGTGGCGCTGGAGTGCGAGCTGCACAGCACGCTCCGGATCGGTGACTCCACCGTGGTCTTCGGCCGGGTCGTGCACGTCGCGGTCGACGAGGAGTACCTGACGGACGGACACCCCGAGATCACGCGGATGCGCCCGCTGACCCGGCTGGGGAAGAACGAGTGGGGCACCCTCGGCGAGGTCCGGGAAATCGCCCGCGTCCCCTACCGGGGCTGAGCCCGCGCCCCCTACCGGCCTGAGAACGCCTCGGGGGCGGGTCCCGGCGCTGCGCGCCGCGCGCCGCGGGATCCGCCCCCGATGGGGTGTCGGTGTGGTGCTGTGCCGTGGAGGGCGGTCAGCCGCCGGACTCGCCGGCGTGGGGGCTGAGGACCCCGGCGCCGACCAGGACGAACAGCAGGATGCCGAGCGCGATGCGGTAGATCACGAACGGCATGAAGGACTTCGTGGTGATGAACTTCATGAACCAGGCGATCACCGCGTAGCCCACGCCGAAGGCGACGATCGTCGCGAAGACCGTCGGTCCCCACGAGACGTGCCCGCCCTCGGTCGCGTCCTTCAGCTCGAAGACGCCGGAGGCGAGCACGGCCGGGATGGCCAGGAGGAACGAGTACCGGGCGGCGGACTCGCGGGTGTAGCCCATGAGCAGACCGCCGGAGATGGTGGCGCCGGAGCGGGAGACGCCCGGGATGAGGGCCATCGCCTGGCAGAAGCCGAAGATCAGGCCGTCGCGGACGCCGAGGTCCTTGAGCGTCTTGCGCTCGCGGATCGCCCGGTGCCGGCCGCCGATCTCGTCGCGGGCGGCGAGCCGGTCGGCGATGCCGAGGACGATGCCCATCACGATGAGCGTGGTGGCGATGAGCCGCAGGTCACGGAAGGGGCCCTCGATGTGGTCCTTGAGCGTGACGCCGAGGACGCCGATCGGGATGGAGCCGACGATCACCAGCCAGCCCATCTGGGCGTCGTGGTCGGAGCGCATCGACTTGTCCGTCAGGGAGCGGAACCACGCCGTGACGATCCTGCCGATGTCCTTGCGGAAGTAGATCAGGACGGCGGTCTCCGTGCCGATCTGCGTGATCGCCGTGAAGGCCGCGCCCGGGTCCTCCCAGCCCGCGAAGGCCGCGGTGAGCCGGAGGTGTGCGCTGGAGGAGATGGGAAGGAACTCCGTCAGCCCCTGGACGAGTCCGAGGATGAACGATTCGAACCAACTCATGGGGCTTGGGCCGTCCCGGTATGTACGTGTGCGGTCAGAAGGTCGAGCGCAGCGTACCGCCCCAAGGTGACGTGTTCGTGATCAGGCCGAGCCGACGTCGGCGGCACCCGCCCCACCATCGCGCTCCCGCCACCGCCCCCGGCTCGCGTCCGGCGCGCCCGCGGGGCCCGCCACGGCCTCCGGGCGAGGTGCGGGGCCGGGGCACTCTCCGGCGCGATGACCGATGACCGTCGAAGCGCTCTGGTCGGCCACGGCCAGTCGGCCATGGCGCTGGCCGGCCAGCCAGCCGGCCGGCCACGGTCACCGGCCACGGTCAGTCGGCTATGGCCATGGCTATGCCATGACTAGCCGGCCACGGCCCGGGAAGCCGCCATCGCCGCCGGTGCCGCCGCCGGCGCGGTCGTGGATGCGACCGCGGGCGCCGGGGCGGGCGGGCGGCGCAGCGTGTGGCGCTTGCGCCAGGCCACGACCGCCGCGGCGAGCCCCGACACCACGATGAACCCCGCGGAGATCAGGAACGCTGGGGAGCCCGGCTCGCCCGCCTGGGCCCCGGCCACCACGTACGCGGCCGTGTTCGGCACCGTCCCGATCGCCGTGGCCAGCAGGAACGGCACGTACCCCATCCGGGAGACGGCCGCGCAGTAGTTGGCGGCGGCGAACGGCACGCCGGGGAAGAGCCGGATCGCCAGCATCGAGCGGAAACCGTGCCGGCTCAGCTGGCCGTCCGCGGCCTGGAGCCACCGCCCCCTGAGGAGAGGCCGCAGCGCGTCCTGGCCCAGCACCCGGCCCAGCGTGAAGGAGATCCCCGCGCCCAGCACCGTCCCCGCCACCGCCGCCGTCAGCCCGTACGCGGATCCGAAGAGCGCCCCCGCCGCCAGGTTCAGCACCGGCCGCGGTACGAAGGCCGCCGTGCACAGCCCGTACGCCAGGCCGAACAGCAGCACCGCGCCCGCGCCGCCGGACCGCGGCCACCCCGAGGCGAGCAGGCGCTGCGGCTCGTACAGCACCACCAGCGTGGCGGCGGTCAGCAGGACGAGCGCGAGCAGCGAGAGCCGCGACCAGGGCGAGAGCAGGGCCCGGGAGCAGCGGGCGGCGAACGGGTCCGTCGGCCGGGGCACGGGAGCGAGCATCCCGGGAGAGTAACGGAGACCTCCGTATGATCGCCGTAATGTGCGCCATGTCCGAACCCGGTCACCCGCCCGTCGACGGCCCCGCCCCGCTGCCGTACGCCGTCCCCGACAGCGAGCTCGCCGACACCGTCATGGGCCGGCTCACCACGCTCTACCCCGCCGCGGGCGATCCCTTCCGGGCGCAGGAGATGGTCGCGTACATGAAGGGCGTGGCCCCCTTCCTCGGCATCCGCTCGCCGGAGCGCCGCACCCTCTCCCGTACCGTCCTCGACGGCACGCCCCGCCCCGCCGAGGACGACTGCGCGGCCGTGGCGCTGCGCTGCTTCGCCCTTCCCGAGCGCGAGTACCACTACTTCGCCGTCGACTACCTGCGCCGGCACGTGAAGCGCTGTTCGTCGGACTTCCTGCCCGTCGCCCGCCGCCTCGTGCGGACCGTCTCCTGGTGGGACACCGTCGATCACCTCGCCGCCCACGTCGTCGGCGGGCTCGTCGCCGCCGACCCCGCGCTCGGCGGCGAGATGGACCGGTGGATCGACGACGCGGACCCGTGGACCGCCCGCACGGCGCTCCTCCACCAGCTGCGCTTCAAGGGCGACACGGACGCCGACCGGCTCTTCGCGTACTGCCTGCGGCGCGCCTCCGACACCGACTTCTTCCTCCGGAAGGCGATCGGCTGGAGCCTGCGCGAGTACGCCAAGACCGCCCCCGGTGAGGTGCGGGCCTTCGTCGCGGACAACCGTTCCCTCTTCTCCCCGCTCTCCGTACGCGAGGCACTCAAGCACCTGTGAAGGGAGCCGCCCCGCCGGGACCGCGGCCGGGCGGCTGCGTCAGACTCGGGCCATGAGTGATGCGGCGGGCGGGGCGGGGAACGGCGGGACGGCACTCGTGCTCGGAGCGGGCGGGCTCGTCGGCGCCGCCTGGGAGACCGGGATCCTCCATGGGCTCGCCGAGGCCGGAGTGGACCTCTCCGACGCCGATCTGGTCGTCGGCAGCTCCGCGGGCGCCGTCGTCGGCGCCCTCCTCACCTCCGGCACCACCAGCCTCGCCGAGCTGTACGAGCGCCGGCTCGACGGCGCGGACGGGGAGCCGGCCGTCCGCTTCGGCGCCGGCACCCTCCTCCGCTACACCCTCGCCGTGCTCACCTCCCGCACCCCCGAGGCGTACGGACGCAAGCTCGGCCGGCTCGCGCTGCGCGCCCGCACCGTCGACGAGGCCACCCGGCGGGCCACCGTGGCGCGGCGCCTCGGCGAGCTCGCCGACTGGCCCGGGGGCGGGCGCCTGCGGCTGACGGCCGTCGACGCGGAGACCGGGGAGCTCGGCGTCTTCGACGGCGGTGGCGGCGGTCGTGGCGAGACCGGCCCCGGCACGGAAGACGGCGGCCTCGGCACGGGGCCGGGGCTCGGCAGGGGGTCAGGGCTCGGCGGGGTCGGGCTCGTCGACGCGGTGACCGCCAGTTGCGCGATCCCCGGGGCCTGGCCGCCCGCGAGCCTCGTGGGCCGGCGCTGGATCGACGGCGGCATCCACTCCACCGCCAACGCGCACCTCGCGGCCGGCTGGGAACGGGTGGTCATCGTCGCGCCCAGCGCGCTGGGCAACAGGGCCGTGCGTTCCCCCGCCGGCCAGGCGGCCGACCTCGCCGCCGCCGGTGCGCGCGTCGAGGTGATCACGCCCGACGCGGACGCGAAGGCCGTGATCGGTGCCCGCGCGCTCGACCCCGCCCGGCAGGCCGCCGCAGCCCGCGCCGGCCGCGCCCAGGCCGCCGCGCACGCGAAGGCCGTCGCCGCCGTGTGGACGGGCTGACCCGGGGGACGGGCTGATGTGGGGGACGGGCTGGCGCGGGGGACCGGCGTGCGGCCCGGGCGCGAGCAGGTTCTGTGCGGTTGCACAATGAAGGGGTGAACGAGCAGATCCCCGTCCTGCGCGAGGTCGACCACGGCACCGCGCGTCTCATGCCCGACGTGGACCGGGAGCGGGCCTGGCTCCTCACGGTCGACGGCGCCCCGCAGTCGTACGTCGACCTCGACGCCCCCGACCACCTGGAGTTCGAGTACGCCCGCCGGCTCGGGCACGTCGTCGACGGCGCCGCCGAGGAGGGCGCGCCGCTGGACGTGCTGCACCTCGGCGGCGGAGGCCTCTCGCTGCCCCGGTACGTCTCCGTCACCCGGCCCGCTTCGCGCCAGGACGTCGTCGAGGCGGACGGCGGGCTCGTCGCGCTGGTCGCCGAACACCTGCCGCTGCCGGAAGGCTCCGGTGTGACCGTGCACACCGCCGACGCGCGCGCCTGGCTGGAGGCGGCACCCGCCGCCTCGGCCGACCTGATCGTCGGCGACGTCTTCGGCGGCTCGCGCGTCCCGGCGCACCTCACCTCCCTCGCGTACGCGCGCGAGGTGCGGCGGGTGCTGCGCCCGGGCGGGGTCTACGCGGCCAACCTGGCCGACGGGGCGCCGTTCGCCTTCCTCCGGGGCCAGCTCGCCACCTTCGGCGCGGTCTTCCCCGAGCTGGCGCTGGTCGCGGAGCCGGCGGTGCTGCGCGGCCGCCGGTTCGGGAACACGATCCTGGTCGCCTCCGACGCGCCCCTCGACCTCCCGGGCCTCACCCGTCGCGCCGCCGGGGACGCCTTCCCCGCGCGCGTGGAGCACGGGGAGGCGCTGGCGCGGTTCACCGGGAAGGCGGCTCCGGTCGACGACGCCGAGGCGGTGGGGTCACCCGTTCCGCCCGAGGGCGCCTTCGGCATCGGGTGACGTGCCCTGCGCGGGCACGGCGCCGCCCGGCGTCGTCGCCCGTTCCGCGCCCGGCGCGCCGATCCCCGTACCGGCGCTGCCTTCCGTACCGGCGCCGGTCCCCGTACCGGCGTCAACATCCGTACCCGCGTCACCCTTCGCCGCCGTCGCGCCGTGTGGACGCCGGGTCATGTTGCGCACGTCGGGGACGAGCAGGACGAGCGCGGTGACCAGGGTCATCAGGGCCACCGCGCCCCACAGGGACGGCGTCCGGCCGAACGCGGTCTCGGCAGGGCCCGCGAGCGCGGTCGACAGGGGCAGCAGGGCGGTGGAGCCGAACCAGTCGTAGGCGGAGACCCGGGACAGCTTCTCCTCCGGGATCTCCTGGTGCATCGTCGTCATCCACAGGACGCCGAAGATCTCCATCGCCACTCCGCTGGCGAACATCACCAGGGTGAGGCCGACCGCGTGCAGCGGGATGGCGAGCGCCGCCGAGGGCAGCGCGATGGGGAAGACGCCGAGGGTGCCGATGAGGAGCATCCGGCGCGGCTTCCACCGGGTCATCAGGACGGCGCCGGCGACCGTGCCCACGCCGTAGCCGGCGAGCGCGATGCCCCAGGGGCGGGCGCCGCCGAGTTCGTCCCGGGCGACCAGGGGCCCGTACACCGCCTCGACCGCGCCGATGAGGGCGACGACGACGGAGAACTGGGCGACGATCGACCACAGCCAGGGACGGCCGACGAACTCCTGCCAGCCCTCGCGCAGATCGGCGAAGAGCCCGCCGCCGGGCTTGCGGTCGGGGATGCCGCTGACGTCGAGGAAGGCCCGCAGCGCGCCCGCCACGGCGAAGGCGGCGGCGTCGACGGCGAGGACCCAGCCGGGGCCGACGAAGGCGACGAGCGCGCCGCCGAGCGCGGCTCCGCCGATGCCCGCGCCGTGCATCGCCATCCGGTAGAAGGCGAAGGCGCGGCTCGCCTGCTCGCCCGTGACGCTGGACATGAGCATGCCCTCGGCAGCCGGGTTGAAGAAGGCCTGACCGGTGCCGCAGAGCCCGGTGAGCACCATCATCTGCCAGATCTCGGCGGTGCCGGAGAGGACGAGGGCGGCGAAGACCGCCTGGGAGACGAAGTTGAGCGCGTTGGCCGCGACCATCACCCGGTGCCGGGGTATGCGGTCCGCCACCGCTCCGCCGATGAGCAGGAAGAGGACGAGCGGCAGGAAGCGCGCCATCGCGACGAGGCCCACGTCGCCCGCGTCGCCGCCGGACTCGAAGACGGCCCAGGTGGTGGCGATGAGGGCGCCGTGGGCGCCGAGGCTGGTCACGATCGTGGCGGCGGTGAGCAGCACGTAGTTGCGCCCGGCCCATTCGGGGCGGCGGGTGGCGGGGGGAGAGGCGGAGCGATTCGTCACTCCGGGACTATCCCCGCCGCCTCCCCTTCCTGCCAAACCGAATACCGGACGGACCCTGGACTCGTCCCGGCTCGGACCCCGGGCGTGCCCTGGGCCGGAGCCCGGACGTGCCCCGGTCCGGAGTCCCGGCGGCCCCCGGTCCGGAGCCCCGAGGGCGGTCGGGCCGGAGCCCCGAGGGCGGCCGGGGGCGGTCCGTGGTACCGGTGGGTCAGGAGCTCTTGGAGAGCCGGACCGTGGAGAGGATCTTCTTCATCGTCGCGTCCGGCAGTTCGTCCTTCACGCCGTCGGCCGCGTAGAGCACGAAGGTCGAGAAGTCGTTCTCGGCGTTGAGGAAGGTGAAGGCGATCGACTTGCCGTCGGTCTCGCACTTGTTCCGCTTCTTCACGCCCGGGGCGGTGGCCGTGGCCATGCTGCCCTTGAGGCCCGACTCGGTGGTGTACGGCACGGCCTTGCTGATCTTGATGGTCTTCTCCGGCATGTGCTGGGCGAACGCGGCCCACACCCACATGCCCGCCTGGCCGCGCGCGGCGGAGGCGGTGTCCTTCGCGCCCTGGTTGCCCTTGGTGCCCGCGCCGGCCAGACCCGAGTACTCGGGACGGCCGTTCTTGTCGGAGTCGACGGCGCACCACTTGCTCTTGAGGTCGGCGGGCCCGGACATGGCGACGAGGGGGCTGCCGTCGCCCTTCTCGGCGTCCTCGAAGCCCACGCTCATGGTGGGCTTGCCGACCTCCCACTCCGGGGGGACGTCGAAGAGGGTGCCGTACTTCGGGTTGTGGACGACCTTCCAGCCGGGGACCGTCGGCTCGAACTCCTGGCTTTCGCGCGGGTTGTCGAGCTCGGTGGTCGGAGCATCCGACGGCTCGCCGGACTCCGACTGCGACGCGGACGCGTCGGGGCCGGGGGCCGAGGAGCTGGTGGCCGGCTTGTCGGCGACGTCCTTCTTGCCGTCGTCCTCGCCCAGGACGAGGAAGGCGGTCACGCCGCCCGCGACGACCACGGCGGTGGCGGCCACGATCGCGATGAGCGTCGTCCGCTTCCGGCCGCCGCCGTCCGGTCCCTGCGGAGGGACGCCGCCGGGCACCTGGTACTGCGGCACGGTCGGCTGCTGGTACGGGTTCGGCTGCGCGTACCCCTGCTGCGGCCAGCCCTGCGGGGGCTGGCCGGGCGCCTGCGGGTAGCCGCCCTGCTGCGGGTATCCCGGCTGCGTCGGCTGCTGGTACGGGTTCGGCTGCTGGTACCCCGGCTGCTGGTACGGGTTCTGGTTCGGGTCCTGCGGGTTCTGCTCGCCCCCGGGCGGCTGCTGTCCTGGCCACATGGGCCGTAACGATAGAGGGGCGGCCTCGGCTCGGCCATGCCCGGCCCCGGCGCTCGGCCGTGTCCGACCCGTCGGCCGACCGTGCCCGGCCCCGTCGGCCGGGGGTGCCCGGCCCCGGCGCCGGGTCGGAAACGGCCTGCCGAGGAGGCATGGCCAATACTTCTACTCGCGGGTAACATCACGGCACATGAGCGCAGACCCCAAGTCCGTCGGCGAGATGCTCGCCGCCACGGTCCCCATGGCCGGAACCCTCAACCTGGAGTTCCTGGAGACCACCGCCGAGCGCGCCGTCGTGCGCCTGCCCGATCAGCCCGCCTACCACAACCACGTGGGCGGCCCGCACGCCGGCGCCATGTTCACCCTCGCCGAGTCCGCCAGCGGCGCCATCGTCCTCGCCGCCTTCGGCGACCAGCTGGGCCGGGCCGTACCGCTCGCCGTCAACGCCGAGATCGCGTACAAGAAGCTCGCCATGGGCGTCGTCACCGCGACCGCCACCCTCGGCCGCCCCGTCGCCGACGTCGTCGCCGAACTCGACGCCGGGCAGCGCCCCGAGTTCCCGGTCCGCATCGACATCACCCGCGAGGACGGCGCCGTCACCGGCGAGATGACCGTCCTGTGGACCCTGAGGCCCAACGACTTCGGCAAGTGAGTCCTCGGCCGGTCTGCCGGGCACGCGCGCGCGTGCCCGGCAGACCGGGTCCGGCTCCGGCTCCGGACCCGGCTCCGGACCCGGACCCGGACCCGGATCTGGACTCGGTTTCGGCTCCGGACCCGGGTTTCTCCGCCCCCGCGCCCTCCCTTCGGGTGCGGGGGCGGTCGTGTTCCGGGGCGGCGGCCCGGAAGCGGAAGGGGCGTCACGCACACTGCGCACAGGGGCCGGACCCGCCGGGCGGGCGGGAGGCCGGGGCCGTACGGGTCCCGCCGCCCGCCGCACCGGGGCCGTACGGGCCGGGCGTCCGCCGCGTCGGAGCCGTACCGCGCGGCCGTCCGCCGTGCCGGCCCCGCCCCGGACCGGCGCAGCAGGCGGCCGGCCGGCCGCACCGAGGAGCCGCCGCGTGTCCGACGAGACCACCACCCCCGACCACTCCGCCGCCCCCGCCGCCCCCGGTGAAGCGCGCCGGGGCCACGCGCGCGTGCGGGGCGCCCGGCTCAGGCTGTCCCGACGGGGCCTCCTGCTCGCCCTCGCCGGCGGAGGCGCCCTCGCCGGTACGACGGCGCTCGCACGGCGTACGGCCCGGGCCGCCCCGCCCGGCACGACCCCGGCGGCCCCACCGGCCGCCCCCGCCCCGCCGACCGCACCCGCCACACCCGCCACCTCCGGCACTCGCGTCGACAACTTCCTCGCCCGCCTCACCCTCGACGAGAAGATCTCCCTCCTCCACGGCGCCCCCGACCCCGCGAGCCTCGGCCAGGCCGGCCACGTCCCCGGCGTGCCCCGGCTCGGGATCCCGCCCCTGCGCCTCGCCGACGGGCCCGCCGGCATCCGCGTACGCCGCACCGCGACCGCCCTGCCCGCGCCCGTGATGCTCGCCGCCGCCTTCGATCCCGGCCTCGCCCGCGCCTACGGACGCGTCCTCGGCCGGGAGGGCCGCGCCCTCGGCCAGGACGTCCTGCTCGCGCCGATGGTCAACCTCATCCGCACCCCCTACGCCGGACGGAACTTCGAGACCTTCTCCGAGGACCCGCTGCTCTCCGCCGACCTCGTCGCCGAACTCGTCCGCGGCGTCCAGGCCGAGGGACTCGTCGCCACCGTCAAGCACTTCGCCCTCAACAACCAGGAGCGCGACCGCGACTCCGTCGACGTCCGCGCCGACGACCGCACCGCCCACGAGACCGAACTGCGCGGCTTCGAGGCGGCCGTCGAGGCCGGCGCCGGCGCCGTCATGGCCGCGTACAACAAGGTCGGCGGCGTCCACGCCGCCGAGAACGCCGACCTCCTCACCGGCGTGCTCCGCGAGCGCTGGGGCTTCGACGGCTGGGTCATGAGCGACTGGGACGCCGTCCACACCACCGCCGGGGCGCTCACCGCGGGACTCGACATGGAGATGCCGGGCGGCGCCCGCTACGGCGCCCCGCTGCGCGAGGCGGTCCGCGGGGGCCGGATCCCCGAGGCCGCCGTCGACCGGGCCGTACGCCGCGTCCTCTCCGTACGCGACCGGCTCGGCCTCCTCGACGGGACGTCCGCCCCGCGGCCCGGGCGCGACGCCGCCTCCGGGGCGCGGCTCGCGCTGCGGGTCGCCACCGCCGGCGCGACCCTGCTCCGCAACGAGCGGGCCGCCCTGCCGCTCTCCGGCGCGGCGGCCCGCTCGCTCGCGGTCATCGGCCCCACCGCCGCCGTCCCCTTCGTCAGCGGCGGCGGCAGCGCGCACGTCGTCCCCGACGCCGCCGCCCGCCCCCTCGACACGATCCGCACGCGCGCCGGCGCCGGCGCGAGCGTCACGTACGCCACCGGCGAGGACCTCTTCGGCCGCCGCCTGCCGCCGCTGGCCCCCGCGCTCGACCTCGACGGCGTCGGCGTCGCGGCCGGCGCGGCCTGGAGCCGTACCGCCACCCTCACCACGGCCGAGACCGACGAGTGGACCTTCCTCGTCCACTACAGCGGCACCCGGCCCACCGTCACCCTCGACGGCACCGAACTCTTCCCCGTCCGCCAGGGCGTCGCCGAGTACTTCGCGGGCGGCCTCCTCGCCGCCGGCCCCGACGGCCTCGCCGTCCGCCGCGCCACGCTCCGGCTCGCCGCCGGAGACCACGCGCTCGCCGTCACCGCCCACGGCGGCGCGGACGGGCAGCTCTTCCGGCTCCGCGCGGTCTCCGGCGCCGACCGGGCCGCCGACCTGGCCGAGGCCGTGCGCCACGCGCGCGTGGCGGAGGCCGCCGTCCTCTTCGCCTACGAGGACGCCACCGAGGGCCAGGACCGCACGAGCCTCGCCCTCCCCGGGCACCAGGAGGCCCTCATCGAGGCGGTGACGGCCGTCAACCCGCGGACGACCGTCGTCCTCAACACCTCGTCGGCCGTCACCATGAAGTGGCTGGAAGGCACCGCCGCCGTCCTCCAGATGTACTACCCGGGACAGGAGGGCGCCGCCGCGACGGCCGCCGTGCTCTTCGGCGACGCCGACCCCGGCGGCCGCCTCACCCAGACCTTCCCGGCCGCCGAGGACCGCCACCCGACGGCCGGCGACCCGCGCCGCTACCCGGGACGCGACGGGATCGAGGAGTACTCCGAGGGCGTCCACGTCGGCCACCGCTGGTACGAGAAGGAGGGCGTCGCCCCGCTCTTCCCCTTCGGCCACGGCCTGTCGTACACGACCTTCGCGTACGAGGACCTCGGCGCCGGCCCCGCGACGGGCGGCGCGGGCGGCGTCGACGTCAGCTTCACCGTCCGCAACACCGGCCCGCGCGCCGGCGTCGACGTCGCCCAGGTCTACCTCGGCCCCTCGCCCGACCTGACCGCGCGGGGCCTCGACCAGCCCCGCTCGCTCCTCGCCGGCTACCGGCGCCTCGAACTCGCCGCCGGGGAGCGCCGCCGCGTCACCGTCCACCTCACCGCCCGCACCCTCTCGTCCTGGTCCGGATCCGACGGCGGCTTCGTCCTCGGCACGGGACGCCGGCGGCTGCGCGTCGGCAGGTCGGCCGCGGACCCCGGGCTCACGGCCGTCGTCGAGGTCCGTTCGAGTTGACCGGGTAGGCTGCCCCGGCGCGCCCGACGCGGGGCGCGCCACCGCAGCGGCCCGCGACCGGGGCCGCGCCGGCACAACGGGAGGACCCGCGTTGCACGTCCAGGAGTGGCTGGAGACGATCCCGGCCGTCGCCATCTACGCGCTGGTGGGGGTGGTGATCGGACTGGAGAGCCTCGGCATCCCGCTCCCCGGCGAGATCGTCCTCGTCAGCTCGGCCCTGCTCGCCTCGCAGCACGGCGACATCAACCCGTACGTGCTCGGTGGCTGTGCCACCGCCGGTGCGATCATCGGAGACTCGATCGGGTACGCCATCGGCCGCAAGGGCGGCCGCCCGCTGCTCGCCTGGCTCGGCGGGAAGTTCCCCAAGCACTTCAGCGAGGCGAACATCGCCCTCGCCGAACGCTCCTTCCAGAAGTGGGGCATGTGGGCGGTCTTCTTCGGCCGCTTCATCGCCCTCCTGCGGATCTTCGCCGGGCCGCTGGCGGGCGTCCTGCAGATGCCGTACTGGAAGTTCCTCACCGCCAACGTCCTCGGCGGCATCCTGTGGGCGGGCGGCACCACCGCCGTCATCTACTCCGTCGGCGTCGTCGCCGAGGCGTGGCTGAAGCGCTTCTCCTGGCTGGGCCTGGTGCTCGCCGTGCTCATCGGCGTCACCTCGATGCTCGTCATCAAGAACCGTGCCAAGAAGGCGGCCGAGGAGGCCCGGCAGCGCCCGGAGGCCCCGCTGGAGCCGGTCACGGCGGACTGAGCGCGCACCCGTACGCGACGGAGGGCGGCACCCGGACCAGGTCCCGGGGTGCCGCCCTCCGTCGCGTGCCGGCCGTCAGCCCTCGTACGCCTCGGCGTGGGTCTTGGCCAGGTGGACGTACATCTCGGCGTTCAGCCGGATGCCGGCCAGCTCCTCGTCCGTCAGCGGGCGGCGCACCTTCGCCGGGACGCCGGCGACGAGCGAGCCGGGCGGGACCTGCATGCCCTGCGGCACCAGCGCCTGCGCCGCGACGAGCGAGCCGGCGCCGATCCGGGCCCCGTTGAGCACGGTCGCGCCCATGCCGACGAGGACGTCGTCCTCGATGACACAGCCGTGCACGGTCGCGTTGTGCCCGATCGTCACCCGGTCGCCGATCGAGACGGGGAAGCCGGGGTCGACGTGGACGGTGCAGTTGTCCTGGACGTTGGAGTCCTCGCCGACGGTGATGGGGCCGCAGTCGGCGCGCAGCACCGCGTGGTACCAGACTCCGGCGCGCGCCCCGAGCGTCACCTCGCCGAGCACCACCGAGGTCGGGGCCGTGAACGCGGTCGGGTCGACGCTCGGCTCCTTGCCGCCGACGGCCTTGATCAACGCCTCTGCCATGGGGGTCACTCCTGAGGGTCCGTACGGCCCGTGCGGCCGTGGTGGTGTCGCGCCTTCCGGTTGTCTGCCCGCACCCTATGCCGAGCCCATGACGGACATCACAGGGGACCGCGGCGAGCAGCCCCGGCACCGCCGACTACGGTGTCGGGGTGCCCAGAAACGGAAACACGTTCTCATCCCTGGCCGCCTGGCGGCGCCGGGTCGTCGCCCACGCCCTCCAGGGCGGCTGGCGCTGGGCACAGCAGGCGGGCGCCGTGACGGCGGAGCACCCCGGACGGCTCCGGTTCCGGCGGCTCGGCGCGGGCACCCGGCTGGCCTTCCCGCAGGGCACGGTCTTCGGCGAGCGGTGGATCGAGATCGGCGAGTGCTGCATCATCGCCGAACAGGTCACCCTGACCGCCGGCATGCTGCCGGGGCTCGACCTCGGCACCGAGACCGTGCTCACCCTCGGCAACGGCGTGGTGCTCGGGCGCGGCAGCCACGTCATCGCCGACACGACGATCACCATCGGCTCGGACACGTACTGCGGCCCGTACGTCTACATCACCTCGACCAACCACAGCTACGACGACCCGCATGAGCCCATCGGCCGCCAGTGGCCCCGCTCCGAACCGGTCTCGATCGGCCCCGGCTGCTGGCTGGGCACGGGGGCGGTGATCCTGCCGGGCGCGCGGATCGGCCGCAACGTCGTGGTCGCGGCCGGTGCGGTGGTGCGCGGCGAGGTGCCGGACCACTCGGTGGTGGCGGGCGCCCCGGCCAGGGTCGTACGGCGCTGGGATCCGGAACGGGGCTGGCAGCCGCCGCTGCGCACCCCGGCCCCGAAGCCGATCCCCGAGGACGTCACTCCGGAGCAGCTGGCGGCGCTGGCTGCGTGGGAGATCGAGCAGGAGGAGCGGGAGGAGCGGGGGCGGCCGGGGGAGCGGGCGCGGCGGGAGGCCGAGGCGGCGGCTTCCCGGAGCCGGGCCGGGTCGTCGGTCGCCGGCGAGGAGGGGGCGTCCGTCAGCCGCCCGCGATGAGGACCGTGCCGACGAGCGCCAGCCCCGCCCCCGCCGCCTGGATCGCGCGCAGCCGCTCGCGGAGCACGCCGAAGGCGGCGAGCGCGGTCACGACCGGGTAGAGGCTGGCGAGCACGGCGGCCACCAGGACCGGGCCGCGCTGCGCGGCCAGCGCGTAGGTGCCGTTGGCGGCGACGTCGGCGAGGCCCACGAAGGCGAGGGCCGGCAGCGCGCCGCGGATCACCCCGAAGCCCTCCTCGGGCAGGGCGCGGCCGCCGCGCCGTACGGAGAGGTACAGCGCGCCGCCGCCGACGGCCACGTTGGTGACGCGCTGCACGAACAGTGCGAGGAAGAGGCCGGTGAGCGTGGTCGACGCCTCGGCGATGAGCGCCATGACGGCGCCGAACCCGAAGGCGGCGAAGAGCGTGAGGACGACCGCCTGGCGCTGGACGGGCGCGCCGCGCAGTTCGGGGCCGCCGGCGAGGACGATGCCCACGACCGCCGCGACGATGCCGCCGACCTGGAACAGGCCGGGGCGGTCGCCGAGCACCAGGCCGACGGTGACGGGGACGACCACGCCGAGCGAGCCGAGCGGCGAGACGACGCCCATCGGGCCGAGCGCGAGGGCCTTGTAGAAGGCGAGCATGGCGGCGGGTCCGACGACGCCGGCGGCGACCGCGTACCAGAGCTCGGGGCCGGCCTCGGTCCACGCGCTGGTGGCGAGGACGACCGCGCCGAGGACCAGGACCGCGAGGCTCTGTGAGACCACGACGACGGTGAGGGCGGGGACGCGCCGGGTGAGCAGTCCGCCCCCGAAGTCGGCGAACCCCCACAGGAGGGCGGTGGCCAGGGCGAACACGGCGGTCATGGGGGTCCTCGCGGGCAGGTACGGGCGGAGCGGGGGGCAGTACAGTGCAGTGCACGATCGGGCGCACCTCACCGTAGGGCAGTCTGTTGAACTCTGTCATCCAGAATATTGGACGGAATGTGTCGGACCTCGACCAGCTGACCCAGTCGCTCGCCCGCAACCTCAAGCGCTGGCGCAACGAACGGGGCTTCACCCTGGACGCGCTCGCCGCCCGCGCCGGCGTCAGCCGCGGCATGATCATCCAGATCGAGCAGGCACGGACCAACCCGAGCGTCGGCACCACCGTCAAGCTGGCCGACGCCCTCGGCGTCTCCATCAGCACCCTCCTCGACCACGAGCAGGGCCCCCACGTCCGGCTCGTCCCGCCGGAGCAGGCCGTCCGCATGTGGTCCACCCCCGCCGGGAGCTCCACCACCCTCCTCGTCGGCACCGAGGCCCGCGGCCCCCTCGAACTCTGGTCCTGGTCCCTCGTGCCGGGCGAGGGCAGCGCCTCCGACCCGCACCCCCAGGGGACCACGGAGCTGCTGCACGTCGTCGCCGGGGTGCTCACCCTGGTGGTGGACGGCGTCGAGCACACCGTCCCGGCCGGCACCTCCGCCGTCTTCGAGGCGTCGGCGCCGCACACGTACCGCAACGACGGCGAGGAGACGGTCGAGATGACGATGGCCGTCTCGATCCCGCCCGTACGCTGAGACGGCCGGCCGCGCGGCCCGCGGGAGCCGTTAGCGTGACGCGCATGCGCGCACCCATCGGAAACTTCGACGACGCCCGGCCCGCCCCCGACTGCCTGGACCTCCTCACCCCGCCGGTCGCCGCGGCCGTCCGCGCCTGGACCGGACCGGTACCGGCCGACCAGATCCTCTACGTCGACACCGACCCGGCCATCGCCGACACCGCCGTCTTCGTCGAGCACCACGGACCCGCCCTCCTCGACGAGTCCGCGAACTGCGTCGTCGTGGCCGGCAGGCGCGGCGAGACGACGACCCTCGCCGCGTGCGTGGTGAAGTCGGCGACCCGCGTCGACGTCAACGGTGCCGTACGCAAGCACCTCGGCGCGCGCAAGGCGAGCTTCGCCCCGATGGACACCGCGACCGGCGAGAGCGGCATGGAGTACGGCGGCATCACCCCGATCGGCCTGCCCGCAGACTGGCCGCTCCTCGTCGACGCCGCCGTGGTCGACACCCCGTGGGTCCTCGTCGGCAGCGGCCGCCGCCGCGGCAAGATCATCGTGCCGGGCAAGGCATTCGCCCAACTGCCGAACGCCGTCGTCCTGGAAGGACTGGGCCTGCCCGCGATGTGACGACGCGTCGCACGGCTGACGCGGGGCGCGTCGCACGGCGGGGCGCGCCCCACGTCGCACGGCGT
Organism: Streptomyces sp. NPDC014656; assembly: GCF_043084305.1. Classification (NCBI taxonomy): domain Bacteria; kingdom Bacillati; phylum Actinomycetota; class Actinomycetes; order Kitasatosporales; family Streptomycetaceae; genus Streptomyces; species Streptomyces sp. NPDC014656. The sequence continues at coordinate 67,977 of NZ_JBIBZN010000017.1, forward strand.
GCCGGCGGGTACCTCACGGGTTCCCACGGGCGCCTCACGTGTGCCTCATGTGTGTCGTCACGGAGGCCGTCGCGGATGCCGTCACGGAGGCCGTCGCGGAGGCCGAGCGAGGTGCGTCGGGCCGCCGTTGGGCATCAGCCCAGGCGCGGGATCTCGATCGCGGGGCAGCGGTCCATCACCATGTCGAGGCCCGCCTCGGTCGTGCGCGCGTACGCGGCCTCGTCGACGACGCCGAGCTGGAACCACACCGCCTTCGCGCCGGCCTCCCGCGCCTCGTCGGCGACGGCGCCGGCGAGGTCGCTGTTGACGAAGACGTCCACGACGTCGACGGGGAAGGGAATGTCGGCGAGGGAGGCGTAACCGCGCTCGCCGTGGACCGTCTCCGCCTTCGGATGGACCGGGACGATCCGCTTGCCGAAGCGCTGGAGCACGGCCGCCACCCCGTACGCGGCACGCTCCCGGTTGGAGGAGAGGCCCACGATCGCCCAGGTGTCGCCCGTGCCCGTCAGGATCCGGCGGACGGTCTCCTCCTCGGAACGCTCCGTCGCCTCGGTGGTCGTGGTGTCGACGCTCATCCCTGGTGCCTTCCTTCGTTCCGTGACTGGGCTCCACCCGTTACGAACCCACCTGATCCCCGGATCCTTCCCGCACCGGGGGAGGGGACCCGGGGCGCACCGCACCGGTTCCAGGCATCACGTCGGGCTCGGCCGTCATGTCGGTCTCAGGCGTCGCGGCGGCCTCAGGCGTCCCAGGAACGTCGCTCGTCCTCCCGGGGAGCCGTCACGAGAGCCTGGCGCCCGGGACCGAAGGCCATCACCGGCCGTTCCGCGTCCCACGCCCGCCACCCGGGGTCGCCGTCCGTCGCGAACGCCACCCAGGCCGCGTGCATCGCCTCCGCCAGTTCGCGCGGTGCGTCCGGCCCGGTCAGCACCTCCGCCTCCGGCGTGTCCAGGGTGTCGAAGACGAAGCCGAGCTCCAGCGCGTGGCAGGCGCCCAGTCCGAGCACCGGCGACGGCCAGCCGAACTCGTACAGGTACGTGCGCCCGGCCGCCCCCGCCCTCAGCCGCGCGTCGGCCACCCGGTTCAACGGCACCCGCAGCAGCTTGTCGGTGGCGAGCGCGCCCAGGATCTCGCCGGGCCGCGCCTGCGGCCGGTTCGCGCGGTAGACCCGTGCTGTACGGGACGGCACGCGCGTCTTCCACAGGGCGAGCCGCAGCATCAGCGGCGACAACCGCTCCACGAGTCCGCCCGGCACGAACCAGAGCCGGTACTCCTCCGTCGTGGTCCCCAGCAGCAGGTCCACTCCACCGGATTCGACGTCCGGCCCCTCCACGGCCTCCTTGGGCACCTGCCCAGCAGAGGACCGGCCGGCCTCCCCGACGGGACCGCCGGCCGTCAGGGCCTGCGCGGGATCGCGCGGGAGCACGTCGCCGTCCACGACGATCTGGAAGGAGTGCCCGCTCCCGGTCAACGGCGAGCCCTTCGCCGTCACCTCCGTCTGCGCCGTGAGCAGTCGCTCCCGGTCCACCGAGGCGAACGCCTCCGCCGTCGCCGCGATCCCCAGCCGCTTCGCCACCGCCTCCGTCGTCCGCCGCGCCCGCTCCGGCGGGACCGCCATCGGCGCCCCGCTCTGTACGACCGCCCTCCGGAACAGTCCGCGCGCGAGGGGCGAGACGAGCAGCGCCGCGATCGAGATCGCGCCCGCGGACTCCCCGAACACCGTCACCCGCTCCGGATCGCCGCCGAAGGCCGCGATGTTCTCCCGTACCCACACGAGGGCGGCGATCTGGTCGCGCAGACCGAGGTTTGCGGGCGCGTCGGGGAAGACTCCGAAGCCTTCCACGCCGAGCCGGTAGTTCACGGAGACGAGGACGACGCCGTCGCGCGCGAACGCGGTCCCGTCGTAGACCGGCACGGCGTTGGAACCGTGGATCAGCGAGCCGCCGTGGATCCACACCATCACCGGCCGGCAGGAGGGAGGAGCGCCTTCCGGGCCCGTGGTGTCCGCCGTGCTCGCGGGACCCGCCGGGCCCGGGGGAGTCCACGGCGCCCAGACGTTGACGTTGAGGCAGTCGTCGCCCTCGACCACGGGGTCCGGCAACAGCGCGTCCAGCGGGGGAGCATAGGGCCGCTTCGGCGCCGTCGGCCCGAACTCCGTCGCCTTCCGCACGCCCTCCCACGGCTCCACCGGCTCCGGCGCCCGGAAACGGAGCGCCCCGAAAGGTGCCCGCGCGTACGGCACCCCGAGGAAGGCAGCCACCCCGTCGGCCACGAACGCGCCGCTCACCCGCCCGGCGCCGACGACCGCCTCGGGCGCTCCCGCTCCGGACACGGCGTCCTGATCCAGCTCCGGCGTCGTCATGACTGCGTCCTTCCGTACCGAGAGGCGAGAGGCGCAAGGCGCAAGGCGAGGGTCGGGGCGGTGGGGGAGGGGGTGTGCGCTGGATGTGGATGATGACGCACGGAACCGCCGGGGCGGGAGCCCGTACCGCGACTCGTACGCCGATGTGCACATGCCCAGCCGTCGGGCGAAGTCCCCGGTCCCGTCCCCGTCCCCGTCCCCAGCCCCAGGAACGAGGTGCGGCTTCGCTCCGCGATCCGGTTCAGCCGGAGGGCGTCACCAGTGCGCGCTTGAGGACCTTGCCGGTCGGGCCGAGGGGGAGCGCGTCGACGAAGCGGACGAGGCGCGGGTACTTGTGGCGGCCGAGGCGCTCCCGGGCCCAGTCGACGAGCTCGTCCTCCGTGACGGGGGCGGAGCCCTCGCGGCGGACCACCACCGCGCACACCTCCTCGCCCTTCGCCTCGTCCGGGACGCCGATCACGGCGACCTCGGACACCGAAGGGTGACGGACCAGGACCTCCTCGACCTCGCGGGGGTAGATGTTGAACCCGCCCCGGATCACCAGGTCCTTCTTCCGGTCCACGATCCGCAGGAAACCGTCCTCGTCCCGCGCGCCCAGGTCACCCGTGCGGAACCAGCCGTCCACGATCGCCGCGGCCGTCGCCTCGGGATCGTCGAGATAGCCGGCGAAGACGTTGTGTCCGCGCACGACCACCTCGCCGATCCCACCGTCCGGCAGCAGCCGGATCTCGCCGTCGACCGCCGCGTCGGCCACTCCGACCTCGACGCCCCACACGGGATGCCCCACCGTGCCGGGCCGGCGTCCGAGGTGCGGCTGGTTGAACGTCGCGACCGGCGAGGTCTCCGTCAGGCCGTACCCCTCCAGGACCTGCGTCGCGAAGGTCTCCTCGAAGCGCTCCAGGACGGCGACCGGCAGCGCCGCGCCGCCGGAGACCGCCGCGCGCAGCGCCTCCGGACGCCGGTCCGACGCCGCCGAGGCATCCACCAGCGCGTGGTACATGGTCGGCACGCCCATGAACACCGTCACGCCCTCGTCGGCCAGCACCTTCAGCGCCGCCGGCCCGCTGAACCTGGGCATCAGCACAAGCGTGGCGCCCTGGCGCAGAGTCCCGTTCATGGCGCACGTCTGCCCGTAGCTGTGGAACAGCGGCAGACACCCGAGGACGACGTCGTCCGCGCCGAGACCCAGCAGATCCTGCGAGGTCACGGCCGCGTTCATGACGATGTTGAGATGGGTCAGACGGGCCCCCTTGGGGCGGCCCGTGGTGCCGCTCGTGTAGAGGACCACCGCCGTACCGGACGGATCGGCCGGCTCCGCGGCGACCAGCGGCTCCGATGCCGACGGAGCGCCCTGGAAGGCACGCACACCCGCCGCCCGCGCCGCCTCGTCGGCGACCGCCCACAGCGGGCCACCGCTCACGATCGCGACCGCGCCACTGTGCTCCAGCACAAAACGCACCTCGTCGGCGACGAGCAGCGCGTGCACCGGCACGACGGTCGCGCCCGCGGCGAGCGCGCCGTAGTAGACCCGCAGGAACTCGGTCGTGTTCGGCAGCAGCACCGCCACCCGGTCGCCGGGCTTCACCCCCGCCTCGCGCAGCCCGGCGGCGCAGCGCAGCGCCGCGTCCCACAGCTCGCGGTAGGTGAACCGGCTCGCACCCTCGACGACGGCGATCCGGTCGGGGAAGTGGCGGGCTGACTCGCCCAGCACGCCGGCGACACTCAGTGACATGACACGCTCCTGAGACGTGGAGTTGACGGCGGCGTCAACATTCCGTGACACGGCCCAGAATCGATCGTGGAAGCACCACGACACCATGTGCAGACGCCCACCATGCGGGGATCAGGGCTGGGCATCGGCCCCTCGGCCGCCGCCGGAGCGTGGCATTCGCCAAAGCGCGGCGCTACGGTGCGAGCCATGACGCCCAGCCCGCCCGGCGCCCCCGACCCCACGTCCGGCCGCTCGTCCGATCCACCGGCCGCACGCGGCGCGCACACCCGGCTCGGCTCGGCCGGCGGCTCCGGCGCACTGCGCCACTCCCTCGCCACCGCGCTGCTCGCCGACGCCGACCGGCTCACCGACCGGGCCGTGGACGACATCCGCGCCCACTCCGGCACCTACGCCTCCGGAGATCCCGTCAGCCGTGACGACCTGTGGGCGATCTGCCGCGACAACATGCTGCGAGCCCTGGAGGACTTCGGCGGGCTCGCCCCGACCGGCGGAGACTTCGAGGGCGCCGCCCGCGAGACCGGCCGCCGCCGCGCCGAGCAGGGCGTCCCGCTCGACATCGTCCTCCAGGCGTACCGGCGCGGCGGGCGGGTTCTGTGGCAGGTCATGGCCGAGCACCTGCGGACCCGGACCGGCCGCGAGGCGGACAGCCGCGACCTGGAGCTCGACGTCGCCGGCGCGGTCTGGGAGACCATCGACCGCTACTCGGTCGCGATGGCCGACGCGTACCGCCTCGCCCAGCTGGAACTCCAGAACCAGCAGGACACCCGCCGCGCGGCACTCTTCGAAGCCCTCCTGGACGGCCGCGCCGACGACCCCGCGGTCGCCTCCGCCGCGGCCGCCGCCCTGGGCGTTCCCGCTCAGGACCGCTACGTCGTCGTGGTCGCCACCCAGGATCCGGCCGCGCCGCCCCAGCCCGCGCCCGTCCTGGAGGCCCAGGGGCTGTGGTCGTACTGGCGCCCGCGTTCCGGGCGGTACGCCGGCATCGTGCGCCTCCCGCGCCGCGACGCTCCCGCCGGACGGACCTCGCCCCCGCCCGGCGCCCCGCCCGATCCGGCGCTGGTCCGGCTCCTCGGCGCGCTGCGCGAACGCACCGGCGCCACCGCCGGCGTCTCGCCCGAGTTCGAACGCCTCTCCCAGGCGGGCCGCGCCCTCCGGCGCGCCGAGCAGACCCTGCGTACCCTCCGCGCCGGCAGCGGCGAGGCCGCCGTCTTCGACGCCCGGCTCCCCGAGGTCCTGCTCAGCGGACGCCCCGACGTCGCCGAGCGGATCGTCACCGTCAACCTCGGGCCCGTCCTCGCCACCGGCGGCGAGCGCAGCGCACTCCTGAGCACCCTCCGCGTCTGGCTCGACCACGGCTGCTCCGCCTCCCGGGCGGCGGAACTCCTCTACTGCCACCGCAACACCGTGCTGAACCGCATCGGCCGCGTGGCCGAGCTCACCGGCCGCTCCAGCGAATCGGGCGAGGCGCGCATGGGTTGGGCACTTGCCCTGCGCGCCCTCCCGTACATCGGCCTCCCCGACGCCGCCGGGGCGGCCCCGGCCCTGGCGGACCAGTACGGCTCGGGCGACGCGGAATGGGACGCGTACGGCACGTAGGCTGGCGGAATGCAGGAGCAGTACCGCACGCTCGCCCGCGAGGGCGTCCACGAGACCGAGATCAACCGTTCGCGCTTCCTCTGTGCACTCGCACCGGTCGCCGACGAACGCGAGGCCCAGGAGTTCGTCGCCCGGATCCGCCGGGAGCACCCGACGGCCACCCACAACTGCTTCGCCTACGTGCTCGGCGCCGACGCCTCCGTCCAGAAGGCGAGCGACGACGGCGAGCCCGGCGGGACGGCCGGCGTCCCGATGCTGCAGATGCTGCTGCGCCGCGAGATGCGGTACGTCGCCGCCGTCGTCACCCGCTACTACGGCGGTGTGAAGCTCGGGGCGGGCGGCCTCATCCGCGCGTACGGCGGCGTCGTCGGCGAAGCGCTCGACGCGCTCGGCACCGTCACCCGCCGTCGCTACCGGCTCGCCACCGTCACCGTCGACCACCAAAGGGCCGGAAAGCTGGAGAACGACCTCCGGTCCACCGGCCGTGCCGTGCGGGAGGTGCGCTACGCCGAAGCCGTCACCCTCGAGATCGGCCTGCCCGACGCCGACGTGCCCGCCTTCCGCGCCTGGCTCGCCGACGTGACGGCCGGCATGGCCACCGTGGAACTCGGCGGCGAGGCGTACGGCGACGCCTGACCCACCGACCGGCCCCCGCTCCACGCCCCCGCCCGCTCCGTACCTCCGCTCGCCCGGCGTCCCCGCCCGCTCCGTCCCGCATCGCCCCCGTATCTCCCCGGTGCGGCCCCTGCCACCACCCCCGCCGGGTTAGCGTGGTGGGCAGACACACAACACCGGGCCCGGCGGCACGCGACGGGACCCGGAACCAGGGGCGAGGAGCGGCACGCGCATGCGGGGTGGGACGACGACGTGAGGCTTCTGCACACCTCGGACTGGCATCTCGGCCGGTCCTTCCACCGCGTCGGCCTCCTCGGCGCGCAGGCCGACTTCCTCGACCACCTCGTCGCCACCGTCCGCGACCGCGAGGTGGACGCCGTCCTCGTCGCCGGCGACGTCTACGACCGTGCCGTGCCCCCGCTGCCCGCGGTCGAGCTCTTCGACCGGGCGCTGCACCGTCTCGCCGAGGCCGGCGTGCCCACGGTCATGATCTCCGGCAACCACGACTCCGCCCGCCGTCTCGGCGTCGGCGCCGGGCTCATCGGCCGCGCCGGCATCCACCTGCGTACCGACCCGGCCGGCATCGGCACCCCCGTCGTCCTCACCGACGCGCACGGCGAGGTCGCCCTCTACGGGCTGCCGTACCTGGAGCCCGCGCTGGTGAGGGAGCAGCTCGGCGCCGTGAAGCCGGGGCACGAGGCGGTGCTCGCCGCCGCCATGGACCGGGTCCGCGCCGACCTCGCCGCGCGGCCCGCCGGCACCCGTTCCGTCGTGCTGGCGCACGCCTTCGTCGCGGGCGGCGCGCCCAGCGACAGCGAACGCGACATCACCGTCGGCGGTGTCGCCGCCGTCCCGACCGCCGTCTTCGACGGGGTCGACTACGTGGCCCTCGGCCACCTCCACGGCTCACAGACACTCACCCCCCGCGTGCGGTACTCCGGTTCGCCGCTCGCCTACTCCTTCTCCGAGTCCGACCACCGCAAGACCATGTGGCTGATCGACCTCGGCGCCGACGGCGAGGTGGCCGCCGCCGAGCGCGTCGACTGCCCGGTGCCCCGCCCCCTCGCCCGCCTGCGCGGCCGCCTCGACGACCTCCTCGACGACCCGGCCCACGACCCGCACCAGGACTCCTGGATCGAGGCCACCCTCACCGACGCCGTACGGCCCCACGACCCGATGGCCCGGCTCGCCGAACGCTTCCCGCACACCCTCCACCTCGTCTTCGAGCCCGAGCGGGCCGACACCGACTCCCTCGCCTCCTACGCCCAACGGCTCCGCGGCCGCAGCGACCAGCAGATCGCGGAGGACTTCGTGACCCACGTCCGCGTCGGCGGCGGACTCGACGCGGCGGAGCGGAACGTGCTCTACGGCGCCTTCGACGACGTCCGCGTCGACGCCGCCGCCACCGAGCGCGAGGGGGGACGATGAGGCTGCACCGGCTGGAGATCACCGCCTTCGGGCCCTTCGGGACCACCCAGACCGTCGACTTCGACACCCTGTCGACGGCCGGGCTCTTCCTGCTCCACGGCCCCACCGGCGCCGGCAAGACCTCCGTCCTCGACGCGGTCTGCTTCGCCCTGTACGGGAGCGTGCCCGGCGCCCGCCAGGGCCCCGGCACCACCCTCCGCAGCGACCACGCCCCCGCCGACACCCGCACCGAGGTGCTGCTCGACCTCACCGTCGGCGGCCGGCGCCTGGAGATCAGGCGCAGCCCCGCCCAGCCGCGTCCGAAGAAGCGGGGCGGAGGTTTCACCACGGAGAAGGCGCAGAGCACACTGCGCGAGTACGACCCCGCCACGCGCGCGTGGACCGGCCTCAGCAAGTCCCACCAGGAGATCGGTGAGGAGATCACCCAACTCCTCGGCATGAGCCGGGACCAGTTCTGCCAGGTGGTCCTGCTGCCGCAGGGCGACTTCGCCCGCTTCCTGCGCGCCGACGCCGAAGCCCGCGGGAAACTCCTCGGCCGTCTCTTCGACACCCGTCGCTTCGCCGCCGTGGAGGAGCGCCTCGCCGAACTCCGCCGCGCCGCCGCCCATCGCGTCGAGGAGGGCGACGCCCGGCTCCTCGCCCTCGCCCACCGCATGGCGCAGGCCGCCGGCGGGCTGCCCGCGGCCCGGACCCCCGTCGAGGGGAAGCCCGGCGAACCCGGCCTCGCCGACACCGTCCTCGGCTGGGGCGCCGTCGCCCGCACCGAGGCCCGGGAGGCCGCGGACATCGCCGCCGTCCGGCTCGCCGCCGCCGAACACGCCGAGAAACTCGCCCGCACCGCCGCCGGACACGCCCGCGACCTCGCCGCCCGCCAGGCCCGCCACGCCGAGGCCCTGCGCCGCCGCGAGGTGCTCACCGCCCGGATCCCCGACCGGGACCGCGACCGGGACGCCCTCGAACTCGCGCTCAAGGCCGAGCGGGTCGCCCCGGCGCTCGCTCTGCGGCACGAGGCCGAACGCGAGCACGCGGGCGCGCTCGCCGCACGCGGCGCGGCCCGTGCGCAGCTGCCGCCGGATCTCGCCGAGGCCCCGGCCGAGCGGCTCTCCACCCTGGAGAACCGGCTCCGCGAGGACCTCGGAGGCCTCGCCGCGGCCCGCCGCGCCGAGAGCCGGGCCGCCGCGCTCGCCGAGGAGCGGACTCTCCTCGACCGGGAAGCCCGCGCCGACGAGGAAGCCCTCCAGGAGGCGGCCGGCTGGCTCGCCGACTGGGAGCCCCGGCGGGCCGCGCTCCAGCAGCGCGTCGACGCCGCTCAGGAGGCCGCCGCCCGCGCCGAGCAGCTCGCCGGCCGGCTCGAACCCCTCCGCCTCCGGCTCGCCGCGGCCCGCCGCCGTGACACCCTCGCCCGGACCCTGACCCAGACCGAGGAGTGGTACGCGACCGCCCGCGAGCACCGCAACACCGCGCACGAGAACTGGCTCGACCTCAAGTCCCGCCGGCTGCGCGGCATCGCCGCCGAACTCGCCGCGACCCTTGTCGACGGCGACCCCTGTCAGGTGTGCGGATCCACGAACCACCCCGCTCCGACCGTGACCGCGGCCGACCACGTCGACCGGGCGGCCGAGGAGGCCGCGTACGCCCGCTACACGAAGGCCGACGAGGTCGGCCGTGCCGCCGAACGCGAACTCGCCGGCACCCGCGAAGCCCTCGCCGCTGCTCGCGAAGAGGTCCACTCCCTGGCCTTGTCCGGGCATACGCACCATCAGCCCACCGTCGCGGAACTCGCCGCCGAGGTGGAGGAACTGACCGCCCGCCACGCCGAGGCGCACGCGCTCGCCGCCCGGACCCATGCGGCGCGCGAGGCGCTGGCGCGGGCCGAGCGCGAGCACGAGGAGAGGGCAGTCGCCCAACGAGAGGCGGAGCGGCGCGTAGCCGCCCGCACCTCGCAGCGCGAAGGCATCGAACGGCAGCGGGCGGAGATCGCGGAGGAACTGGCCCGGGGACGCGGCGCGTTCGCCACGGTGGCCGAACACGCCGGCCTCCTGGAGCGCCGTATCGCCCTCCTGGTCGACGCCGCCGGAGCCGTACGCGCCGAGGAGGTCGCCGCCGACCGCCTCAAGAGGGCAGATGCCCAACTCTCCGACGCCGCCTACCGGGCCGGGTTCACCACCCCCGCCGAGGCCGCCGAAGCCCTCCTCGACGAGCACGGCCGCCGTGCGCGCCAGCACCGTATCGACCTCTGGCAGGCCGAGGCCGCCGCGGTCGCGGACCGGCTCGCCGAACCCGGCGTCGAAGAGGCCGCCTCCCTCCCTCCCGCCGAACCCGCCGCCGCCGAGGCCGTCCACGCGGCCGCCGAGCGGGCACTGCGTGCCGCCGCCGCCGCGCTCGCCGCCGCGCGCGACCGCGTCACCGGACTCGCCGGCCTCGCCCGCCAGGCCGAGGCCGAGGTGCGGCGCCTGGGCCCGCTGCGTACCGAACACGACCGCGTGGCGCGGCTCGCCGGCCTCACCGCCGGCACCTCCGCCGAGAACGAACGCCGCATGCGCCTGGAGTCGTACGTCCTCGCCGCCCGGCTCGAACAGGTCGCCTCGGCCGCCTCGGCCCGCCTCCAGCGGATGTCCTCCGGCCGCTACACCCTCGTCCACTCCGACGTGCGCGCCGGCACGCGTCGCAGTGGCCTCGGACTCCACGTCGTCGACGCCTGGACCGGCAACGAACGCGACACCGCCACTCTTTCGGGCGGCGAGACCTTCTTCGCCTCGCTCGCGCTCGCCCTCGGCCTCGCCGACGTCGTCACGGACGAGGCGGGCGGCGTCCGCCTCGACACCCTCTTCATCGACGAGGGTTTCGGCAGCCTCGACGACCAGACCCTCGACGAGGTGCTCGACGTCCTGGACTCGCTGCGCGAACGGGACCGGAGCGTGGGCATCGTCAGCCACGTCGCCGACCTGCGCCGCCGGATCCCCGCCCAACTGGAGGTCACCAAGTCCCGCCACGGCTCGGCCGTACGCCTCCGTGCCGGCGGCGACGGACTCAGCGGCTGACGGCGCGGCGGGGGAGCGGCGAGGAGTAGACGACGCTGGTCGTCACCGAGCCGAGCGTGCCGATCTTCCCGGAGATCTCCTCCAGGTGCCGCATGGAACGGGCGGCGACCTTGATCACGAAGCAGTCGTCGCCGGTGACGTGGTGGGCCTCCAGCACCTCGGGGGTGACGGCGACCAGGTCGTGGAACGGCTTGTAGTTGCCGGTGGGGTAGCGGAGCCGTACGAAGGCGAGGATCGGCAGTCCCAGCCGCTCGTGGTCCACCACGGCGGTGTAGCCGGTGATCACCCCGGCGTCCTCCAGGCGCCGCACCCGCTCGGTCACGGCCGACGGCGACATGGAGACGGCGCGGGCGAGCTCGGCGTAGCTGGCCCGGCCCTGGGCCTGGAGGGCGTCGAGGATGCGCCAGTCGGTGGCGTCCGGGGTGTAGTCGTTCATGAGACCCGAGCCAACAGGGGTTTCCCCGGCGGATCAAGTCATCCGCCGGGGAAACCTCCCGTACGGCACGGTCAGAGGCGGGAGATCTCGTCCACGAGGTCGTCCAGACCCAGCGGTCCCTGACTCAGCGCGGCCATGTGCCAGCGCTTCGCGTCGAAGGCGTCACCGTGTGCCTCGCGGGCCCGCTCGCGGCCGAGCAGCCACGCCCGCTCGCCCAGCTTGTAGCCGATGGCCTGGCCCGGCATCGACAGGTAACGCGTCAGCTCGCTCTCCACGAACGCCGGCGGCCGGCTGCTGTGCGCCTGGAAGAACTCCTGCGCCAGGTCCGGGGTCCACCGCTCACCGGGGTGGAACGGCGAGTCCGCCGGGATCTCCAGCTCCAGGTGCATGCCGATGTCCACGATCACCCGGCAGGCGCGCATCATCTGCGCGTCGAGGTAGCCGAGCCGGCGTTCCGCGTCCGGCAGGAAGCCGAGCTCGTCCATCAGCCGCTCCGCGTACAGCGCCCAGCCCTCCGCGTTGGCGCTGACCATGCCGATGGTGGCCTGGTAGCGCGAGAGGCTGTCGGCGACGTGCGCCCACTGCGCGATCTGGAGGTGATGACCGGGGACGCCCTCGTGGTACCAGGTCGACACCAGGTCGTAGACGGGGAACCGGGTCTGCCCGTCCACCGGCAGCCAGGTGCGGCCGGGGCGCGAGAAGTCCTCGGAGGGGCCAGTGTAGTACGGGGCGGCGGCACCGCCCGCCGGGGCGATGTGCGACTCCACCTTCCGCACCCGCTCGGCGAGTTCGAAGTGGGTGCCGTCGAGCGCGTCGATCGCCTCGTCCATGAGCCGCTGGAGCCACTCGCGGACCTCGTCGACGCCCTCGATGTGGGTGCCGTGCTCGTCGAGGTGGGCGAGCGCCGCCCACGGGTCGGAGCCGGGCAGGATCCGGTCGGCCTCCGCGACCATCTCCTCGCGCAACCGGTGGTACTCGGACCAGCCGTAGGCGTACGCCTGGTCGAGATCGAGGTCGGTGCCGTTGAAGTAGCGGCTCCAGCGCCGGTAGCGCTCGCGGCCCACGGTATCGGGGGCGTCGGCGACGGCGGGGACGTACACGTCGCGCATCCAGTCCCGCAGCGAGGCGAGGGCGGCGCCGGCCTCGACGGCGGCCGCGGCGAGCTCGGTACGCAGCTCCGCCGGGAGCGTGTCCGGGCGGTTCGCGGCGTACTGCTCGAACCAGCCGGGCTCGCCGTCCCCGCCGGCCCAGTCCGTGAGCTGGCCGACGAAGGTGGCGGTGGCGCGCGGTCCGCCGAACAGCTTGCGCTCCACACCGAGCGCGAGCGAGGCCCGGTAGCCCTCCAGCGCGGCCGGGACCGCCCGCAGCCGCTCGGCGACTGCCGTCCAGTCGTCCTCGGTTTCGGTCGGCATCACGGTGAAGACCAGCCGGATGCTGTGCGCCGGCGAACGCATGTTGCTGACCGCGCACAGACCCTCGTCGGCGTCGTGCACGGCCAGTTCGGCCGTGAGCCGCTCCCGGAGCAGGCGGGCGCAACGCCGCTCGGCGTCACTGTCCGCGCCCGGGACCCGCTCGGCCTCGTCGAGCAGGGCGAGGGTCCGGCGGGCGAGCTCGGCCACGGCCTCCTGGCCTTCGGGGGAGAAGTCGGGAAGGCGGCCGGCGCTCTCCCGGACTCCCAGGTGGGTGCCGGTGATCGGGTCGAGGGCGATGAGGTCGTCGACGTAGGAGTCGGCGACCTGACGGGGCAGATGGCTGCGGGAACTCTCTGGCATGTGTCTCATCCTGATGCCTCCGTCCGCCTCCCGTCACCCTCGACCGGACTTACACGGCTGACATGGACGGTCCCGCGCCGGGCGGCAGCAGAGGTCCGCAGTCCCACTGCTGGAAGATCAGCCGGGTCTCGACCCGCGCCACCTCGCGCTGGGAGGTGAACTCGTCGAGCACGAGTCGTTGCAGGTCGGCCGGGTCGGCGACGGCCACGTGCACCAGGTAGTCGTCGGGGCCGGTGAGGTGGAACAGCGCGCGGGACTCGGGCAGGGCCCGGATCCGGTCGACGAACGGACCGATCAGTTCCCGTCGATGGGGCCGGACCTGGACGAGCAGCAGCGCCTCCAGACCGCGACCGAGTTTGGCCGGATCCAATCGCAGCTGATGTCCGAGGACGACTCCGGTGCGACGGAGCCGGGCCACGCGGTCCAGACAGGTGGAGGGGGCGACGCCGACCTCTGCGGCGAGTTCGCGGTAGGTGGTCCGGGCGTCGTTCTGCAGGAGGCGGAGAATGTGCAGATCGACCGCGTCCAGTACGACAGAATCGGCCATTGGGCGAACGTAGCACGGATGTTTGTCGCTACTTCCCGGTATCCGTTCACAGTGCGGCCATGGACGCCATGGATCACGCCCCTTCGGCCACCCCGAAGGCGCTCGCCACCGAAGCCGTGCACGCCGGCCGGGAAGACCTCGCCGCGCTCGGGCTGCACGCCCCGCCGCTCGACCTGTCCACCACCTACCCCTCGTACGACGCGCGGGCGGAGGCCGCCCGCATCGACGAGTTCGCCGCCACCGGAGCCCGCCTTGACGGCCCGCCCGTCTACGCGCGGCTCGACAACCCGACCGTGGCGCGCTTCGAGGAAGCCCTGGCCCGGCTGGAGGGCACCCAGGCCGCCGTCGCCTTCGCGAGCGGCATGGCCGCCCTGACCGCGGTCCTGCTGGCCCGCGCCGCCCAGGGCCTGCGACACGTCGTCGCGGTTCGCCCGCTGTACGGCTGCAGCGACCACCTCCTGGACGCCGGCCTGCTCGGCACCGAGGTGACCTGGACCGACCCCGCGGGCGTCGCCGACGCGATCCGCCCGGACACGGGTCTCGTGATGGTGGAGTCACCGGCCAACCCCACCCTGGCCGAGGTCGACATCCGCGCCGTCGCCCACGCCTGCGGCGCGGTCCCGCTCCTCGTCGACAACACCTTCGCCACCCCGGTCCTCCAGCGCCCGGCGGGCCTCGGCGCGCGCATCGTCCTGCACAGCGCGACCAAGTACCTGGGCGGACACGGTGACGTCATGGGCGGCATCGTCGCCTGCGACGAGGAGTTCGCCCGCGAGCTTCGCCGCGTCCGCTTCGCCACGGGCGGTGTGCTCCACCCGCTCGCCGGCTATCTGCTGCTCCGAGGTCTCTCCACCCTTCCGGTCCGGGTCAAGGCGGCCTCGGCGACGGCGGCGGAGCTGGTGCGGCGCCTGGCCACCGACCCGCGGATCGCCCGCGTCCACTACCCCGCGATCGGCGGGGCGATGATCTCGTTCGAGGTGTACGGGGACCCGCACGAGGTGATCGCCGGCGTCAGGCTCATCACTCCGGCGGTCAGCCTCGGCAGTGTGGACACGCTGATCCAGCACCCTGCCTCGATCAGTCACCGCATCGTGCACGAGGGCGACCGCCGGGCCGCGGGTGTCAGTGATCGACTGCTGCGGATGTCGGTGGGCCTGGAGGACGTCGAGGACCTGTGGCGCGACCTCACCCAGGCGCTCAGCGCTCGCTCTGCCGAGCCTGCGGGTGCGGGCGCTCGCTCCGTCGCGGTGCCGAGTCCAGCCGAGCGGTGATCACCAGCGTCCCCTCCTCGATCTGGTAGTCGAGGGGCAGGTTCAGCGCCCGCATCGCCGCGACCATGCCCGTGTTGGACGCCTGGGTCACGGCGTAGACGCTCTCGCATCCGGCCTCCTCGGCCATCGTCACGAGCCGGCCGAGGAGTTCGGAGCCGATTCCGCGCCGCTGCCAGTCGTCCTCGACCAGCAGCGCCACCTCGGTCTCGTCACCGTCCCACAGCAGGTGGCCCAGGGCGACGAGCCGTCCGGACGCGGTCTGCACGGCGAGGGTACGTCCGAACCGCGGGCTCAGCAGATGGTCGAGGTATCGGTCCGCGTCACCCACCGGCCCGTGGTAGCGCAGGCTCAGCGTGCGCGCCGAGCAGCGGTCGTGCATGGCGCGGGCGGCTGCCAGGTCACGCTGGTCGGCGCGACGGACGGTGATCTCGTTTCCCTCGGGGAGGGTGAGCACGTCCTGGCTGCGGGGGACGCGCGGGCCGAGTCGAGCGTCCAGTTCGACCAGCGCGCGGGCCCGGGCGAACTCGGTCGGGGTGAAGGGAAGGTAAGGCCGTTCGATCAGCAGGGTGCCCCCGCTGGGGTCGCGCAGCTTCATCACGGTCTCTTCGAGCACACCCTCGACCGGTGCCTGTTCCCCCATCGGGCGTCCGGTGAGCGAGACGGCCGGAACCGAGTGAAGGGTGCACCGGCCGAGGAGCTGGCGGAGCGCGAGGGGCAGCTCGGCGGCGTCGAGCGCGGTACGGGTGGCGAGGCCGAGGACCCGTGTGGGGGTGTCCACGAGGTCGTGGGCGTCAGCCCGTTCGGTCCAGGTGTCGCGTCCACCGGCGGTTCCGATCTCCTGTGCGAGATCACCGGCGGAGAGACCGGCCGGCGCACGAAGCAGGAACTCGTCCACCGTGCCTTCCGTCAGAGGGTGGGTCTGGAGGGTGAGGATGTCGACGCCGAGCCGGCCCAGCACCGTGCACAGGGAGGCCAGACTGCCCGGCGCGTCGTCGACGGTGGTCCTCATCCGCCACAGTGCGGTCTCGACGGCCTCAGGCGCCCGGCCCTGGTCGGCGTCCGCGTGCGGTTCCGCCGACTCGTCAGGGGTGGGTGCCGCTGCGGACGTGCCCGGGGCGGGAGCGGCGGTGGCGGGTGGAGCATGGCTGTGCCTTCGCGCCCACCATGTGTGGAAGCCGGCGGTGGCGACCAACGCGATCGCCGAGAACACCAGGAGGTAGGGACCGTCAGGTCCCTTGACGATGGTCTTGGCGATCGTGTCGGCCACCACCACGGCGGTGAACAGGGCGGCGAGCTCGATCAGGTCGTGCCGCCAGTGGTGCGGGCGGCGGGTGCTCTTGGAGGACGTCACATCGGTCATGACTTCACTGTGACCGAGGGGTGTTGCGTGATCACGAACGCTTTGTGACTGGCGGGTTAAGTGGCGATCTGGAGGATTTATGACTGATTCAGGTCGTTTCTGGCTTGCCTTGACCGGCCCCTTGGTGGAGTGCGTTCCGTAGCCGCCTCGCCTGGGTGACCAGCTGTGACGTACCCCGGGCCGACGCGTGTCGTTCGAGCCCCGCCAGCTCCCCCGTCGCCCCGCACCGTTCCACGCAGTCCGCCGCGATGGCCAGGAGTTCGCCCAGGCCTCGCATCGGCTGCTCGGCCTCCAGCAGAGTCGGAAGAGCCTCCGAGAGCATCGTCCACACGGTCCTGTACGCACCCGTCGCAGCCGCGGTCCGAGCGGCGTCCGCGAGACGGTTCGGCTTCATCGACCGCTCGGCGAGGAGCCAGGCGAGATCCCGGCCCACCCGGCGGGTGTCGAGCTCCCCCCGAGAGGCCAGTACCAGCAGCGCGTCCACGGCGCGCAGCCGGTCGTCCGCGTCCCGGCAGCCGAGCCCGAAGGCCAGCAGCAGGGCGACCGCCCTGCCCACCTGGCCCTCGCCCTCGGCGAGCAGGGTCAGAGGGCCCGTCACGTCCCGGGTCGAATCGCCGTCCACCGCGCTCGCCATGGAGGACAGCAGGCATGCCGCGAGCAGTTCACGGTCTGCCGGAAGCAGTGTGGCCCAGCGCTCGGGCACCTGCTCCCAGTGATAGCAGCGGCGGGCATTCGGAAGCAGGCCGCCGCCGAGCCAGTGGAGGGCCTTCGGGAACTCCTTCCGGAACTCAGGCCGCTTCGCCGTCTCGACGAGGATCCGGTCCACCAGCCACCAGCGGCCCGACTCCTTCTCCTTGCGCGGATGGAACCGTACGGTCGCCTCCAACGGGTTCTCCGACCGAAGCCATGCGGCCAGCCGAGCCCCGGCGGTGCTGCCCAGGGCCTCCGCCTCCTCGGCGGCTCGGCCCGCGGACGGGTCCTGCCGGCGTACGCGCAGCAGTGCGTGCCCCAGATCCACCGGCGCAGGCTCGAGACCCGCGTCCGCGTACTCCCGGAGTCGCCGGACCAGCTCCAGCGGATCGATCCCACCGGTGTGCCGCGTCGGCGTCGAAAGGAGCAGAGGCAGCGTTCCCCCTCCGATCAGGTGAGCGATCTCCCAGATCCGGATCTCGTGTGATGCCTCCATCGCCCCATGCACACAGGACGTCATCGGAACGGGCTGGTTCCGCCCCGCTTCGATCCGTTCCGGTTTCACCTTCCCCAGGACTGAGGCGAGCACCGCGTCCATGCCGCGCGGTCCGTGCTGGAAGTGGTCGTAGTCGTGGTGGAGGGCGAAACCGTCCGCGTTCTGCCAGTACGCGTCGGCGAACGCTTCCCGCAGCTGGGACGCCAGAGCCTCCCGGTCCTTGTGCGCATGCCGCACCAGGCCGTCGAGGGTCCGCTCGTACTCCACCGCGCTGTCAGACCGCCGCTGGACCAGCAGGTCCTCCACGAGCTCCTCCAGGGTTCCCTCCGGCCCGGGCAGGAACTGCGGTTCGGGCACGGGAGGCAGGATCTCCTCGTAGGGCAGGCGCTCGGGTTCCCCGAGCCGCCCCCCGAAGACCGCCTCGGCGGCGGACCGATGGGCGGGCCCGAGAAGCGATGCGGCCTCGGCCAGCTCACGGCACGTCTGCTCGTCGACGGCCTTCAGATGACGAGCCACGACCTGCAGCGCCCGCTCCTGGACCTCCGAGTCCTCGTGCCCGAAGGCGTCGGCCACCACCGGGAGCACCTCGGCGGCGAGCTTCGGATACTTGGCGAGGACCTTGTTCACCAGGGACAGCTGGGTCCTCAGCAGCTTCTTCTCCGTGCGGAACAGCACACCGGAAGTCATCTCCGCGAAAGCCCCGCCGGGCAACGCCCCCTCGAGCGCCAGCCCCGAGAGCGTCTTCTGCGCGTACCCCGCGACCGGGGAGGTCGCGTCGGCGGTCATGCCGATCCAGTCGGCGACCCGGTCCCGTCGCTCTTCCGCATCGGGCGGCACCAGCTGGAGCAGCGCCATGGGGAACCGCAGATCACGCGGGCGCCCGCCGCGCAGCAGCCGCGCCACGCACAGGTCGACGACCTCCCCGCGGTCCAACAGCCCCTCCCGCGTGAGCGTCGCCAGTGCCGTGGGCCAGTGTGTCGCCGAGCCGTTCGTCCCGGACCAGGTCAGCTGGTCCGGCGTCTCCTGCATCGAGAGGGCGTGGGCGACCAGCACCCGCGTCTGCGGATCCGTCCTCAGCCGCTCCAGCAGCTTGTCGTCCGTGATCGCGCGCGCCCAGCCGAGCACGTACCCGTCCGTCGCCGGCACTGCCGCCCCCGAGCCCTCCACAAGTCGCCGGATGAGCCCGTAGCTGCTCTCCGCGACCGCCGGCTTCGCCGCCAGCCGATGGGCCACGTCGGCACGCCATTCCGCCGTGCGGTCCGTGAGCACCCGCAGGACCAGGGTCCCGTCCTCGGTGCGCCGGCTGAGCAGATCGCGGCCCCCGAGCCAGTCGGCCGCCGCGGCGGCCCCCGTGTGGCAACCGGCCCCCGCGACGTACAGGGCCCGCCGCACCCGTGCGGTCTCTTCCCAGCGGTTCCAGTCCCAGGAACGCGCCTCGGTGCGCAGCGCCTTGAGCTGTGCCAACGCCTCCGCGCGCGCGGCCGTGTCCAAGAGATCCAGAAGCGCAGGGACCGCGCTCGCCCGACCGGCGCGCACGGCGGTCATCAGGGCGCCGACCCCCTTGCCGCCGCCGGCCCCGCCCCGTGCTTCAGCCCTCATTTCCGCCCCCATCGGTTTCCTCGATTCGTTCATGGCCGCTCCCGGCCGCGGCTCCGGCCCCGTCGTCATGCCACCGCCGCCACTGCCGAGCCGCGGCGGACCATCCGTACCGCCAAGGCGTGCTTGCAGGGCCCCCGCCGACCGCGATGCTCCGCCCACCACGCGCACGTACAGCTCAGCGCACCGTCCGACTCCCGCACCCGGTAGCGCCGCTCGCCCGAAGTCACCGTCGCGACCTCGCCGTCGACTCTCACCGCCTCCTCCGCGACCAGCCGGCGCGCGGCGACGAGCCGTGGATTGTGCCGCTCCGCCCGGTCCGCGTCGTAGGGGAGCTCCCGGTGGAAGTACGCGGCATCCGCGACGTCGTAGCCCACGCGTCCCGCGGTGCCCAGCCGGGCCAGAGCGGCGCGGACCCGATCGGCCGTGAGGCCGGACTGCTCGGCGAGGTCGGCCGGATCGATCCTCGGCTCCCAGGCGAGGAGCACGGCGATCAGTTCCGCGTCGGCCGCCGCGTCGTCCGTCGCGATGGCTTCCAGCACTCCGCCTTCCCCGGAGAATCCACGAGCGGGGTCGGGCGAGAGGGTCAGCGTCAGCCGCATGCCGGGCAGCGTCAGCTCCCAGGCGCCGGCCGAGGCCGAGCCGTCGGGCACCGGCCCGTACACCCGCAGCCCCGTGGCGAATCGCAGCACCCGCTCCAACGCTGCCAGCCGGTCGGGTCCGGGCAGGCACACGGCACCCGCTCCCGGGCGCGTCGTCGGGCGCAGGGTCCGGCCGGCCTGGACCACCCACAGCGGCGCCCGGCCGCGGCTCGGCGAACGGGGCAGTCCTCGCAGGAAGCGGACGGCCTCGGCGCCGGTGAGTTCGGCCCGGAGGTCGAATCGGGCCGAGGCGACCTGCGCCTCCGCGAAGCCGCGCAGCCAGCGGTCCGGGAGTGGCACCTTCTTCTCCACCACCGATCCGCCGAGTGTGGTGACGGCCATCTCTTCGGGACCCACCCGGAGGTACATCGGATCGTCACCGCTCATCCGGGAAAGTGCTTTGCGCAACGGGTCGTTCACATCGACATTCGTGGTGCCGTGGCCCGTCTCCGTGCCGGCCAGGCCCTCGTCGAGCACGTCGAGCCGCGCGTACACCCCGCCGCAGCCGGAGAACGACTCGAATCGCAGTCGGTCCCCGTTCCCCGTGACGACGGGGTCCAACGAGCGCGGTCTCGTCCGTTGGTGATAGCGGGCCGCTGCCACGTCCGCCACCGCCAGCAGACCCCGCGCGGCGACCTGAGGGGCGGCCAGGAAACCGGCGAAGAAGCGGGGGTGGGCCTCGGCCCCGTGAGGGGTCAGGCCTCCGGCCGTCTCCAGACCGAGGAGGCGGCCGGAGGCGGTGGACTCGAGGGAAGATGGGCGTGCGTAGGCGAGTGCCTGTACGGATCGCGTCATGGAAACGACCGTAGGGCTCGCCACTGACATCCGCTCGTATCCACAGGCCGCCCTGTGGATAACTTCCCTGGCCCGGCTTTTGCGTTACTGTCCCACCAGCCCCGGCCGCAGCGTCTTCGTGAACAGCACGGTGTCGTCGTCCCCGCGCAGGCGCACCGTCAGCTCCCCGCTTCCGCCATCGATGTCCACCTCGCCGAAGTACTGCGGACTCTCCATCGGCGACACGTTCGCCCGCTCGGGCGCGCGCACGAACACGCGTTCCGGGCCGAACGTCCCGTCCAGTTTGTTGGCCGGAAACCCACCTGCGGCCAGTGGCCCCGACACGAACTCCCAGAAAGGCGCGAAGTCCTGGAAGGCGGCCCGCTGCGGCGCGTAGTGCTGCGCGGAGGTGTAGTGGACATCCGCGGTCAGCCACACCGTGCCGGTGATCCGGCGGTGCTTGACGAACCGCAGCAGCTCGGCGATCTGCAGCTCTCGTCCGAGCGGTGCGCCGGGATCACCCTGCGCTATGGCCTCGAAGGCGGTGGCGCCGTCCGGGACGACCAGCCCGATCGGCATGTCCGCGGCCAGTACCTTCCACACCGCCCGCGAGCGCGCCAGCTCCCTCTTCAACCAGCCGAGCTGTTCCGCGCCGAGGATGCCCGTGGTGTCGTCGGCCTGCCGGCCGGGCGAGTTCGCATTGCGATACGAACGCATGTCGAGCACGAAGACGTCGAGCAGCGGCCCGTACCGCACCACCCGGTGCATGCGGCCCTCGGAACCGGAGCCGCTTCCCGCTCCGGCCTGGAGCGTGGAGACCGGGAAGTACTCGGAGAAGGCGCGTGACGCCCGCGCGGCGAGCACGTCCACGTCCTTCTCGGTGTAGCGCGCGTCGTCGAGGATCTGTCCCGGATACCAGTTGTTGCGGACCTCGTGATCGTCCCACTGGACCACCGTCGGCACCTGTGCGTTGAACGTCCGGACGTTGTGGTCGAGCAGGTTGTAGCGGAAGTTCCCGCGGTACTCGTCGAGCGTCTCGGCCACCTTCGCCTTCTCGGGCGTCATCACGTTGCGCCAGACCCGTCCGTCGGGGAGCGTCACCGACGGCTGGAGCGGCCCGTCGGCGTACACGGTGTCGCCACTGCACAGGAAGAAGTCGGGGTCGAGGCGCCGCATGGCCTCGAACGCGCGGAATCCGCCGATGTCCGGGTTGATGCCCCAGCCCTGTCCGGCGATGTCGCCGGACCACAGGAACCGCACGCCGCCGCGGCGCCGATCCGGAGCCGTGCGGAACGTGCCGAGGACCGACTCGCCCGTCCGGCGCGGATCGTCGGGGTCGGCGAGGACCACCCGGTAGTGGATCTGCTCGCCGGCGGGCAGACCGCGCAGGAACGTCGTCCCCGTGAAGTCGGTGCCCGTCCCCAGCAGCGGCCCGTGATGCCGGTGGACCCGTCGGAACGACTCCGTCGCCGATGTCTCGACGATCATCCGTGCCGGCCGGTCCGACCGGGCCCACACCAGTCCCGTATGGGCGGTCACGTCCCCCGTCTGGACACCCCACCGTGCCTCCGGACGCTCTGACAGGGCGAAGGCCGGTGCCGCCGTACCCGCCCCGCCCAGGGCGAGGCCCGTGGACACCGCGAGCGAACCGCGCAGCACATTGCGGCGTGCGGGCGCGGAAAGGGGCGGCGTGGAGGGGACGGCGGGGTCGGAACCGGGCGGGTATGCGGTCATGCGGAGCCTCCGGGAGCGGATCGGGGTCGACGCGACGCCGCAGCGGCGTCAAGGTCGTTTTCCGGAACGAGAGTTCGGTCCGGAGTCCCTGCCTAACCGCCGTGAGCAGCGCCCGCGCGAACCCCGTATGAACAGATAGCCCAGGGGCGGTTCACCGTGTGCCGAGAGCCTCCGCCGTCCGCCGCATTCCCGCGGTGATCGTCGCCGGCGTCAGATGCGCGTACCCGACGACGAGCCGTACGGCGCCGTCAGCGGGCCGCGCCGTCCCGTACTCCTCCAGGGAGCGCAGGGCCACGCCGACGCCCGCCGCCACCTCCAGGAACCGCCGCGTCGGTCCGTACCGGGCCGGAAGGCGCGCGATCACGTGCAGCCCTGCCGCGATTCCGGTCACCTCCGTGCCAGGAAAGTGTTCGTCCAGAGCGGCCAGCAGGGCGTCGCGCCGCTCGCGGTACGCGCGCTGGCAGCGCCGCAGCTGCCGGTCGTAGCCACCGCTCGTCACCAGGTGTGCCAACGCAGCCTGGTCGAGTGCCGGATGGCCGAGGTCCATGGTCCGCTTCCGTTCGACGACCTCGTCGACGAGCGACTCGGGCAGTACCATCCAGCCGAGTCGGAGCCCCGGAGCCAGCGACTTACTCACCGAGCCCGTGTACACGACCCGCTCGGGGTCCAGACCCTGGAGGGCCCCCACCGGGGCGCGGTCGTAGCGGAAGTCGCCGTCGTAGTCGTCCTCACAGACGTATCCGTCCACCGATCGTGCCCAGTCCAGGAGCATCCCGCGTCGTTCCGCGGACCAGGCGATCCCGGAGGGGAACTGGTGCGACGGCGTCACCACCACCGCCCGCGTGCCCGATCGGGAGAGCGGGGCCCGGCGCAGGCCCTCTTCGTCGAGCGGCAGCCAGACCGTGTCCAGACCGGTCGCCGCGAAGAGCCGGGCGTGCTCCGGGCTGCCGGGGTCCTCCACGCCCACGCCGTGGTGTCCTCGTGCTCGGAGTACGGATCCGAGCAGCGTCGCCGCCTGCGCCACCCCCGAGCACACGACCAGTCGGCCGGGGTCGGCCACCACGCCCCGCCTCCGGCCCAGCAGCGCCGCGAGTGCGGAACGCAGCACAGGCAGCCCACGGGGATCCGGATAGCCGAGCGCGCTGTGGGGCAGCTCGGAGAGCACCGTCCGCTGTGCCGCCGCCCAGGCCGTGCGCGGGAAGAGGGACAGGTCGGGTGTGCCGGGCCGGAAGTCGGCGATCACGCCGGAGCCCGGTGCCGCCGGAGTGCGTGGGTCGGGGTCCGGCGCGGTCCGTCCCGTACGCACCGCGCCGCCGACCCAGGTGCCCGAGCCACGGTCGCTGCGCAGATAGCCCTCCGCCGTCAGCTGTTCGTACGCCTCCGTGACCAGGCCGCGGGAGACCCCCAGGTCCTGGGCGAGCGCCCGGCTCGACGGCAGCCGGGTACCGGCCGTGAGCCGTCCGGAGCGCACCGCCTCGCGCAGTGCCTCCTGGAGGGCGCGGCCGCGTCGGCGTGCGGGTGCGCCTGCCGCCAGCAGCAGCACCTCCCAGGCGGGTTGCGCGCCCGTCTCCCGGACGGATGGCGCGGCCGCCGTGGTCGAAGTGGTCCCCGATGGCTTCATGGAAGTGGACCTTAATCCGGGCCGCCCGGCTTTCTAGCGTCAGGACCATGAACGCCAACGCCCTGCGCGGGGTCCTGCTCGTGACCCTCGCCTATGCCCTCGTCGGGGCCTCCTTCACCGCCAACGGTCTGCTCGGCGACTATCCTTACGCGGGTGGGCAGGCCCTCCGCTACGCCGCAGCCTGTCTGCTTCTCCTTCCGCTCCTCGGCCGCGGCGGGCTCGCTCCGCTCCGTCTGCTCGGTGTCGCCTCATGGGTGCGGATAGCCGTGCTGGCCGCCGTCGGCATGGTCGGTTTCAACCTCGCCGTCCTCGCGGCCGAGCGCACCGCCGAGCCCGCCGTCCCCGGCGTCGTCGTCGGATGCGCGCCGATCGTGGTGGCCGTGCTTGTGCCGCTGCTGGAGGGCCGGCGCCCCACGCCGCCAGTGCTGTACGGCGCGCTGCTCGTCGCCGCTGGTGCCTTCACCGTCCAGGGGTGGGGGCGCACCGACCTGGCGGGGCTCGGCTGGTCGGTCGCGGCGCTGGTGGGCGAGGTCGGGTTCACCGTGCTCGCGGTGCCCGTGCTGCGTCCGCTGGGGCCGCGCCTGCTCACGGTCGCCGTGTGCGGTGTCGGGGCCGTGGAGGCGGCGCTGATCGGGCTGGTGGTGGACGGTGCCGGTTTCGTACGGATGCCGACGGCCGTGGAGACGGGCGCGTTGCTGTGGCAGGCGGTGCTCGCGACCGTCGTCGGGTTCGTCCTCTTCTACATGGCGGTCCAGCGCATCGGCATGGAGCGCGCCACGCTCTATACCGGCGCCATTCCCGTGGCGGCCGCGCTGAGCGCGGCCGCGGTCGGTCAGGCGACCCTGGGGCTGCCGCAGGCGGCCGGCGGCCTTCTCGTCGGGGCCGGGGCCGCGCTCGGTACCGGTCTGCTGACCGGCCGGAGGGCGGTGGCGGGTTCAGCCGGTGGCGCTGCCGTCGAGGATCACGCGGGCGACGAGCGCGGGGTCGTCGTTCATCGGGACGTGGCCGCAGTCGGGCAGCCGCACCAGGCGCGCGCCGGGGATGGTCCGCTTGGCGCGGACGCCCTGCCTGCGCAGCAGCAGCCGGTCCCGGGTGCCCCAGGCGACGGTGACCGGAAGGGACGGGATGTCGTCGTGGAAGAGGACGGCGCGGCCCGCGTCGAGGGTCTGGTGGAAGCCGGCGGCCTCGCGCAGCGCGAGCGTCTCGGCGAGCACCGCCTCGGGTGAGCGGCGGCCGGGCCGGGCGTAGATGGTGCTGGTGAGCGCGGTGCGTCCGGCCGGGGTCCGGGAGAGCCGCTCGATGAGGGGGAGCGGCAGCGACAGGGCCGCGCCCCGCATCGCGCGCAGGGTTCCGAAGGCGTACCGGCGCTCGCTCTCGGACCAGAACCCGGCGGGGGAGAGCGCGGTGACCGAGCGGACGGCCTTCTCGCGGCCGAGTTGGAGGGCGAGCAGTCCGCCTAGGGAGTTGCCCGCCACGTGGGGCCGCTCGGCGCCGAGGGCCGCGCAGAAGGCGGTGAGCACGGGCGCGACGGTCGCCAGGTCGTAGGCACAGCCCGCCGGGAGTCCGTCGGACGCGCCGAAGCCGGGCAGGTCGACGGCGATGACGTCGCGTTCGGCGGCGAGGACGTTGAGGACCGGTTCCCACGCCTGCCAGTGGTGCCCGATGCCGTGCAGCAGGAGCAGCGGTTCGCCCGTCCCGCGGCGTTCGTACGTCAGGGAGGTGGTGCGGCGGCCCTGCGGGGTCTCGAAGTCGAACGCGATCCGTGCCGGCATGGAGGCTCCCTCGTACATCCTCTTAGACGTCCTGTCAGCAAGGATTACTGGTCGGTAGTCGGGAGTTCAAGGGCTCTGCGCGAAGTGATGTCACCGGATCGGGCCCTCCTCCCCCCTGTGCCCGAAGACCCGCTCGCCGTCAGGCGGGCGGGACTTCGGGCTTCGCGCGCCTCACGGAGGTGCGAACGTCCTGTGAACGATCAAGGTCAGAGGGTCACATTTCCGGACGTTCGGCGGAGGATTGGTCTTGACCAAGGGGGTGGCGCGCCCTATGGTCGCAGAGTTAGTGCAGGAACCTTTAATAAACAAGGGCGCGGAAACGCCGCGGGACACGGCGAATTGCGGAGGACAGGGTGGGGACCACGCAGCTGGAAACGGTCCAGGAACCGAAGTACCAGCACCTCAAGACGGTGATCGGCGAGGCTCTCGACTCCGACTTCGCGGTCGGCGAGATCCTGCCGAACGAGCGCGAGCTCGCGGCCCGCTTCGGCGTCGCCCGGGCCACGCTCCGCCAGGCTCTGGAGCAGCTCGAGCTCGAAGGACGCCTCCAGCGGCGGCGCGGTGTCGGCACCACGGTCGCGCCCCCGCGCGTCGGCGTCGACGTCTCGACCACGCAGCAGGCGTGGCCCGGCGTCGGTGACGACGCCTGGCAGGCCCAGGACTCGGTCCTCGGCGCGGCGCCCGTCGCCGTCACGCGACTGCTGGAGAGCCCGGCCGGCGAGGACGTGCACATCGTCCGCCGGGTGCGCATGAGCCAGGGGCAGGCTGTCGCCGCAGAGCTCCTCTACGTGCCCACCGCCTCGGTCGCCGGGCTCACCGCCGCCGATGATCCCACCGGTTCCGCCGGCGCCCGCGCGGTGCTGCGCGAGCTCCAGCACCTGGCCCTCGACGGCCAGGACCGCTCGGTGGAGCTGGGTTCCGCGCGCGCCGACGACGCCAAGGAGCTGGACCGACTGCCCGGCTCGCCGGTGCTGGTCGTGACGACCCGCTACCTCTCCGGAGGCCGTACCGCGGCCGTCTCCGTCGCGACGTACCGCGCCGACACCTGCCGTCTCACCTTCGGCGACACCGCCGACCTGGCGATGGCCTCCTGACCGATCCGCGTGGTCCGGCCCTCGCGGGCCGGCGCTCCGTGCTCAACGCGACGCCCCGCTCAACGTGACGCCCCGGCCTTTCGAGGCCGGGGCGTCACGTTTGCCGTGTCTATGTGCGGGGGCGTCCATTCGGTGGTGGCGCTTCAGTGGCGGTGCTGCTCAGTAGCGGTGCTCCGGACGGACGGTCGCTCCGGTCTAGTGTGCTGAGTCTGTAATTCGTCGGCAGTATGAGGCCAGTGATTCGAGGATCTGGTCGGCGGTCTTGGTCCAGACGAACGGCTTGGGGTTGTCGTTCCATGAGTCGATCCAGGTGCGGATGTCCTTCTCCAGTGCCTGGACCGACTTGTGGACACCTCGCCGTATCCGCTTGTTCGTCAGCTCCGCGAACCACCGCTCGACCAGGTTCAGCCAGGACGAGCTTGTGGGGGTGAAGTGCATGTGGAACCTGGGATGGGCCAGCAGCCACTTCTTGACCGCCGCGGTCTTGTGGGTCGCGTAGTTGTCGCAGATCAAGTGGACCTGCAGTCCGGCAGGGACCTGTTTGTCGAGCTTGTTCAGGAACTTCCTGAACTCTTCGGCCCGGTGCCGACGGTGGAGGGAGCCGATCACCTTGCCGGTGGCCGCGTCG
The DNA here is from genome assembly GCF_043084305.1 of Streptomyces sp. NPDC014656. Taxonomy (NCBI): domain Bacteria; kingdom Bacillati; phylum Actinomycetota; class Actinomycetes; order Kitasatosporales; family Streptomycetaceae; genus Streptomyces; species Streptomyces sp. NPDC014656. Next base: position 95,183 of record NZ_JBIBZN010000017.1, read on the forward strand.
AACGCGGCGAACAGCGTGGTGCCGGCGCGGACGTAGTCGTGACTGGCCCGCTCGGGCACCCCGGGCATCATCGGCAGCACTGGCTGCGAACGGTCCAGCGCCTGGATCTGGGACTTCTCGTCCACGCACAGCACGAGCGCGCGCTCCGGAGGATCGAGATAAAGCCCGACCACGTCGTGGACCTTGTCGACGAAGAACGGGTCCGTGGAGAGCTTGAACGTCTCCGAGCGGTGCGGCTGCAACCCGAACGCCCGCCAGACCCGGGAAACGGTGGACTGCGACAGGCCGGTCTTCTTCGCCATCGAACGGGTCGACCAGTGCGTGGCGTTCTCCGGAGCCGACTCCAACGTCCGGGCGATCAGATCGGCGACCTGCCCGTCCATCACCGTCCGGGGCCGGCCCGGACGCGGCTCGTCCGACAGCCCGTCCAAACGGTCCACCAAAAACCGTCGGCGCCACTTCGAGACGGTGTCGCGAGACACCCCGACCCGCTCCATCACCACGCGCGTCGAGACAGGAAAACCGTCCTCCCCGACGTCGTCACAGGCCAGGATCACACGCGCCCGCATCGCCATGTCCTGCGCCGACTTACGCCGCCGCACCCAACCCTCCAACACCGATCGCTCGGCATCGGTCAGATCCAGCGGCGCAAGCTTCGGTCCCGGACGAGTCATACATCCAACCCTACGGGAACTTAAGACTCAGGACACTAGCGCCGGGCCGTCACGCTGCCCTCGACCGCGAACAGCTGCTCCTCGACGTGGTCGAGGGCGAGCCGGAGCGCACCCGTTCCGACGGCGGCCTCGCCGAGCAGCGACAGCACCACCCGCGGCGGGCGGAGGCAGAAGCGCGCCAGTTCCTCGCGGAGCGGCTGTAGCACGCCGTCCAGACCGGCCGCCCAGCCGCCGACGACCACCAGCTCCGGATCGAGCGCGAGAACGAGCGCCCCGACGTCGTGCACCAGCCGCTGGATGAAACGCTCCACGGCGGCCTCGGCCCGTGCGTCACCCTTCTTCGCCAGCGCGAAGACCTCCGCCACCGCCTGCTCGTCCAGCGGGTGCAGCGGTTCGTCGGTCGTCGACAGCAGGTGCTCCGGCGTCACCCCGCGCCCCAGGAGGTGCAGGGCGCCGATCTCGCCCGCCGCGCCGCCGTAACCGCGGTGCAGACGGCCGCCGATCATCGAGCCCGCGCCCGGGCTCAGCCCGGCGAGGACGAAGACGATGTCGTCCGAGTCGGTCGCGGCGCCCTTCCAGTGCTCGGCGACGGCCGCCGCGTTGGCGTCGTTCTCCACGATCACCGGACAGCGGAAGGAACGGCGCAGCCGCTCGCCGAGCGCCAGCCCCGTCCAGCCGGGCAGCGCGGTGCCGAGCCGTACCGTGCCGTCGGCCTCCACGATGCCGGGGGTGCCCACACCGACCGCCCGCAGGTTCGACCGGGGCACGCCTGCGCGGCGCAGCACGTCGGCGACGACCATGCGCACCTTGTCCAGACGCTCGTCCTCGGTCGCGGTCTCCGCCACCTCGCGCGCGCCGGCGCCGATGATCCGGCCGTCCAGGCCGGACAGGAGGGCGGCGACGCGGTGCGGGCCGATCTCGATGCCGAGCAGATGACCGGCCTCGGCGCGGAAGCGGAACCTCCGGGCCGGGCGGCCCTGGCGCCGGGCCTCGCCCTCCTCGGGCGCGACCTCCACGACGAGGCCGCCTTCGATGAGTCCCTCGACGACACCCTCGACGGTCGGCCGGGACAGGCCGGTGATCCGGGTCAGATCCGTCAGCGTGCGCGCGTCGGAGCCCCGCAGCGCATGGAGTACCACCGCGGAATTGATCCGCCGCAGTAGAGACGGATCCCCGCCGGTCAGCCGCCCCACCGTGTGTCCTCCCAGCTCGTGCCCGTCTCAGGCGGATGGTACTCAATGGTTCCGGAAGCGGCGAGGGCCGCCCCCGCCCCGCCCCTGCCCCGCCCCCGCCCAGCCTCCGGCCCGTGTCCGCGCCGGGGTCCGGCCGGCGCCGGGGCCGAACGATCTGGCGTCGGCGGTCAGTCCGTGGGCGGCGGGACCGGAGGGCTCGTCGTACCCGTCGTACCCGTCGTCGCCGCGGGCGGCAGGCCGGCGGCCCGACGGAGGCGGGCGTACTCCTCCGCCATCGTCTGCGCCGTCCAGTGCGCGTTGAGTCCGCTCGGGTTGGGCAGCGCCCAGATCCGCGTCGTGCCGATGGTCCGCTCCTGCGGGCCGATCGCCGCCTTCGGTTCGCCGAACGCGGTGCGGTACGCGGTGACGCCGACGACCGCGAGCCAGCGGGGCTTCAGCCGCAGGACCTTCTCGGTGAGGACGCGGCCGCCCTCGACGTACTCCTCACGGCTCAGCTCGTCGGCGCGCGCGGTCGGCCGGGCGGCGACGTTGGTGATGCCGAGGCCGTACGCGAGCAGTTCGTCCTGCTCGTCGGGGCGGAGCAGGCGCGGGGTGAAGCCGGAGAGGTGGAGCACTGGCCAGAAGCGGTTGCCCGGCCGGGCGAAGTGGTGGCCGGTGGCGGCGGTCATCAGCCCCGGGTTGATGCCGCAGAAGAGGACGGCGAGGCCGCCCTCGGCCACGTCGGGGACGACGCGGTCGCGGGCGGCCTCCAGTTCCTCACGGGTGAACCGGCGCATCCGGGTCAGAGGATCGCCCCGGGGGTGTACGCGGCGGCCTCGGGGTGCTGCTTGGCGAGCTCCTCGATCCGGGACACCACGGTCGCGACCTGGTCGGCGGCGGCACCGGTGAAGGAGAGCTTGTCCGCCATCAGCTCGTCGAGCTGGGCGCGGTCCAGCGGGATGCGGTCGTCGGCGGCGAGCTTGTCGAGCAGCTCGTTGCGCTCGACGCCCTGCTCGCGCATGGCGAGGGCGGAGGCCACCGCGTTCTCCTTGATCGCCTCGTGGGCGAGCTCGCGGCCCACGCCGGCACGGACCGAGGCCATGAGGACCTTCGTGGTGGCGAGGAACGGGAGGTAGCGGTCGAGCTCGCGGGCGACGACGGCCGGGAAGGCGCCGAACTCGTCGAGCACGGTGAGGAAGGTCTCCAGCAGGCCGTCGAGCGCGAAGAACGCGTCCGGCAGGGCCACGCGGCGGACCACGGAGCAGGAGACGTCGCCCTCGTTCCACTGGTCGCCGGCCAGCTCGCCGGTCATCGAGGCGTAACCGCGCAGGATGACCATGAGGCCGTTGACGCGCTCGCAGGAGCGGGTGTTCATCTTGTGCGGCATCGCGGAGGAGCCGACCTGGCCGGGCTTGAAGCCCTCCGTGACCAGCTCGTGCCCGGCCATCAGGCGGATCGTCTTGGCGATCGACGACGGCCCGGCGGCGAGCTGCACCAGCGTGGTGACGACGTCGTAGTCGAGCGAGCGCGGGTAGACCTGGCCGACGGACGTGAAGGCGTGCGCGAAGCCGAGGTGACCGGCGATCCGCTGCTCCAGCTCGGCGAGCTTGCCGGCGTCGCCGCCGAGCAGGTCGAGCATGTCCTGGGCGGTGCCGACCGGGCCCTTGATGCCGCGCAGCGGGTAGCGGCCCAGCAGCTCCTCCAGGCGGGCGTACGCCACGAGCAGCTCGTCCGCGGTGGTCGCGAAGCGCTTGCCGAGCGTGGTGGCCTGCGCGGCGACATTGTGCGAGCGCCCAGCCATGACCAGCTCGCCGTACTCGGCGGACAGCTTGCCCAGGCGGGCCAGGACGGCGACCGTACGGTCCCGGACCAGCTCGAGCGAGAGGCGGATCTGGAGCTGCTCGACGTTCTCCGTGAGGTCACGGGAGGTCATGCCCTTGTGCACGTGCTCATGGCCGGCGAGGGCGTTGAACTCCTCGATGCGCGCCTTCACGTCGTGCCGGGTGACCTTCTCGCGCTCGGCGATGGAGCCGAGGTCGACCTGGTCGAGGACGCGCTCGTAGTCGGCGATCGCCGCGTCCGGAACCTCGATCCCGAGGTCCTTCTGGGCACGCAGCACGGCGAGCCACAGCTGGCGCTCCAGCTTCACCTTCTGCTCGGGGGACCAGAGGACGGCGAGCTCCGCGGAGGCGTAGCGGCCGGCCAGGACGTTGGGGATACGGGGCTTCACAGTCGCAGCAGTCACGCGTCCAGAGTTTACTGGTGATTTCTGCAGGCCAGCGCCGTGGTCCAGGCTGGAGCTTGCTACGAGACGCAGCTCACGCGCCGCAGGTCCGCGCCCGCGGCCCTCGATCCGCTCAGACCTCGGACCGCGTCTCGTACGGCAGCAGGTCGGGCCGCTTCGGCGGGCGGCCGTCACCGGACGAGCGGCCGGTCAGCCGGCGGCCGATCCACGGGCCGAGGTGCTCCCGCGCGAACCGGGCGTCCGCGGCGCGCCGCGTCAGCCAGCCGGGAGGCTCGGTGGCCGGCAGCGGGGTGCGCCAGTCGAGCTCGGGCGCGAGCCCCAGCGCCTGCCACACCGCTTCGGCCACCCGCTGGTGGCCGTCCGCGGTGAGGTGCAGCCGGTCCACGTCCCACAGGCGGGGATCGCCCAGGGCGGGCACGCCGTACAGGTCGACGACGAGGGCGCCGTGCCGGGCGGCCAGCTCGTCGATGTGCTCGAAGAGCTCCTCCATCCGGGGACGGAAGCGCTCCATGACCGGACCGTTCCGGCCGGGGCTGCGCATCAGGACGAGCTGCCCGCAGGAGGGTGTGAGGTGTTCCACGGCCTCGGTCAGGAGACCCTTCACGCGGCCCATGTCGACCTTGGGGCGGAGGGTGTCGTTGAGGCCGCCGACGAGGGTCACCACATCGGCCTTCATCCCTGCGGCCAGGGGGACTTGTTCCTCGGCGATCTGTCCGATGAGCTTCCCGCGCACGGCGAGATTCGCGTACCGGAAGCCCGGCGCGCGCGCCGCGAGCCGGGCGGCGAGGACGTCCGCCCACCCCCGGTAGGAACCGTCGGACCTCAGGTCCGACATACCCTCGGTGAAGCTGTCCCCGACGGCGACGAGACTGTTGTACGTGGCATTGATCTCCATGGCGGAGCCGATCATACCGCGCGGTATGCGCGGATGCCGTGGAGAACCCGGGAGGGGAAACCCGATGAGCGACGCGCTCCTGAACGCCCTGGCCGAGGCGCTGGCCGGGCTGGTGACGGCGGTCGAGACCAGCGACGAGGACGTACTCGACCCCGCCGCGGCCGTGGCCTGGCTGGAGGACACCGGTCACGTCCTGGCCGGGCTCGGCACCGCCGACCGGCGCGCCCTGGACCGCCTCTTCCGCGAGGCCGCGCTGCGCGAGCCGTCCGGCGCCCGGCGCCGGCGGCTGCTCACGGTCCCGGAGGGCTTCGGCCTCGGGGGCGACACCCACCTCGCGACCGTCGACGCCGTCGTCGAGCAGGCGCGGCGGTACGCGGACACCGTCCGCGGCACCGATCCGGCCACGCCCGTCCCGACCTGCCCCGGCTGGAACCTCGGGGACCTGACCCGTCACCTCGGCACCCTCCACGGCTGGGCCGAGCACCTGGTGACCGTCCGCCCCGCCACCCGCGTCCGGGCCGGCGAGCTCCCCCTCGACCCGCCCGTCGACCCGTCCTCGTACCCCGGCTGGTTCGCCGCCCGCGCCGAGGGCTTCACCGCCGCGGCGCGCGCGGCCGATCCCGCCGCGCCCGTGTGGTCGCCGGGCGCCGACCCGTACGTGCGGCACTATCCGCGCCACGTCCTCGCCGAGACGGTCGTCCACCTCGCCGACGCGGAGATCGCGCTCGGCGGGACGGCCGGGCCGTTCGACCCGGGCACGGCCACCGACGCGCTCGACCACTACCTCACCACCGCCCCGTACGTCCCGTGGATCGCCGAACCGCTCGCCCACCTCGACCGCGACGGCGCGGTCCTGCGCCTGGCCGCGCGCGACAGCGGCGCGGTCTGGACGCTGGTGCTCGGCGGGGGCGGCTTCACCTGGAGCCGGAGAAGCGGCGGCGAGACGGCGGCGGCGTCGACGGCGGCGACGGCGACCGTGACGGCGGACGCGGGTGACCTGCTGCTCCTGCTGCACCGGCGGTACGACGCCGACGACGCGCGCTTCACCCTCACCGGCGACCGCGACCTCCTCGACGAGTGGCTCGCGGCCGGCGCGCTCTGACGGCGATCGCGAGGATTGCGGCGATCACGGCGATCATGCTGGCGTCACCGGTCCGGTGCGGCGGGCGTCAACCGCCCGCGGGGCGTCACCCGTCGTCGGAATCCGGCCGTTTTCCCCGCGGACGCGGGAAGGGCCCCGGGATCCGAGATCCCGGGGCCCTTCCCGCCGCGTGCGGCGTCACGGTGCCGCGGGGCGGCCCACCAGTTCGCGCAGTACGTCCTCCATCGTCACCAGGCCGGCGAGCTTGCCGTCCTCGTCGAGCACGGCGGCCAGGTGGGTGCGGCTGCGGCGCATCGCCGTCAGCACGTCGTCCATCGGGGTCGCGGCCCGCACACGGGCGATCGGCCGCAGCGCCGACACCGGGAACGGAAGGTCGCGCGGCGTGATGTCCAGGGCGTCCTTCACGTGGAGGTAGCCGAGGATCCGGCGATCGGAGTCCACGACCGGGAAGCGGGAGAAGCCCGACTCGGCGGACAGCGCCTCCAGCTCCTCGGGAGTGGTGCCCACCTGCGCGTACATGACCTTCTCCACCGGCATGACCACGTCCCTGACCGGGCGGCGGCCCAGCTCCAGGGCGTCGTGCAGACGCTCCGTCGCACGGTCGTCGAGCAGGCCGGCGTCACTCGCGTCGGTGACCATCCGGGCCAGCTCGTCGTCCGAGAACGTCGCCGACACCTCGTCCTTGGTCTCCACCCGCAGCAGCTTGAGCAGCGCGTTCGCGAAGGCGTTGATCGTGAAGATCACCGGTCGCAGGGCGCGCGCCAGGGCCACGAGCGGAGGGCCGAGGAGCAGCGCGGTCTTGGCCGGCTCGGCGAGCGCGATGTTCTTCGGCACCATCTCGCCGAGCAGCATGTGCAGATAGGTGGCCACGGTCAGCGCGATCACGAACGAGATCGGGTGGACCAGGCCGTGCGGCACGCCGACGGCGTCGAAGACCGGCTCCAGCAGGTGCGCGATGGCCGGCTCGGCCACGATGCCGAGCACCAGGGTGCACAGCGTGATGCCGAGCTGCGCCGCCGCGAGCAGCGCGGAGACGTGCTCCAGACCCCAGACGACGCTGCGGGCACGCCGGTCGCCGGACTCGGCGAGCGGCTCGATCTGGCTGCGCCGGACCGAGATCAGGGCGAATTCCGCGCCGACGAAGAAGGCGTTCACGACCAGCGTGAGCAGGCCGATCAGCAGCTGGATCGCGGTCATCGGCGGGCCTCCCCGGTCTCGTCCTCTTCCTGGGGCAGCGGTGCGTGCAGCAGGACGCGCGCGGCGCGGCGCCCGGAGGCGTCGACGACGTCGAGGCGCCAGCCGCCCAGTTCCACGGTGTCGCCGACCGCCGGGATGCGGCCCAGTTCGGTCGCGAGGACGCCGGCGAGCGTCTCGTAGGGTCCGTCGGGCACCCTCAGACCGATGCGTTCCAACTGGTCGGTACGAGCGGCTCCGTCGGCCGACCACAGCGCGCGGCCGTCCTCGTCCTCGCCCGCGTGGGCCAGGTCGGGGGTCTCGTGCGGGTCGTGCTCGTCGCGCACCTCGCCGACGACCTCCTCGACGATGTCCTCCAGGGTCGCGACGCCGGCGGTGCCGCCGTACTCGTCGATGACGACGGCCATCGTCTGCTTGCCGGACAGCCGGTCGAGCAGCTTGTCCACGGTCAGCGTCTCCGGCACGAGCAGCGGCTCGCGCGCGATGTCGCCGACGCGGCGCAGGCGCCGCTGGTCGGCCGGTATGGCCAGGACGTCCTTGACGTGGGCGATGCCCACGACCGTGTCGAGGTTGCCCCGGTAGACGGGGAAGCGGGAGAGGCCGGTGGCACGCGTGGCGTTCGCGACGTCCTCGGCCGTGGCCTGCACCTCCAGGGCGGTCACCTGGACGCGCGGCGTCATCACGTTCTCCGCGGTCAGCTCCGCGAGGTTCAGTGTGCGGACGAACAACTCGGCCGTGTCCGCCTCCAGCGAGCCCTCCTTCGCCGAGTGGCGCGCGAGGGCCACCAGCTCCTGGGGCGAGCGGGCGGAGGCCAGCTCCTCTGCGGGTTCCATGCCGAGGCGGCGCAGGATCCGGTTGGCGGTGTTGTTGAGGTGGCTGATCAGCGGCTTGAACGCGGCCGTGAACACGCGTTGTGGAGTTGCCACGACCTTGGCCACCGCGAGGGGCGAGGAGATCGCCCAGTTCTTGGGGACCAGCTCGCCGACCACCATGAGGACCACGGTGGACAGTGCCGTGCCGAGGACCAGGGCGATCGAGGAGGCCACGGAGGCGGAGAGGCCGAGCGCCTCGACCGGGCCCTTGATGAGCGCGGCGATGGAGGGCTCGGAGAGCATGCCGACGACCAGGTTGGTCACGGTGATGCCCAGCTGTGCGCCGGAGAGCTGGAACGTGAGCGACTTGACGGCCTTGAGGGCCCCGGCCGCGCCGCGCTCGCCGCGCTCCACGGCCGCTTCGAGCTCGCCCCGTTCGACGGTGGTCAGGGAGAATTCCGCCGCCACGAACGCGCCGCACGCGAGCGACAGCAGCAGCGCCACCATGAGCAGAAGCACTTCGGTCATCGGTTCACCTCCGTCCCATGATCGGCCTGGGGGGCTCGGAGTGCGCGATGTCGGTCGCCGTGATCGCAACCGGTGCTCTGGGGCAGGGAGGAACCAGTGCTACTGGGAGGCTCGCCCATGGGCGGACGTTCACACCTTTCGGTCGTCTCGGTCTTCTGAAGGAGATCCCATGGTAAAGGATCGGCAAAACTGTGGGCCGATCACCCCGTGAAGGGCTTCACCCAGCGGCGCCAGGTGTCCTGGCGCTCGTAGCCCGCCGCGGTCCACGCCTGGTGCGCGCGCTCGTTCGCCTCCAGGACCATCGCGTCCGCGCGGCGGCCGCCCAGCATGGCGAACCGTTCCTCCGCGGCCTGCAGCAGCGTCTTCGAGATGCCGCGCCTGCGGTACGAAGGGAGCACGGCGAGCCGGTAGAGGGAGGCGCGCCAGCCGTCCCAGCCGGCGATCACGGAACCCACGATCCGGTCGCCGTCCAGGGCGAGGATCAGTGCCTCGGGGTCGCGGTCGAGGAGCCGCTTCACCCCGTCGGCGTCGTCGGAGATGGAGGTGCCCTCGGCGGCCTCCCGCCAGAAGGAGAGCACGGAGTCGGCGTCGGTCGGTGCGGCGGCGCGAATCTTCAGGTCGATCACGGCACGATCCCACCACGCGGGTACGGGCCTGGCCAGCACATTCCGCAGCGTGGACGGGACCGGACGGGGCCGGACGGGATCGGACCCGGCGAGGATGGGGCGGGGCCGCCATCCGCTCCGGCCCCGGCTCCGGCCCCGGCGAGGTCGTGTCGGCCCCGGCCCCGGCGAGGTCGCTCTCGTCGCCGTCTACCCCGTGACGAAGCAGAACTCGTTGCCCTCGGGGTCCCGCATCACCTGGAAGGACCCCTGCGCGTCGGTGACGAGACCGCCGACGCGGACCGCGCCGAGCGGGGCCACCGTGTCGGCGGCCTCCTCCGGATCGGTCACCTCGACGTCGAGGTGCAGGCGGTTCTTCACGGTCTTGCCCTCGGGCACGCGCTGGAAGGCGACGCGGACGAAACCGGGCGGATCCACGTACGACCAGTCGGGGCCGCGGTCGACGGGTTCGCCGCCGAGGAGCCCCGCCCAGAAACGGACCAGGGCGGCCGGGTCGCCGCAGTCGAGGACGAGTTCCTGTACGTGTGCGCGCATCCCCTCACTCTACGGAGGGAGGGGACGCGCGGAAGCGGAGTGCGGGGAGTGCCCGGGGCTCAGGCGCCGGCCTCGCGGCTGAACGCGTCCGCGTCCCACGTGCCGCCGAGGGCGGGGGCGAGCCAGCCGGCCGCCGCCGCGCGGAAGGCCGCCGGGTCCAGCGCGCCGGAACCCTCCGGCACCGCGCCGAGCAGTGGCGCGCCGGCCGCCTCGGGCAGGTCGGCCAGATTGCACCGCGCGGCGAGGTCCGGGTCCGCCGGCCAGCTGCCCACCACGACACCGAGCTGCTCGATGCCGCGCGCCCGCAGGGCCTCCGCCGTGAGCGCGGTCGAGTTCAGCGTCCCGAGTCCGGCCGGCGCGACCACCAGGACGGGGGCGTCGAGCAGCCGCGCCGCGTCGGCGAGCGTGCCGCCGTCGTCGTCGAAGCGGACGAGCAGGCCGCCCGCTCCCTCGACGAGGACCAGGTCGTGCTCCGCCGCGAGCGCGCGCGCCGCCTCCGCGACCCGCTCGGCGCCGACCCGGGGCATTCCCGCGCGCCGGGCGGCCGTGCCCGGGGCGAGCGGTTCCGGATAGCGGGCCAGCTCGGCGGAGGTCTTCGCGCCCGAGAGGCGTACCACCTCGTCCGCGTCGCCCCGCTCGTCGGGCGCGAGCCCGGTCTGCGCGGGCTTGAGGACCGCGACCGTACGTCCGGCGGCGACGGCCGCGGCGGCGACGGCCGCGGTGACGACCGTCTTGCCGATCTCCGTCCCCGTCCCGCTGACGACGACGATGCTCATGTTGTTCCTCTCTGTCCGTCTTTCCCGCCGGGGCCCGTCTCCGCGACGCGGGGACGGGCGGGCTCGGGCGGGTTCAGCCCGCGGTCGCGGCGGCGCGCACCGCCGCGCAGATCCGGGCCAGGTCGGCGTCCTCCGTCACGTACGGCGGCATCGTGTAGACGAGGTCCCGGAAGGGGCGAAGCCAGACGCCCTCCCGGACCGCCGCCCGCGTCGCGGCCGCCATGTCGACCTCGTGGTCGAGCTGGACGACGCCGATCGCGCCGAGCACCCGCACGTCACGGACGCCCGGCAGGGACTCGGCGCCGGCGAGGCCGTCGCGCAGTCCGGTCTCGATCCGCTTGACCTCCCGCGCCCAGTCCCGGGACAGCAGCAGGTCGATGGAGGCGCAGGCGACCGCCGAGGCCAGCGGGTTGCCCATGAACGTCGGGCCGTGCGCGAGCACCGGCACCTCGCCCCGGGAGATGCCGTCGGCCACTGTGCCGGTGCACAACGTCGCCGCCATCGACAGGTAACCGCCCGTCAACGCCTTGCCCAGGCACATCACATCGGGCGAGACGCCGGCCTGGTCCGCGGCGAACAGCGTGCCCGTGCGGCCGAAGCCGGTCGCGATCTCGTCGAAGACGAGGAGCACGCCGTTGGCGTCGCAGGCCTCGCGCAGCACCCGCAGATAGGCCGGGTCGTGGAAGCGCATGCCGCCCGCGCCCTGCACCACCGGCTCCACGATCACCGCGGCCAGTTCGTCCGCGTGCCGCGCGATCGTGGTGCGGAGCAGCTCGGCGTACGACTCCTCGTACGCGGCCGGCGGCTCGTCCACGAAGACCTGCCGCTGGAGCACGCCCGACCACAGCTGGTGCATCCCGCCCTCGGGATCACACACCGACATCGGCTGCCAGGTGTCGCCGTGGTAGCCGCCGCGCCAGGTCAGCAACCGCCGCTTGTCGGGGCGGCCGAGCGAGCGCCAGTACTGGAGGCACATCTTGGCGGCGACCTCGACCGCGACGGAACCGGAGTCGCTGAGGAAGACGTGCCGTAGCGGCTCGGGCGTGATCTCGACCAGCCGGGCCGCGAGACGGACCGCCGGCTCGTGGGTGAGCCCGCCGAACATGACGTGGCTCATCCGGCCGAGTTGCTCGCGCACCGCCTCGTTGAGCACCGGGTGGTTGTAGCCGTGCACAGCCGACCACCACGAGGACATGCCGTCGATCAGTTCCGACCGTCCTTCGGACGGCTCGGCGAGGTGCAGACGCACACCGGACGCGGACGCGACCACGAGGGGCTCCGCACGGCCCGGCATGGGGCCGTACGGATGCCACACGTGCGCCCGGTCCAGGGCGAGGAGTTCGTCGTTGAGCATCGTCACCCGTTACGCGTTCGGGGCGAGGTCCGTGCCGGCGCCGCGGCGGCGTACCGCCACCAGGTCGGTACGGGCGTCCGAAGCGGCGGGCACCTCGGCCGGGGCCTCCGCGTGGCCGCCGCAGGGACCGCAGCCGCCACCGGCCGACGCGTCCGCGTGGGAACCGCAGCCGGCCGCCGCCGCCGCCTCCGAGCCGCAGCCGCTCGCCGCGGCGTGCGAACCGCAGCCGCCGCCGGCGCCCGCCGCCGCGAGGGCGTCGGCGCGGTGGGCGGGCAGCGTGGTCGTGCCCGCCCCCTCCACCTCGAAGCCGGCGTCCGCGATCATGTCGAGGTCGGCCTGACCGGCCTGGCCCTCGCTGGTGAGGTAATCGCCGAGGAAGATCGAGTTGGCGATGTTCAGCGCCAGCGGCTGCATCGACCGCAGGTGGACCTCGCGACCGCCCGCGATCCGGACCTCCACGTCGGGGCAGACGAACCGGACCATGGCGAGGATCCGCAGGCAGCGCTGCGGGGTGAGGTTCCACTCCTTCGCCAGCGGCGTGCCCTCGAAGGGGATCAGGAAGTTGACCGGCACCGAGTCGGAGTCCAGCTCGCGCAGCGCGAACACCACGTCGACCAGATCCTCGTCGGTCTCGCCCATGCCCGCGATCAGGCCCGAGCAGGCCGACAGGCCCGCCGCGTGCGCCTTCTGCACGGTGTCCACCCGGTCGGCGTACGTATGGGTCTTGGTGATCCCCGCGTACGTCGCCTCGGAGGTGTTGAGGTTGTGGTTGTACGCGTCGGCGCCGGCCGACTTGAGCCGCTCGGCCTGGCCGTCGGAGAGCAGACCGAGGCAGGCGCACACCTCGACGCCCTCGTTCTGCTCCTTGATGGCCTCGATGGTCCTGCCGACCCGGTCGACGTCCCGGTCGGTCGGGCCGCGGCCGCTCGCCACCAGGCAGACCCGCTTGGCGCCGCCGGCGATGCCCGCGGCCGCCGCCTCGGACGCCTCGTCCGGCTTCAGCCACGTGTACTTGAGGATGTCGGCCTTGGAGCCGAGCCGCTGCGAGCAGTACGAGCAGTCCTCCGGGCACAGGCCGGACTTCAGGTTGACGAGGTAGTTCAGCTTCACCCGCCGCCCGAACCACTGACGGCGCACCTTTCCGGCGGCCGCCACCACATCGAGCAGCTCGTCGTCGGAGGTCGCCAGCACGGCGAGCGCTTCTTCACGGGTCGGCGACTCGCGCCGCAGCCCCTTCTCCACCAGCGTGTTCAGCAGGTCCATAAGGGCTGATCCTTGCCTACCGCACACCCCCCGGCCAAGGAGGATCTGAACAAACGGGCCCGATCGAGGTGTGTGTATGACCACATCCCGACCTTGGCCTCCTGCCGTTAGGGTCTGTGCGCTGCCTACAAAAGGTGCCTACAAAAGGAACGCCGCATGTCCCAGGCCCAGCCGACCCCGCCCGCGCGCCGCACCGCCTTCGACTGGACCGGTGCCGAGGCCCGCCGCCGGGCCGAGGCCGGGCTCGTCCGGACCCTGCGCCCGCGCCCGGCCGCGTCGGACCTGCTGGACCTGGCGAGCAACGACTACCTCGGTCTCACCCGGCACCCCGGGGTCACCGGTGCCGCGGCCGAGGCCGCCCGCCGCTGGGGGGCCGGCGCGACCGGTTCGCGCCTCGTCACCGGCACGACCGAGCTGCACGGCACGCTCGAACGCGAACTGGCCGCGTTCTGCGGCTTCGAGGCCGCCCTCGTCTTCTCCTCCGGTTACACCGCCAACCTCGCCGCGCTCACCGCGCTCGGCGGGCCGGGCGCGCTGATCGTGTCCGACGCCGCCAACCACGCCTCGATCGTCGACGGCTGCCGGCTGGCCCGCGCGGAGGCCGCGGTGGTCCCGCACGCCGACCCCGAAGCCGTACGCAAGACGCTGGAGGCGCATCCGGGGCGGCGGGCGCTCGCCGTGAGCGACTCCGTCTTCTCGGTCGACGGGGACAGGGCCCCGCTGGAGGAGCTCGCCGCCGCCTGCCGTGACCACGGCGCCGGGCTCGTCGTCGACGACGCGCACGGGTTCGGCGTCCTCGGCGCGGGCGGCCGGGGGGCCCTTCACGGCGCCGGACTCGCCGGCGACGAGGACGTGGTGGCCACCCTCACCCTCTCCAAGTCGCTGGGCAGCCAGGGCGGTGCGGTCCTCGGCCCCGCGCGGGTGATCGAGCACCTCGTCAACGCGGCGCGCACCTTCATCTTCGACACCGGGCTCGCCCCGGCCGCCACCGGCGCGGCGCTCGCGAGCCTGCGGCTGATCGCCGCCGACCCGGGCCTCGCCGAGCGGGCGCGCACGGTCGCTGTCACTTTGCACAGGATGCTCACCGAGGCCGGGTTCACCTCGGCCCGGCCGGACGCGGCCGTGGTGTCGGTCCGCGCGCCGGGTCCCGAGGAGGCGCTGCGGTGGGCCGCCGACTGCCGCGAACACGGCCTGTCGGTGGGGTGCTTCCGGCCTCCGTCCGTGCCGGACGGGATCTCCCGCCTGCGGCTGACGGCCCGCGCGGACCTCACGGACGCCGAGGTCGAGCGGGCGGTCGCGACGATCGTGCGGACCGCGCCGGCCGGGGCGCGCTGAGCCGGGGTCGAGCTGAGCCCACGGCGCTGAACCCACGGGGCTGAGCACGCGGGGCTGAGCAGGCGGGGCTGAACCCACGGGGCTGGGCACGCGGGGCTGGGCACTGGCACCGAGCGCACTGGGCACCGAGCGCGTCGGCGCGGAGTGCCTTGGGCAGGTGTCCAAGGCCGGGTCGTGGGGCGAGAGTTCACCGCTTCGGGCGACAGAACGGGGCATATCTCGGGAGAACGACCCACCCGGGCGTCCGATCGGTGACAGTCTGACGCGGAGCGCGATCCGGGGCGACGGCCCCGGCGGGAAAGGGACGACGTCGCCATGGCAGATCACCAAGAAGCATCCGTCACTCTGCCGAGCGAACCCGCCTCGGTCGCCGCCGCGCGGAGGTTCGTGGCTGAGGTGCTCGGACGCTGGGGTCTGGACGACGGCGCGGACGCGGCGGACGCGGTGCGGCTGATGGTGTCGGAGCTGGCGACCAACGCGGTGGTGCACACCTTTGGGCAGTCGCCCACCTTCACGGTCGAGCTGCGCCTCGATCGCGAGGAGGTGCTGCGGGTCGGTGTCACCGACAGCCATCCGCGTTTCCCGCGACGGCTCCCGGCCGCCGTCCAGCAGGACAACGGCCGCGGCATGGTGATCATCCGGGTCCTCGCGGCGGAAGCGGGCGGGCGGCTCTCCTTCACGCCGACTGCGGAGGGCGGCAAGACCGTGTGGATCACACTGCCGTGGGCCGCGGCGGCGGCCGCCGTCCCCGCCTGCTGAATCCTCCGCCGTCCCCGTTCACCCGGAGTGCATCGCGGTCGAGGGCCATGCGCCGCCGGCGAAGTGGGGCGCCCAGTAGTACGGGTTGACCTCGACGAGCCTGCGGGAGAGCCAGCGGGTCGGATCCTCGGGATCGGGGACGCCGACCTCGACGTCGGGGCCCCAGAGCGCGAGCCGTTCCTGGCAGATCCCGCACGGCGGCAGGATGACGTACCGGCCGTCCTCGGGGTCGCGGAAGACGCAGACGGAGGCGGTCACCCCGCGGTCGAGGGTGTACGCCTGGCAGTACGCGCCGGTCTCCTGGCACAGGGCGACGCTCGGGTGGATGTTGTCGAAGCCGACGCTCGTCAGGATCCGCCCGTCGTCGAGGCGGACGGCGGCGGCTCCGCCGGGCTCGTCGGCGGACCAGCGGCGGTCCAGTTGCGCGATGGCGGCGTCGACGAGGGCTTGGTCAAGTGTCATCGCCGCACCCTAGGAAGGGCCAGGGCGATTGCACAGCGGCCCCGGTCGGGGCGGGGAGGGGCTCCCGGCGCCTGCGGGAGGGTGCGGCGGCGCCACCACACCCGGGGACACGACCGCAGGCGCCGCAGGGTCAGCGCACGCGACCGTAGTAGACCTTCGAGGACCAGATCCGGTCGAGCTTCACCCAGGAGCCCGTCTTGGGCGAATGCCAGATCTTGCCGCTGCCGGCGTAGATCCCCACGTGGTAGACCCTGCCGCCCGAGTGGAAGAAGACCAGGTCGCCCTTCTGCCGGCTGGAGGCGGAGATGTGCCGGGTCTTGTTGTACTGCTGCTGCGCGGTGCGGGGCAGCGACTTTCCCGCCTTCTTGTACGCGTAGAGCGTGAGCCCGGAGCAGTCGAAGCGGGTGGGACCCGCCGCGCCGTACCGGTAGGGCGCGCCCTTCTTGGACGCGGCGACGCCCAGTGCCTTCGTCGCGTGAGAGGTGGCCGCCTGGGCCTCTGAGGCCGCTCCCGGGGCGAGGAGCGTGCCGCCGACGGCGGCGAGGGTGAGAGCCGAGACGGCTCCGGCCCGGGACAGCAGGGACGGGACATGCATCTGCGCAGTCATGCGCAACCCTTCGTCAGCCGCCTGTGAAGGATGACCTGTCGGGTTCGGGCAGGCGAAGATGCCCGGCCGCGGCTGCGGCTTCACCCCAAGGGACGGCCGCGCCGGGGATTCGGCGCGGTCGACCCGTACTGCTCGGGTCCTCCACTCCTGCCGGTCCAATCCTGTCGACCAGACGTCCGGGACGGCGGCAGGACTCGGCGTCCGCCCGGACCGCCCCGCCTGGGTGGCGGGGGCTTGTCGTCGTCGAGGATCTTGACCCACGGGTGGGGCGAAATCCGAGCGGAAACAGCGTTATGTGAGGCTCCTCACGACTGATCCATACGGGTGGACAGGAGGGTTTCGTGATCGTCCGAGGTTTGGGCGACGAGGCTCGTACCAGCGCCGGAATGCCCCATTCCGCCAAATGCGTACACCTGTTGTGCAACTCGCACGCTTGATTTGTCGATCCTCCGGCTACGCCGAACGAGGGAGTGTTTCTGCGTCTCGTGTCGGCCGTCCGGGGCTCGACACGACACGACGGAATGTCAACTCGCGCGTGCTCCGGGCACGGTGACGCGTGCCGCTCGCCGCTCACCGTCCAACACCCGCAGCGCGCAGGCCAATGTCTCGGCGTGGACCTCGCTCTCGCCCCGCATATGCATGAGCGTCAGGGCCTCGCGCAGCGCGTCCACCCGGCCGACCAGCGCCTGGGCGGCACGCAAGGCGCCATAAGTATGCGAACCCCTGGATGGATTGATCTTTCCCAGGAGGTCGACGACTTCGAGGTACGCGTCGATGAACTGTCCCTCGGCGCGCGTCAGGGCGGGCAGCGGTGGAAGCTCCGGCACCATCGCGGCCTCACCGGGCCGGCCCGGCGGAGGCGGCCCGCCGGTCGCTGATGATGTGGTCGACCAGGCCGTATGCGCGCGCGGCCGGCGCGTCGAGGACGGTCAGGCGGTCGGTGTCGGCGGAGATCCCCGCCTCGTCCCGGCCGGTGTACCCGGAGAGGAGCCCCGTCATCACGGCGCGCATGCGCAGCAGTTCGCGCGCCTGGAGGTCGAGGTCGGAGAGCTGTCCGGTGAGGGGCTCGTCGAGCACCGGCTGGCGCAGGGTGACCCGGGCGCCGGGGAGCATCATGCGCTTGCCGGGCGCGCCCGCGGCGAGGAGGACCGCCGCCGTGGAGCCGGCCTGGCCGAGGCAGGTCGTCTCCACGTCGCTCGCGAGGCTGCGCATCGTGTCGTGGATCGCGGTCATGGCGGTGACCGAGCCGCCGGGGGAGTTGAGGTACAGCGCGATGTCCCGCCCCGGATCCGCGTGGTCGAGGTACAGGAGCTGGGCGATCACGTCGCTCGCGGCGGTGTCGTCGACCGTCGTGCCGATGAAGACGATCCGGTTCTCCAGGAGCTTGGCGTACGGATCCAGGGTCCGGGTGCCGTACGGAGTCCGTTCCGAGAACTCCGGCAGAACGTGGCACGCATCCATGGAGATCACCTCCTTCTGTAAAAAATGTACAAGACGTACAGACCGTAAGATGAGGAGCATGACCTACGAGATCCCGGTGACGCAAGCGCGGGCGGAGCTCGCCGACCTCATCAACCGCGTGGTGTACGGCGGCGAGCGCGTGGTCGTGACCCGCCACGGGAAGCCGCTCGTGGCCCTGGTCTCCGCCGCCGACCTGGAACGACTGGAGAAACTGGAGGTCGAGGCGCCGGAGGAGGCCGAGGAGCTGGTCGTCACCTCCCTGTCCGGTCTGTCCGGTCCGGGCGTTTCCGGTTCCGCCACCGGTGAACAGCGCCGCTTCGGCATCGCCGCCCACCACCGGGAGCCCGGCGCCGGCTGACCCCGCGGCGTGACTTCCGCGTCTCGCGGCGCGACCCCTGTACACGGAAGCCGCGTGCCCCCGTCCGCCGGGACGGGGGCACGCGGCTGTCTTCGGGGTGCGGCGGGTCAGCTCGCCGGGGCGGGAGCGGAAGAGGAAGGAGAAGCGGAAGCCGGAACCGGTGCGGGTGCCGCCTCCGTCCGGCGTCGCCGTCCGCCCAGGGCCACCGCCGCGAGGCCCGCGACCGCCCAGAGGGAGAGGACCAGTACGGGACCGCCCGCCGCGGCGCCGTCGAAGTAGGCGACGGAGCGCAGGGCCTGGCCGCCCGCGCCCGGCGGCAGCCACTGGCCGAGGAGGCCGATGCCGGCCGGCAGGAGTTCCGGTGCGCCGCTCATCCCGGAGAAGGCGTTGCCGGCGAGCACGGTGAGCACCGCGGCGAGGCCGAGGCCGGGCTTGCCGAGCAGGGTGGCGAGGCCCGAGAAGGTCGCGCCGATGGCCAGCACGGTGAGGGCGAACACTCCGGCCTCCGCCCACCAGTTCCCGGCCAGGGCGCCGAGCCAGCTGTGGGTGAGCGCCGCGCCGGCGAGCCCCGCGAGCGCGGAGGCTCCGACGAGGGCCGTCGCGGCCCGGGCTCCGCGCAGCCCGAGGAACAGGGCGGCCGCGCCCGTCGCGGCGCCCGCGACGGCGAGCGGCAGCAGGCCGGCGCCGAGCACGGCGCCGCGCGGATCCTCCGCGGGCGGGGCGACGACGTCGGTGACCGGCACGGTCCCGCCCCCGGCGGCGGCGCCGGCCGTGACCGCCTCGCGCAGCAGGCCGGCGACGACCGGGCCGCCGGCGGACGCGGTCAGCAGCTCCGGGCCGGCCGGGGTGACGACCACCGCGCCGTAGACCTCGCGGGCCTCGACGGCGGAGCGTGCGGCGGCGGCGTCCTCGTACCGGTGGATCTCGAAGGCCCCCTCGTGCCGGCCGAGTTCGCGGGCCAGTCCGTCGGCCGCCGCCGCCGGGCCCGCGATCCCGACGGGGAGGTCGCGAGGGGCGGTGCGGGCGGCGGGCCAGGCGAAGGTCCACAGGAACAGGGCGGCGAGCACGGGGACGAGCAGGATCACCGCGAGGGTCGTGCGCCCCGCGGCGGGGGTGGTGGCGGAGGACATGACGGCCTCGATTCGCAGGTCGGGAGGGGTGGGGCGGGGTCGATTCAAAGAGAAGGATCGTTCGTTTTACTGAAGCCCACTGTCCGCCGGGGTGGCGAAGTTGTCAAGAATGAATATTCGTTTTAGGTTCGGGGCATGGCCCGTGTCTCCCAGGAACACCTCGACGCCCGCCGCCGCCAGATCCTCGACGGCGCCGCCCGCTGCTTCGCCCGCAACGGCTTCCACGCCACCTCCATGCAGGACGTGCTCGCCGAGGCCGGGCTCTCCGCCGGTGCGGTCTACCGCTACTTCCGGAGCAAGGACGAGCTCATCCAGGCCATCGCGGAGGAGACCTTCGCGAGCGTCCGCGCCGCCTTCGTCGAGGCGAGCGCGTCGAACCCGCCGCCGAGCCCCGACGTCCTCGTCGCCCGCGTGATGACGATCGTCCTGGAGGAGCGGATCACCGGGGCCGACCGGCAGGCCTTCGCCCGGCTGATCGTCCAGGTGTGGGCCGAGACGCTCCGGGACGAGACCCTGGCGAAGGCCCTGGCGCAGGGTTTCGACGCGATGCGCGCGCTCTGGGCCGAGCTCTTCGACGCCTACCGCGCGAGCGGCATGCTCACCGCGGACGTCTCCTCGGCGGACATGGCGCGTACCCTCATCGCCGCCGTCCAGGGCTTCATCGCGCAGCAGGCGCTCTTCGGGGACGTCGAGATCGGGGTCCTCGGCGAGGGCCTGCGCGGCCTCATGTCGATGAACGCCGGCGCTCCGGCGACCCCGCCCCCGTCGGTGTGACGATCATGAAATCGCAAAGCGAGAGTTAACGCGCCGGAAAAACTTCCGCCCTAACGTGCAATGTCCGGCCGTCCACCGCATCTCGGCTGTTCAACAGAGTGTTGACGGTCGGTAGGGTCCGCAGCTGACCGGGTCCGGCCCGGTGGACGACTGTGAGGTGGAAGAGTGCGACTGAGCCCGCACGAGCAGGAACGCCTGCTCATTCATGTGGCCGCCGATGTGGCGGAGAAGCGCAGGGCCCGCGGGGTGAGGCTCAACCATCCCGAGGCCGTCGCCCTCATCACGGCGCACATCCTGGAGGGCGCGCGGGACGGGCGCACCGTCGCCGAGCTCATGGCCTCCGGGCGCGAGGTGCTCTCCCGCGACGACGTCATGGACGGCATCCCCGAGATGATCCACGACGTCCAGGTCGAGGCCACCTTCCCGGACGGCACCAAGCTCGTCACCGTCCACGACCCGATCGTCTGACGGGCCGACGCCGATGATCCCCGGAGAGATCCTGTACGGGAACGGGCCCCTGACCCTCAACGAGGGCCGCCCCGTCACCCGCCTCACCGTCCTGAACGCCGCCGACCGGCCCGTCCAGGTCGGCTCCCACTACCACTTCGCCGAGGTCAATCCCGGTCTCGACTTCGACCGGGCGGCCGCCCGCGGCCTGCGGCTGCACATCGCCGCCGGCACCGCCGTGCGCTTCGAGCCCGGCATCCCCGTGGAGGTCGAACTCGTGCCGATCGCCGGCCGCCGGATCGTCCCGGGCCTGCGCGGCGAGACCGCCGGCCCCCTCGACGGCCCCGCCCCGCGCGGCGAGACGGCCGGTCCCCCCGACGCCACGGTCCCGAACGGAGACCCCCGTGCCTGACCTCCACCGTGCCGTGTACGCCGACCTGTTCGGCCCCACCACCGGCGACCGCGTCCGGCTCGCCGACACCGACCTGCTGGTGGAGATCGAGGAGGACCGCTCCGGCGGCCCCGGCCGGGCCGGCGAGGAGGCCGTCTTCGGCGGCGGCAAGGTCATCCGCGAGTCGATGGGCCAGGCCCGCACCACCCGCGCCGAAGGCGCCCCCGACACCGTGATCACCGGCGCGGTGGTCATCGACCACTGGGGGATCGTCAAGGCGGACATCGGCATCCGCGACGGCCGGATCACCGCCCTCGGCAAGGCGGGCAACCCCGACACCATGGACGGGGTCCACCCCGGCCTCGTCATCGGGCCCGAGACCGAGGTGATCGTCGGCAACGGCCGGATCGTCACCGCCGGCGCCGTCGACACCCACATCCACTTCATCTCGCCGACCGTCGTCGAGCAGGCCCTCGCCACCGGCACCACCACCCTCGTCGGCGGCGGCACCGGCCCCGCCGAGGGCACCAAGGCCACCACCGTCACCCCGGGGCCCTGGCACATGGCCCGGATGTTCGAGGCCCTCGACACCTTCCCCGTCAACATCGGCCTCCTCGGCAAGGGCAACACCATGTCCCGCGAGGCCATGCACTCCCAGCTGCGCGGCGGCGCCCTCGGCTTCAAGATCCACGAGGACTGGGGGGCCACCCCCGCCGTCATCGACGCCTGCCTCGGCGTCTGCGAGGAGACCGGCGTCCAGCTGGCCATCCACACCGACACCCTCAACGAGGCCGGGTTCGTCGGCGACACCCTCGCCGCCATCGCGGGCCGGACCATCCACGCGTACCACACCGAGGGCGCGGGCGGCGGACACGCGCCGGACATCATCACCGTGGTCTCCGAGCCGTACGTGCTGCCCAGCTCGACCAATCCGACCCGGCCGCACACCGTCAACACCATCGAGGAACACCTCGACATGCTGATGGTCTGCCACCACCTCAACCCGGCCGTACCCGAGGACCTGGCCTTCGCCGAGTCCCGGATCCGGCCCTCCACCATCGCCGCCGAGGACGTCCTGCACGACCTCGGAGCCCTCTCGATCATCTCCTCCGACTCCCAGGCCATGGGCCGGGTCGGCGAGGTGATCCTGCGGACCTGGCAGACCGCCCACGTCATGAAGAAGCGGCGCGGCGCGCTCCCGGGCGACGGCCGCGCCGACAACCACCGGGTGCGCCGCTACGTCGCCAAGTACACGATCAACCCGGCCGTCGCCCAGGGCATGGACCACCTCATCGGCTCCGTCGAGCCGGGCAAGCTCGCCGACCTCGTCCTGTGGGAGCCCGCCTTCTTCGGCGTGAAGCCCCTCGTGGTCCTCAAGGGCGGCCAGATCGCGTACGCCCAGATGGGAGATGCCAACGCCTCCATCCCCACGCCCCAACCGGTGCTGCCGAGGCCGATGTTCGGAGCCCTCGGCAGGGCGGCCGCGGCCGGCTCCGTCAACTTCACCGCCGAGGCGGCGATCGAGGCCGACCTGCCGCGGCGGCTCGGCCTGGCCAAGGAGTTCACCCCGATCCGCTCCACCCGCCGCGTCACCAAGGCGGACATGCGGGAGAACGACGCCGTGCCACGCGTCGAGGTCGACGCCGACACCTTCACCGTCACCATCGACGGCGAGGCGGTCGAGCCGGCGCCCGCCGCGGAGCTGCCCATGGCCCAGCGCTACTTCCTCTTCTGATGACGCGCTCCGCACTGCTCGTGCTCGCCGACGGGCGCTTCCCCGCCGGTGGGCACGCGCACTCCGGCGGCGCCGAGGCCGCCGTCAAGGCGGGCCGGATCCGCGACGCCGCCGGACTGGAAGCCTTCTGTCTTGGGCGTCTGCACACCACCGGGCTCACCGCGGCCGGCCTCGCCGCCGGTGCGGCGCTCGGCCTCGACCCGTACGAGCTCGACGCCGCCGCCGACGCCCGCACCCCCTCGCCCGCCCTCCGGGCCGCCGCCCGACGGCTCGGCCGCCAGCTGATGCGGGCCGCCCGCGCCACCTGGCCGGGCCCCGGACTCGACGCGCTCGCCGCCGCGTTCCCGCGCGGCGCGCACCAGCCCGTCGTCCTCGGCGCCACGGCGCGGGCCGCCGGCCTCGGCCCCGAGGACGCCGCGCACTGCGCCGCGTACGAGACGGTCGGCGGTCCGGCGACGGCGACCGTACGCCTCCTGGGCCTCGATCCGTACCAGGCGACCGCCGTCCTCGCGCGGCTCGCCCCCGCGATGGACGAGGTCGCCGCCCGGGCGACCGCCGCCGCGCGCGAGGGCGTCGACGCGCTGCCCGCCGCCTCCGCGCCGCTCCTCGACATCACCGCCGAACAGCACGCGGCCTGGCCCGTCCGCCTCTTCGCCTCGTAACACTGGAGCACTCCCATGCACCTCGACCACGCCCACGCCCACACCCACCACGGCGCCGTCTCCGCCGACGCGCACCGCCCCGACGGCACCCGGCGCGCCCTGCGCATCGGGCTCGGCGGGCCCGTGGGCTCCGGCAAGACCGCCACCGTCGCCGCGCTCTGCCGCCGGCTGCGCGACACGCTCTCGCTCGCCGTCGTCACCAACGACATCTACACCCGCGAGGACGCCGAGTTCCTGCTCCGCGAGGCCGTGCTGCCGCCGGAGCGCATCCGGGCCGTCGAGACCGGCGCCTGCCCGCACACCGCCATCCGCGACGACATCTCCGCCAACCTCGAAGCGGTCGAGGAGCTGGAGGACACCGTCGGGCCGCTCGACCTGATCCTCGTCGAGTCCGGCGGCGACAACCTCACCGCCACCTTCTCCAAGGGCCTCGTCGACGCGCAGGTCTTCGTCATCGACGTCGCAGGCGGCGACGACATCCCCCGCAAGGGCGGCCCCGGCGTCACCACCGCCGACCTCCTCGTCGTCAACAAGACCGACCTCGCCCCGTACGTCGGCTCCGACCTCGGCCGGATGGCCCGCGACGCGGCCGAGCAGCGCGGCGACCTGCCCGTCGCCTTCACCTCGCTGCGCTCGGCGGAGGGCGTCGGCCCGGTCGCCGACTGGGTGCGCGAGCGGCTCGCCGCCTGGACGGCCCTGCCCGCGCCCACCGCATGAGCCTGCGCGCCACCGCCCGGATCGCCGCCGCGGCCGACGGCTCCCTGCCGGTCCTGGAGAGCGACGGGCCGCTCGCCCCGCGCCGCACCCGCGCCGCCGCGCCCGGCTGGTCGCGGGTGACGGTGGTCGGCGCGATGAGCGCGCCGCTCGGCGGCGACCGGCTCGCGATCGAGACCGAGGTGCGGGACGGGGCCAGGCTGCGGGTCGACTCGGCCGCCGCCACGCTGGCCCTGCCCGGCCGCGTCCCGGACCCGGCCGCGTACGAACTCCGGCTCCGCGTCGGCGCGGACGCCGTGCTGCACTGGCTGCCCGAGCAGCTCGTCAGCGCCCACGGCTCCGACCTGCGGGTGCGCACGGGCGTCGACCTCGACCCCACCGCGCGCCTGGTGCTGCGCGAGGAGCAGGTCCTCGGCCGCCACGGCGAGCCGCCCGGCACGCTGGTCTCCCGGCTCACCGTCCGCCGCGCCGGCCGCCCGCTGCTCGACCAGGAACTCGCGTACGGCCCCGGCGCCCCCGGCGGCTGGGACGGGGGCGCCGTCCTCGCCGGTCACCGCGCCACCGGCCAGCTCCTCGTCGTCGACCCGGCGTTCGAGGAGGAGCCGGTGGCGGCGCGCCCGCTCGGCGACCACGCGGTGCTCGCCCCGCTCGCCGGCCCGGCCGCCCTCGTCACCGCCGTCGCCCCCGACGCGCTCGTCCTGCGCCGGATCCTCGACGCGGCGCTGGCCGAACTCGCCCCCGTGTGAGACGGATCCGGGTGCACCGCTCACCGGACGCCCGGATCCGGTTATGGGTTCGGCAAAGAAACGTGCGTTCGCACTGACGGCGGGGCCTCCCTGACGAAAGGATCGCCCGAACAGACGACCACCTACAGGGGGAGGACCTGTGAGACGACGCACGGCAGTGCTCGGCTCCGCCGGCACGCTCATCGCTGGCACACTCGTGGCGGGCGCGCTCGCGGCTCCGATGGCCAGCGCCGACAGCGGCGCCGCGCGCCACGGACGCGACGCCGAGGCGAACGGCGTCGCGGTCGCCGCGGACCGGGCCGCCCGCGCCGGCGTCGACTGGCAGGACTGTCCCGCCGACTGGGGCCTGGAGAAGCCGATCCAGTGCGGCTGGGTCACCGTGCCGGTCGACTACGCCAAGCCGTACGGGAAGAAGATCAAGCTCGCCGTCGACCGGATCGCCGCCACCGGCACCCCGGCCGAGCGCCAGGGCGCGCTCCTCTACAACCCCGGCGGCCCCGGCGGTTCCGGCCTGCGCTTCCCGCGCCGCGTGACCACGAACAACAAGATCTGGGCGAACGCCGCCAAGGCCTACGACTTCGTCGGCTTCGACCCGCGCGGCGTCGGCAAGTCCGCCCCGATCTCCTGCGTCGACCCGACCGAGTTCGTCAAGGGCCCCAAGCCCGACCCGGTCCCGGACAGCGAGGCCGACAAGCGGGCGCAGCGCAAGCTCGCCGCCGAGTACGCCGCGGGCTGCGCCGAGAAGAGCGGCGACATGCTCCCGCACATGACGACGCCGAACACCGCGCGCGACCTCGACGTCATCCGCGCCGCCCTCGGCGAGAAGAAGCTCAACTTCGTCGGCGTCTCGTACGGCACCTACCTCGGCGCCGTCTACGGCACCCTCTTCCCGGACCACGTCCGGCGGATGGTGCTGGACAGCGTCGTGAACCCGTCGACCCGGTCCATCTGGTACGAGGCCAACCTCGGCCAGGACATCGCCTTCGAGGGCCGGCTCACCGACTGGATGACCTGGGTCGCGCGGAACGACGCCGCCTACCACCTCGGGGACACCCTCGCGGAGGTCCGGCAGCAGTGGGAGACCCTGCGCGCGGCCGCCAAGAAGGAGCCCCTCGGCGGCAAGGTCGGACCGGCCGAGCTGATCGGCTTCTTCCAGAACGCCCCGTACTACGACTCCATGTGGGCCCCCGTGGCCGAGGCGTGGAGCGCGTACGCCGCAGGCGACCCGCAGCCGCTGATCGACAACGCCGCGGCCGACCTCACCGACACCGCCGGCAACATCGCCTCGGAGAACGGCAACGCCGTCTACACGGCGGTCGAGTGCGCGGACGCCCCGTGGCCGACCAGCTGGAAGAAGTGGGACCGGGACAACTCCCGCCTCCACGAGCGGTACCCGTTCATGACCTGGGCGAACGCCTGGATGAACCTGCCCTGCGCCACCTGGAAGGCGCCGAGCCAGAAGCCCGTGCAGGTGAAGACGGGCAAGGGCCTGCCGCCCGTGCTCATCACCCAGTCCGAGCGCGACGCCGCCACCCCGTACGAGGGCGCCGTGGAACTGCACAAGCGGTTCAAGGGCTCGCGCCTGATCACGGAGAAGGACGCCGGCTCGCACGGCATCACCAACCTGGTCAACCCGTGCCTCAACCCCAAGGTCGAGGCGTACCTGCTGACCGGCGAGGTGGACGCCACGGACCAGACGTGCGCCCCGCACGCCGCGCCCCAGCCGTAGCACCGGCGGTCCCGGCCAGGGGCTGACGCCAGGAGGGGCGGTCGTCCGACGACCGCCCCTCCGCCGTTCCTCCGCTCACCCGTCGGCGGCCGCCGCCTTCACCACGGCCGCGTACTCGTCCACGTACTCCTGGCCCGACAGCCGCATGACCGCGTACATGATCTCGTCCGTGACCGCCCGGACCACCGCCCGCTCGTCCGCCGAGCCCGCGAAGCGCGAGAAGTCCAGCGGCTCCCCGAACCGGATCGTCACCCGCCGGATCCGCGGCACCACCCGCCCCGGCGGCTGGATCTCGAAGGTGCCGACCATCGCGCACGGCACCACCGGCACCCCGGCCGTCAGCGCCATCACCGCCACCCCGACCTTGCCCTTGTACAGCCGCCCGTCGTGCGAGCGGGTGCCCTCCGGGTAGATCCCGAGCAGCTCGTCCTTCGCCAGCACCCCGAGGCCCTCGCGGATCGCCGCCCGCCCGGCCTCCTTGCCCGAGCGGTCCACCGGGATCTGCCCGGCCGCCCGGAAGAACGCCGCCGTCAGCCTCCCCTTCAGCCCCGGCCCGGTGAAGTACTCCTGCTTCGCCAGGAAGGTGATCCGCCGGTCGAGCACCACCGGCATCAGGAAGTGGTCGGAGAAGGACAGGTGGTTGCCCGCCACGATCGCCGCGCCCTCCTCCGGGATGTGCTCGATCCCCTCCACCCTCGGCCGGAACAGCAGTTTCAGCAGCGGTCCGAGCAGTACGTACTTCAGCAGCCGGTAGAACACCGGGACCCCCGTTCGTCGTCCGTCACGCCCGTTGTAACGCCCCGGCCGCCCGTGGTCCACTGGTGGGAGCGGCCCGACTCTCACCCGGGAGGCCGAGATGCCAGACGCGCACGGACCCCGGGCTCCCGGGCGGGCGCTCACCGCGCTGCTCTGCGTGGTGGCCGCGGCCGGACTGTACGGCTGCACAGGCTCGGGTCCCGCGGACCCGACGCCGACGCGCACGCCCACCGCCGCCCCGAGCGGCGTCTCCCCGCTCACCGGACTGCCCGCCCGGACCGGCCCCGTCCTCGCCGTCAAGATCGACAACGTGGCGGCGGCCCGCCCCCACACCGGCCTCGGCGCCGCCGACCTCGTCTACGTCGAACAGGTCGAGGGCGGCGTCACCCGGCTGCTCGCCGTCTACTCCTCCCGGATCCCCGACAGCATCGGCCCCGTCCGCAGCGCCCGCGAGTCCGACCTCTCCCTGCTGCGCCCCTTCGGCCACCCCGCCCTCGCCTACTCCGGCGCCCAGCGCGCCCTGAACCCGCTCCTCGAAGCCGCGCCCCTCGACCTGGTCAGCGAGTCCACCGCGCCCGGCGCCTTCCGCCGCTCCGCGGACCGGCCCGCCCCGCACAACCTCTACCTGCGCCCCGCGCGCGCCCTCGCCGCCGCCCCCGACGCCTCCGACGTCCGCCCCGTCGGGCTGCGCTTCGGCGCCGCGCCCGCCGGCGGCACCGCGACCACCGCCGAGACCGTCCGCTTCCCGGCCGCCCGCTACACCTTCACGTGGTCCGCCGCCGCCCACGGCTGGCGCGTCGCCATCGACGGACGCGCCGCGACCGACACCGACAGCGGTCCGCCCACCCCCGCCACCGTCGTCGTCCAGCGCGTGACGATACGGTCCTCCGCCTTCCGCGACGTCAACGGCGCCGTCTCGCCGTACACCGAGACCACCGGATCCGGCACCGCGACCGTGCTGCGCGACGGGCGGGCGTACGAGGCCCGCTGGTCCCGCCCCGACCCGGCCGGCGGCACCGCCTTCACCACCCCCGACGGCAGCCCCCTCGCCTTCGCCCCCGGACAGGTCTGGATCGTCCTCGCCCCGCGCTGAGCACCCCTCCGGACACGGCGGATGATCACCCCGGACCCGGGTAGGCGCGGGGCACAGCAGTCAACCCGGGGAGGAGGCACGCCATGAGCACCGACATGTGGGGCTACGCGGAGTCCTCCGGCCACGTGCCGGGCGACACCCTGATCGGCTACGCGGTGGAGGCCACCGACGGGAGGATCGGCAAGGTCGACCGGCACACGGAGGACGTCGGCCGGTCCTACCTGGTCGTGGACACCGGGCCGTGGATCCTCGGCCACAAGGTCGTCCTGCCCGCCGGGCTCGTCGGCCGGGTGGACCGGGAGAACGAGACCGTGCACGTCACCTGCACCAAGGAGCAGGTCCGCGAGTCGCCGGACTTCGAGTCCGGCCAGAACGAGGACGACGTCACGTTCATCCGGCTCATCGAGCAGTACTACGCGAACCGGCACATGTGAGGGAGCCTCCGGTCAGCGCGGTGCCGGGCCCGTCCCGCCCGCGCGTGGACGGCGGTGGGCGGTGACCGTCTCGGTGCTGTCCGCCGCCGCCATGCCGATCGTCGCGACCCCGAGCACGATCCAGCCGAACCAGAGCCAGCCGCTGCTGCCGAGCGCCACCGTGTACGCGGTGATCAGCACCAGGACGGCGCAGGTGACGATCGTCATCGCCTTCGTGGAACCGGACATCCGCCCGCCCTCCTCCGCGGCCCGCGCCGGGACCCCGACCGGGGCCCGGGAAGCCGCTCTCCCATCGTGACTCCCCACCGGGGGCGCGCGCTACTCCCCGGACGCTCCCGGCGTGCGCCGGACAGCGCGGAGCCCCCGGGACCCGAGGGTCCCGGGGGCTCCGTCCGCCGGACCGGCGTCCGCGCGCCGGCTCAGCGTCCGCGTGCCTGCAGCGAGGCGAGGTAGGCGTTGTACTCCGCCAGCTCCTTGTCGCCGTCCCGGTCGGCCTGGCGGTCCTTGCGGGCCGCCTGCCGCTGCTCGGAGTGGTACCACTGGTAGACCAGCGCGATCAGCACCAGCACCGACGGGATCTCGCTGAAGGCCCAGGCGATGCCGCCCGCCGCGTTCTGGTCGGCGAGCGCGTCGATGCCCAGCGAGGCCGGCGGGTTCTCGTACGCCTTCACCAGCGGCTGGGTCGCCATCATCATCGCGATGCCGAAGAAGGCGTGGAACGGCATGCCGGCGAAGAGCTCCAGCATCCGCATCACATAGCCCGGCCGGTGCGGGCCCGGGTCCACGCCCATGATCGGCCAGAAGAAGACCAGGCCCACGGCGAGGAAGTGGACCATCATCGCGATGTGTCCCGGCTTCGACGCCATCAGGGTGTCGAAGAGCGAGGTGAAGTAGAGGCCGTAGAGGCTGGCGATGAACATGCTGATGGTGAACGCCGGGTGCGTGACGATCCGCATGTACCGGCTGTGCAGCAGCTTGAGCAGCAGCTCGCGCGGGCCGAGGGAGCCGCGGCCGGCCACCGGCAGCGCCCGCAGGGCCAGCGTCACCGGCGCGCCGAGCAGCAGCAGGATCGGCGAGACCATGGAGATCACCATGTGCTGCACCATGTGGACGCTGAACATGACCATGCCGTAGTCGTTCAGCTTGGTGCACATCACCAGCGCGATGGTGAGCACGCCGGCGGTGAAGAGCACGGTCCGGGCGACCGGCCAGGCGTCGCCGCGCCGCCGCAGCCGGGCGACCCCCCACCCGTACAGGCCGAGCGCCGCGAGGCACCCGAAGAGGAAGAACAGGTCGGGAGAGAACTCCAGGCCCCGCCCCAGCGTGAACGGCGGCAGATCCGTGGTCATGCCGTGCCCGCTGTGATCCATCGCTTACTCCTGGAGCCCATTGCGCGCCGAGCCCGTTTCGCGCTTGTTGTCCGCACCAGACTAGAACCGCCCCCGGCCGCGTTCGCGGCCGGGGGCGGGTGTCGTGCCGGGGCGGGCCCGTGGAGTGCTCAGAGCACGCACTCGGCCTCGGCGTAGCGGTCCGCGGGGACCGTCTTCAGCGTCTCGACGGCACTGCCGAGCGGCACCATCACGATGTCGGTGCCGCGCAGCGAGGTCAGCATGCCGAACTCGCCGCGGTGCGCGGCCTCGACCGCGTGCCAGCCGAAGCGGGTGGCGAGGACGCGGTCGTAGGCGGTGGGGGTGCCGCCGCGCTGGACGTGGCCGAGGATGACCGGGCGGGCCTCCTTGCCGAGCCGGCGCTCCAGCTCGACGGAGAGCTGGTTGGCGACGCCGGTGAAGCGCTCGTGGCCGTAGATGTCGGTGCCGGCGGTCTTGAAGTCCATGGAGGAGCCCTCCAGCGGCTTCGCGCCCTCGGCGACGACGACGATGGCGAAGCGCTTGCCGTCCTCGAAGCGGGCGCCGACGCGGGCGGTCAGTTCGTCGATGTCGAAGGGGCGCTCCGGGACGACGACGGCGTGGGCGCCGGCGGCCATGCCCGAGTGGAGTGCTATCCAGCCGGTGTGACGGCCCATGACCTCGACGACGAGGACGCGCTGGTGGGACTCGGCGGTGGTCTTGAGCCGGTCGAGGGCCTCGGTGGCCACGGTGACGGCGGTGTCGAAGCCGAAGGTGACGTCGGTCGACGCGATGTCGTTGTCGATGGTCTTCGGGACGCCGACGATGGGGAGGCCGGCCTCGGAGAGGAGGTGGGCGGCCTTGAGGGTGCCTTCGCCGCCGATCGGGATGATCGCGTCGAGGCCGAGGTCGGCGACGTGGCCGCGGGCGCGCTCGACGCCGTCCACGAGGTGGGCGGGCTGGACGCGGGAGGAGCCGAGGATGGTGCCGCCGCGGGCGAGGATGCCGCCCACCGCGTCGAGGTCGAGCTTCCGGTAGTCGCACTCCAGGAGGCCCTTCCACCCGTCGTGGAAGCCGATGACCTCGTCACCGTGGTCGACGACGGCCCGGTGCACGACGGAACGGATGACGGCGTTCAGACCGGGGCAGTCTCCGCCGGAGGTGAGCACACCAATGCGCATAGCCCAAAAACCTTTGCAACGTGGGCCGACTCCCGGACCACGTCGTCCGGCTGGATCCCCGCCACCCTATCGTTGCCGGGTGGCGGGGCCGAACCGGATGTCCGCAGATTGGACACCGTATTTGCTTACGAATCCAATGTGCGGTAACCCGCTCAGACGTGCGCCTTCGCGGGGTGCCCGAGGGACCGTCAGGCGGGCTGCGAGGCGGCCGCGATGCGCTCGGCGCGCAGCGCCTCGTACCACCGGTCGTCGGTCGGCGGCAGCGCGTTCACGTCGAGGGCCAGCTTCAGCATCAGGTCCGCGATCTGCGGGTTGCGGGCCATCACGGGGCCGTGCATGTAGGTGCCGAAGACGGTGTCGTTGTACGCGCCCTCGGTGCCGTCGCCGGTGCCGTTGCCGTTGCCGAAGACGGTCCGCGCGAAGGGGCGGGCCGTCGGGCCGAGGTGGGTGACGCCCTGGTGGTTCTCGAAGCCGGTCAGCTGGGGGAGGCCCAGGTGCGGGTCGATGTCGGCGAGCACGTCGCCGACGCAGCGGGCGCCCTCGCCGCGGACCGTGGTCACGTCGAGCAGGCCGAGGCCCGGCTCGCGCGCGCCGAGGTCGTTGACGAACTCGTGGCCCAGGATCTGGTAGCCGGCGCAGACCGAGAAGATGATCGCGCCGTTGGAGGCGGCCCGGGAGAGGCCGCCGTCGCGGCGCAGCCGCTCGGCCGCGAGCCGCTGCGGCCGGTCCTCGCCACCGCCGATCAGGTAGATGTCGCCGGAGGTGGGGACGGGCTGGTCGCTGCGGACGTCGACGCGCTCGACGCTGAGGCCGCGCTGGCGGGCGCGGCGCTCGACGACGAGGACGTTGCCCTGGTCGCCGTAGGTGCTGAGCAGGTCCGGGTAGACCCAGACCACACGCAGGCTGCTGTCGGTCATGCTGCAAGTCCTTCTGCGAGTCGGGGCGGGGTCAGTTGCCCACGCGGCGGCGGACGTCCTGGAACGCGGTGTAGTTCGCGATCAGTTCGATCTGCCCGGGCGGGGCCATGGCGACGGCCTCGTCGATCGTCTCGCAGACGCGGAAGTCGACGCCCGCGACCTCCAGGCGGACCGCGAGGTCCAGCCGGCGGTCGCCGATCACCATGATCGGGTGGCCGGCGAGCCGGCCGTAGTCGACGTCCCACAGCCAGGAGGTGTCGGTGCCGTCGGCTCCGCGCGCGTTGACGGAGAGGATGACCGGCGTCGGCGGCGGGTCGATGAGGGAGAAGGTCTCCAGCCAGCCCGCCGGGTTCTTGGCGAGCAGCAGCCGCAGCTGCCGGTCCTGGAAGGTGACCACGTCGTAGCGGCCGGCCACGGCCTGCACCTGGTACATGCGCTCCAGGGCGACCTGCGGCGGGACGCCGAAGACGGCGGCGACGGCGGCCGAGGTGGCGGCGTTCGCCTTGTTGGCGCGGCCGGGCAGCTGGAGCCGAATCGGCCAGGCCGAGCCGTGCGGGTCGAGCACGTGGTCGCCGCTGAGCGCCCAGCTCGGGGCGGGGCGGCGGAAGCCGCACTCGCCGCAGAACCAGTCGTCGCCGGGGCGCTGGAGGACACCGCCGCAGGAGGGGCACGACCAGGCGTCGTCCTTCCACTCCTGCCCGACCGCGACCCACACCACGTTGGGCGAGGAGGAGGCGGCCCACACGATCAGCGGGTCGTCGGCGTTGGCGATGACGACGGCCTTGGAGCCGTTGAGTCCCTCGCGCCACTTCTCGGCGAGCATCCGCGTCTCGGCGGCGCGGTCGAGCTGGTCGCGGGAGAGGTTGAGCAGCGCGATCGCCTTGGGGGTGGTGTCGCGGGCGACGCCGGCGAGGTACTTCTCGTCGACCTCGATCACGCCGTACTTGGCGTCACTGCCGCCGGCGAGGGCGGAGGTGATGCCCGCGGGCATGTTGGCGCCGAGGGCGTTGGAGACCACCGGGCCGCTGGCCCGCAGCGCCTCGGCGATCAGCCGGGTCGTGGTGGTCTTGCCGTTGGTGGCGGACACGAGGACGACGTCCAGGTGCTGCGCGAGCCGTCCCAGCAGGTCGGGGTCGAGCTTGAGCGCCACCCGGCCGCCGATCACCGATCCACTGCCGCGACCGGCCGCCCGCGACACCGCGGCGGCTGCCTTGCCCGCGGTCACGGCCAGCTTGGCGCGCGGTGACAGCGGCTCTGGATTACCGGGGTGTCCTGACATCGTCCTTGATCCTCCTTGCGTCGGTCGGGGCTCAGCCTATCGAGAACCGGCCAGGAGCCCGAACCACGGCACCGTGCCGACCGTATGAAATGAGGAGGTCACGGCGGACCGTACCCTTACGGCCATGCGAAACCGCCCCATCCCCGGCAGCTCCGGCGTCGTCCGGACGATGACCCTGCTCGGCGACCCCGTGCTGCACGCGCCCTGCGCCCCCGTCACCGAGTTCGGCCCCGGACTCGACGCCCTGGTGGAGTCGATGTTCGCCACCATGTACGCGGCGCACGGCGTCGGTCTCGCCGCCAACCAGGTGGGCGTGGGGCTGCGGGTCTTCGTCTACGACTGCCCGGACGACGAGGAGGTGCGGCACCTGGGGCACGTGGTGAACCCGCGCCTGGTGGAGGCGGACGGCGACGAGTACCGCGGCCCGGAGGGCTGCCTCTCCCTGCCGGGCCTGGAGGCGCCGGTCGCCCGCTTCGACCGCGCGGTGGTGGAGGGGGTCCGCGCGGACGGCACGCCCGTGCGCGTCGAGGGCACCGGCTTCTTCGCCCGCTGCCTCCTCCACGAGCTGGACCACCTGGAGGGCCGCGTCTACGCGGAGCGCGTCACGGGGTGGCGGAGATCACGTCTGGTCCGCGCGATCCGCAAGCGGCCCTGGGGTGCCGGCGCGTCCGCGCTGGAGTCCTGACGCACGCCTTTCCGGTACGGCTCCGAGCCCGCCCGCCCGCGATCGGCGGGCCCCGCCCCACCGGCCCCGCCCCGCCCCGTGGTCGCTCCCGCCACCCCGCCCCGGCAGGGCGCACGCGGTTAGAAGCCCGGGCCGTCGGGCCGGTCGTCGGCCTCGGCGAGGCGGCCCCAGAGGAGGTCCGCGAGGGAGCGGACGAGCTCGGCGCGGGAGCAGGGGCGCTCGCCGAGCCACCAGTCGCCGGCCGCGTGCATCATGCCGACGATGCCGTGGCCCCAGATCCGGGCCTGCGCGTCGGCGGCCGGGCCGAGGTCGACGCGCTCGGCGATGACCTGGCCCAGTTCCTCGCCCATGCGGCGCAGCAGCGGTGCGGAGTGGCGGCCGACGTCGAAGCCCTGCTCGGACTGGTGGGACTCCTCGGCCGGGTGCATGAGGAAGCGGTAGACCTGCGGCATCGCCTCGATGGAGGCGAGGTAGGTGTCGAGGGTGGCCTCGACGCGGCGGCGCCGGTCGGCGGGGGCGTCGAGCGCGGCCCGCAGCGAGGCGAGGAGGGCGTCGGTGTGGCGGGTGGCGAGGGCGCGGTAGAGGCCGCCCTTGTCGCCGAAGTGGCGGTAGAGGATGGGCTTGGTGATGCCCGCCTCGGCCGCGATCGCGTTCATGGAGGCCTTGGGTCCGTCGCGCAGCACCACCCGGTCCGCCGCCTCCAGCAGTTCGCGCCGCCGCTGCTCGGCGGGCTTCTGCTGGTCGGTGGTCCGGTGTGCGATGTCCATAAGCGTGTCTCCCCGCCCGTGCGATGACCTGAGGCTGTCGCAACGTAACACCCGACCGGCATGCTGTGCCGAACCGCCTGATCCGCTTCGCGCGGGAGGACCCGCAGGTTGACAGCCGTACCCGCCGGTAACAGACTGGTGTTACCGCAAGTAACGTACTGCTGGGAGGGAACATGGCCGAGTTCACGTTCGAGCTCAATGACGACCAGAGGGAAGTCCGTGACTGGCTTCACGGCTTCGCCGCGGACGTCATGCGGCCGGCCGCCGCCGAGTGGGACGAGCGTGAGGAGACCCCCTGGCCGATCATCCAGGAGGCGGCCAAGCTCGGAATCTACTCCCTCGACTTCTACGCCCAGCAGTTCTTCGACCCCACCGGCCTCGGCGTCCCGATGACCATGGAGGAGCTCTTCTGGGGCGACGCCGGCATCGCGCTCTCCATCGTCGGCACCGGCCTCGCCGCCGTCGGCGTCCTCGCCAACGGCACCGAGGAGCAGATCGGCACCTGGGTGCCCCAGATGTACGGCGACGCGAACGACGTGAAGGTCGCCGCCTTCTGCTCCTCCGAGCCCGACGCCGGCTCCGACGTCGCCTCCATGCGCACCCGGGCCGTCTACGACGAGGCCAAGGACGAGTGGGTGCTCAACGGCACCAAGACCTGGGCGACCAATGGCGGCATCGCCAACGTCCACGTCGTCGTCGCGGTCGTCGACCCGGAGCTCGGCTCCAAGGGCCACGCCTCCTTCATCGTGCCGCCGGACACCCCCGGCCTCTCCCAGGGCCAGAAGTTCCAGAAGCACGGCATCCGCGCCTCGCACACCGCCGAGGTCGTCCTGGAGGACGTGCGGATCCCCGGCTCCTGCCTCCTCGGCGGCAAGGACAAGCTCGACGAGCGCCTCGCCCGCGCCCGCGAGAAGGCGAAGGCGGGCGGCGGCGAGAGGGTCAAGAACGCCGCCATGGCCACCTTCGAGGCGTCCCGCCCGGCGGTCGGCGCCATGGCCGTCGGCACCGCCCGCGCCGCCTACGAGGTCGCCCTCGACTACGCGAAGACCCGCGTGCAGTTCGGCCGCCCGATCATCGAGAACCAGGGCGTCGCCTTCCAGCTCGCCGACATGGCCACCCAGATCGACGCGGCCCGCCTGCTGGTGTGGCGCGCCTCCTGGATGGCCACCGCCGGCAAGCCCTTCACGAACGCCGAGGGCTCCATGTCGAAGCTGTACGCGAGCGAGGTCGCCAAGTCCGTCACGGCCCAGGCGATCCAGATCCTCGGCGGCAACGGCTACACCCGCGAGTACCCGGTCGAGCGCATGCACCGCGACGCCGCGATCTACACGATCTTCGAGGGCACCAGCGAGATCCAGCGGATGGTCATCAGCCGCGCCCTCGGCAAGTAGCCCTCCGGGCGGGGCCCGGTCTCAGCCGAACCAGACGACCAGGCGGACGTTCTCGTCACCGTGGACGGCCGCCAGGCCGCGCATGACCGCCCAGACCGGGCCCCAGCGGTCCCCGTCCGGCGGGGCGAACATCCGGGGCGTGTACACCACCGGCCGGTAGACCGCCCCCTCCCACGGCACCTCGCCGCCGGGCGGCCACTCGTACGGCCACAGGTCCTCGCCGAAGACCTCCTCCGAGGCGTCGAGGACCTCGGCCGGGGCCCACCGCACGTGGTCGAGGACGAGGTCCCCGCCCGGGCCCGGCACCCACACCGCGAGGTGGTTGCCGTCGGCGCGGTCGTTCAGCGGCGCGTCCCAGTCGACGGCCGCCACCTCGGCCCAGGTGGCGTACGAGTGGCTGTGGTCGACCTCGTCGTCGAGGACGTCCTCCGAGGCGCCGTCCGGGACGCCCCGCGCGTCGAACAGGGGCCGCTCCACCTGGAGCGCCCCGCCGTACCCGAAGAGGCACTCCCGCGCGTCCTCGTCCCGCACCAGCGCGCAGTCGGGCAGCCGGTCGCCCGCCGTCCACCGGCCGTCGGCCCCGCGCACCTCGATCACGCCGTCGATGTCCGTCCCCATCCACGCGATGCTACGGGCGTGTTCCGTACGGCCGTTCGGAATTCACGGCTCCGCAAGGGCCGCTCCACCCCGCCTCCGTAACGTCTCGGCCCGTCCGAGAACGCTACCGAGGAGTACCGTGAGCGCCTCCGCCCTGACCGCCCTGGCCGCCGCACTGACCGTGGTGGCCGCGGTTCCCGCCGCCCCCCACCCCGTGGCCGTCACCGCCCGCGCCGAGACGCCCGTCGTGTACGACGACGAGGCGGGCGGCAACGCGAACGCGGACGACCCCGCCGTCTGGGTCGACCCCGAGCGCCCCGGCCGCAGCCTCGTCATCGGCACCCTCAAGGAGGGCGGACTCGACGTCTACGGGCTCGACGGCCGCCGCCTCCAGCACCTCGCCGCCCCGTCGGCCCCCGGCGAGGACGCGGCCCCCGGGCGGTTCAACAACGTCGACGTCGTCTACGGCTTCGAGCTGAACGGGCGCCGCACCGACCTCGCCGTCGTCAGCGACCGCGGCCGTGACCGGATCCGCGCCTACGCGATCGACCCGGCCGCCGTCGCCGCGGGCCGCGCCCCGCTGCGGGACGTCACCGCCGCCGACGTCACCCCCGTCTTCGCCGCGAGCGAGGCCGAGGTCGACGACCAGAACACCTCCTACGGCCTCGCCGCCTACCGCGACGGAGACGACGCCTACGTCGTCGTCTCCCAGCGCGAGCGCAGCCGGCTGCGCCTCCTGGAGCTGGAGGACCGCGGCGGCCGGGTCGGCTACCGCACCGAGTCCACGCTCGACCTGCCCACGTCCTTCGCCCTGCCGGGCGGCGCCTCCTGGCGGCCCTGCGCCGACCCCGGCGAGCTGCCGCAGGTCGAGGGCATGGCCGTCGACCAGGAGGAGCACGTCCTCTACGCCGCCCAGGAGGCCGTCGGCCTCTGGCGGATCGAGCTCGACGACGAGGAGTTCGAGCGGCCCGAACTCCTCGACCGCGTCCGCGAGTACGGCACCCCGTGGACGTACGACGAGGCCGAGGAGGAGTGCGTCCTCGACACCGCGCACGACCCGGGCCTCGGCGGCGAGCACCTGAGCGCGGACGCCGAGGGCGTCACCGTCTACCACGGTGACGACGGCGCCGGATACGTCCTCGCCTCCAGCCAGGGCGACGACAGCTTCGCCGTCTACGCGCGCGAGGACGGCAACGCCTACCTCGGCTCCTTCGCCGTCACCGATGGCACCGCCACCGACGGGGTGCAGCACTCCGACGGTTCCACGGTGGTGAACGTGCCGCTGGGCAGCGCCTTCCCGCAGGGCCTGCTCGTCACCCACGACGGCGAGGCCACCCCGGCGGACGGCGACCGCGAGGGCACCAACTTCAAGTTCACCCGCTGGGACGCCGTCGCCGGTGCCTTCCCGTCGCCGCTGACCGTCGACACCCGCTCCTTCGACCCGCGCGACGCCGACTGACCCACGAGGCCGACCGGCCCGCGCGACGTCGGCAGGCCCGGGGCCGCCGGCCGCTCCCCCCGGGACGGCCGGCGGCCCCGGCCGTCACACCACGCAGAACTCGTTCCCCTCCGGGTCCTGGAGCACCACCGCGTAGTAGTCCATGCCGTCCGGCTCGTCCATCGCGTACAGCACGGTCGCGCCGAGGGCGGTCAGCCGGGCCACCTCCCCGTCGACCCGCGCCCGGCGCACCGCGAGCGGCACCCCGCGTCCGCCGCCCACCTTCAGGTCCAGGTGGAGGCGGTTCTTCCCCGTCTTCGGCTCCGGGACCTGCTGGAACCAGATCCGCGGACCGGTGCCCGCCGGGTCGACCAGGGACTCCGGCAGGTCCCCGGCCCCCTCGCCCAGCTCCTCCTCCGGGACGCCGATCGCCTCCCAGTACGCCCGCCAGCTCGGATGGCCCTCGGGCGGCGGCTCGGGGGCGTACCGCAGCGCCTCCGCCCAGAAGGGCACCAGCCGGCGCGGGTCGGCGCAGTCGATCGTCAGCTGGAGGACCGGCGCGGGGCGCCCGCCCGCCTCGTCCTCGTGGTTCTCGTCCATGCCGCCGAGCCTCCCAGACGCCACTGACAGCCGCCCGGATCCGGCCAACAGGCCAGAACAGGACGGCCCGCAGCCGGAAGCTACCCCCCGGTCACTTCCTGCGGGACAATCGCCACGGCGCCGCGATCAAGGGGGAAGACGCATGACCACCGAAACCCGCACCGAAGCACCCGTCCTCACCGGACTGCCGCTCGTCGGCTCGATGTTCGACCTCAAGAACGACTCGCTCGGCACCTTCCTGCGCGCCCGGCGCGAGCACGGCGACGTCGTCCGCATCTCCGCGGGCCCGCCCGGGATCCGCGCCCACGTCTATGCCGTCTTCTCCGCCGAGGGCGCCCAGCAGGTCCTCGCCGGCGAGTCCGCCAACTTCCGCAAGGACAACTCCTTCTACCAGGAGATCCGCGAGTCCTTCGGCAACGGCCTGCTCACCAGTCAGGACGACGACTACCTGCGCCAGCGCCGGCTCGTCCAGCCGCTCTTCACCAAGCGGCGCGTCGACGGCTACGCCGACGCCGTCGCCACCGAGGTCGACGCCCTCACCGCCGAGTGGGAGAAGGCGGGCGACACCACCGTCGACGTCCTCCACGAGTCCACCCGGCTGGCGCTGCGCGCGGTCGCCCGCATCCTCTTCGGCACCGACGTCGACTCCGCCGTCGAGGTCGTCGAACGCTGCTTCCCCGGGGTCGGCTCGTACGTGCTCCGCCGCGGGTACTCCCCGGTGAACGTGCCCCGCGAGTGGCCCACCCCCGGCAACAAGCGGGCCGCGGCCCTCCACCGGGCGCTCTACGAGGAGTGCGACCGGATCATCGCCGAGCGGAGGTCCGCCGGGCGGGCCGACGGGGACGGCGACGACCTGCTGTCCCTCCTCATGCGGGCCGAGAGCGCCGAGGACGGCGCCTTCGACGCCACCGAACTGCGCGAGCAGGTCCTCGTCTTCCTGCTCGCGGGACACGAGACGACGGCCACCTCCCTCGGCTTCGCCCTCCACCTCCTCGCCCTCCACCCGGAGGTCCAGCGGCGCGCCCACGAGGAGGTCGACCGGGTCCTCGCGGGCCGCACGCCCGGCGCGGCCGACCTCGACGCCCTGCCGTACGTGACCCGGGTCCTCAAGGAGGCGATGCGGCTCTTCCCGGCCGCGCCCGTCATCGGCCGGCGGGCCGTCGCCGCCACCACGGTCGGCGGCGTCGCCATTCCGGCCGGCGCCGACGTCATCGTCGCCCCCTGGGTCACCCACCGGCACCCCG
The DNA here is from genome assembly GCF_043084305.1 of Streptomyces sp. NPDC014656. NCBI lineage: Bacteria > Bacillati > Actinomycetota > Actinomycetes > Kitasatosporales > Streptomycetaceae > Streptomyces > Streptomyces sp. NPDC014656. The sequence continues at coordinate 135,393 of NZ_JBIBZN010000017.1, forward strand.
CCTACTGGGACGACGCCGAGCGCTTCGACCCGGACCGCTTCACCCCCGAGGCGGAGGCCGCCCGGCCCCGCTACGCCTGGTTCCCCTTCGGCGGCGGCCCCCGGGCCTGCATCGGCCAGCACTTCTCGATGCTGGAGTCGGTGATCGCGCTCGCGATGATCCTCCAGCGCCACGGCTTCGAGGCGGTCGACACCGAGGTGCCGGTCGCCCCCGCGATCACCCTCCAGGCGGCCGGCCCGGCCCGCTGCCGGCTCGTCCCCAGGGCGGGGTAGCCGGCGGCGGAGGGCCGGCCGCCGGCCTCACTCCGCGTGCTTCCGGCCGTGGAGGTGGAGCGAGCGCAGGGCCGCCTCCAGGGCGAAGCGGTGGTCCGGGTCGAGGAGCCGGTCGCCGAAGTGGTTGTCGAGGTTCCGCAGCCGGTAGCGGACCGTCTGGGCGTGCACGCCGAGCAGCTCGCCGACCTGCTCGGCGGGGGCACGGGTGGAGACGTGCACGCGCAGGGTCTCGATCAGCCGCTCGCGCCGGGTGCCGGACAGCGCGTCGAGCGGGGCCAGTTCGCGCTGCGCGAGCTGCTCCGTGAGCGCCGGGTCGGAGAGCAGCCACAGCGTCGTGAGGTGGTCCTCGCAGGCCACCACGGGCGCGTCCGGCACGATGCCGTCGTCGATGAGCTGGAGGATCCGCCGGGACCAGCGCAGGGAGTGCGCGGCCTGCGCGGTCGGCACGGTCAGCCCGAGGACGGCGGGCGTGCCGGCCAGCGCGGCGTCCAGCATCGCGCGGCGCTCGCCGGTCAGCGGACCGGGGACGAGCAGGTGTGGGTGGGGGAGGCCGAGGTCGGCGAGGACGTCGCGGTCGAGCCGGGTCTGGACGACGCCGCCGGCGGGCGTCCGCAGGGCGACGACGGTGCAGTCGGCGGGGAGCTCCCAGGACGCCTCCCGGCACAGTTCGGCGATGGTCGCCCGGGGCAGCGGCGGTCCGGCGACGACCAGGTGGAGCAGCTTCCTGCGCAGCGCGGTCAGGTCGGAGACCGCGCGGGTCTGGACGGTGGCGTACCCCTCGCGGGAGAGCGCCTCCAGCTCGTCCACGTACGCGAAGAGGGCGTCCGCGAAGGCCAGGATCAGGGTGGGGGAGAGGTTGTAGGTGCGCCCGATGCTCTTGGCGCGGCGCAGGGCGATGCGGGCGCCGAGCCGGTAGGCACCGAGTAACGTGTCGAGGTCCCGCCCCTCGTACGCCTCCACCCGGCCGAACTGGCGCAGCAGTTCGTCGCGGAGGGCGGAGGTGGTCCCCGGGGTGTCGACCCGGTCCACGAAGGCGGCCAGGGCCTGCTCCACGCCCTGGCGGATGGCGTCGCAGTGGGGGCCGTTGAAGAGGTGGGCGTAGACGGGGTAGGCGCGCTCGATCTCGACGCCGATCTCCTTGATGAGGCCCGGGATCTCCGGTCGCATCAGGGCGGCGAACTCTCTGGGCAGCGGATCGAGCGGCTCACCGAGCTCCGGTGACTGTGCGATGGAGGGCATGGACCGATCCCTTGCTCTGCTACGTGACCGGTGGGGGGAGCGGCACGACGGCGCCCGACCTGGAGTGGTGGGCGCCGCCGTGGCCGTCAGGTACGTACCGATGTGGACTGCTGAAGCTAGGACAACTGTTGTGTGCTGTACACAACTTGAGCAAGAGTCAGCTCTACGGGAAGGGGGTGGGAGGCCGAGTCGGCCGGTAATCACCCCTGAGTGGCCGTTAGTTGACGGCGGAGTGCCAGTTCTGCGAGAAGACCTTTCCGGCGTCGGGGGCGATGACGCCGGGGGCGTAGAGCCCGGTCAGGTGGGTCTGGGTGTCGTTCAGCGTGAGCTTGTTCTTCCCGGAGGCGGCGGGCAGGCCCGTCTTGAGGTTGACCGCCGCGTCGATGACGCCGAACCACCCGAGGCCGCAGCCGCTGGCGCCGGGGACGGCGAAGGTGTCGTCGTACTGGGTGGAGCCGAGGAGGTTGAGGCGGCTCATGTCGCCCTCCTCGTTCGCGGAGCCGTCGCCGTTGAACCGCTCGACGCCGAACTCGGGGGCGTCGAGGTTCCGCGGGCGCAGCAGGATCGGGTTGGACTTCGTCCCGATGTAGCAGTTGTCGCCGAGGAACGGGTTCTGCAGGCGGATGCGGACCGGGATGGTCACGATCGGCTGGTCGGTGAGGACGCCCGCGATCTGGTCGAAGGAGGAGGGGGTGCCGACCGACTCCATGGTGGCGGTGATCTTGTTGAGGTTCGCGTCCGACAGCTTCCGGCAGATGTCGGTGATGAACGGGATGTCGCTCGGGCACATCAGCCCCATCAGTCCGCCGGGGACGGTGGCCGAGTCGGCGATGAGCGCCCCGCCGGCGGGCGCGACGACCGAGTTGGTGCCGTCGGCGTTCTGCACGACGCCGATCTGGAGGTTGGTCTTCCCGGTGGGCACGGTCGTGTTGCCCAGCTTGATGGAGCCGCTGAAGGAGTACGAGACGACGCACTGCGGCGAGGTGTCGAGGCCGTCCGAGGAGACCATCGCGCCGGCGTCGACGGGACAGCGGGTGGACGGGCCCCAGCCGCCGTTCAGCACCGGGGTGGCCGCGGTCGCCGTGCCCATGGAGGCGAAGGCGCCGAGCGCGGTGAGGGCGGAGACGGTGGCGAGCTTGGTGCGTGCGGAGACGAGGGGCATGGCGGGTGCCTTCCTGGGAGACGGGGGGTGCGGGGCAGGGCGGTACGGAGCGGGGGGCGCGGTACGGGGCGGTGCGGTTCGGTGCGGTGCGGGTCAGCGTTCGGGCTTGGGGATCTGGCGGGGCTGGCGGTCTTCGGTGCACAGCTCGGGCGGGGCCTCGGGGACGCCCACGGAGCAGACGGGGCTCTGGATCTGCTTGATGTGGTTGCCGGGGCCGGAGATGGCGGCGGTGAGGAGCCGGTCGAGGTTCTCGCCGCGGGCGCCGCAGCCCGTGAAGGCCGGGATGAACGCCTCGCCGGTGAGCGGGCCGCCGTCGAGGACGAGGTAGCCCTTGGAGTCCTTGCCGTACTCGTACTCTCCCCGGCCCACCAGCACCAGGTGGTCCCCCGGGTACTTCTCGGGCTCGGGTTCGGGGGACTTGAGGGGCGTCACCGTGCGGCAGGAGGGGCCGACGTCCAGCGGGGTGCCGTTCACCTCGGCGTCGAGGACGCGCAGGATGAGGGGGACGCGGACGTGGGCCAGCGCGGTGTTGACGGGGAAGGTGAGGGCCATGTCGCCCCGCATGGTCAGGGGCCCCACCTGCTCCAGGACCACGGTCGCCTTGGTGGGGACGAACCCGAAGGTCAGGAAGGTCGCCTCGAAGGGCGGGGTCTGCCTGCGCCCCTGGTAGGAGAGGCCGCCCTCCGCGGGGGTGATGATGTGGAAGGCGTCGGGCCGCTCCACGAACTCGATGAGGCCCTGCTCGACCTGGATGCAGCTGAGCGGGATGAGGTTGGCTCCGTTCAGCTTCCGCACGTTGGAGTAGCCGACGATGTACGCGGACAGCGAGGAGGGGGTCGGCTTCTCGGTGATGCAGGGCGGGGCGTCCGGGCGGGGCTCCGCGGTGCCGGGCGGGTCCTCGCCCTCCGGGGGGTCCTCGTCCGCCTGCTTCCCGGCCTGCGGGCCCTGGGGCGTCCCGCTCGCCGTGCCGTCCGGTGTCCGCGGCGCCGCGGGTGCCGTCCGGTCCGCCGGGAGCGACGGCCGGGGGAGACCGGTGACGGGAGCGGACGGTGGGGGGACGGCCGGGGAGGAGGGCGGCGTGCCGGGCTCCCCGGTCGGGACCTCGGCGCCGACCGGGACCGCGGCCAGTCTCGTACGGTCCCCGGCGTCCTCGCCGGGGAGGCAGACGAGGGAGAGGGACGGCGGGTCGGCGGGCGTGCCGTCGGCGGTGCCGGGGACGAGATCGAGGTTCAACCGCCCCGCGGTGAGGGTCATCTCGCCGGCCGTGTCCGTCGTCAGGGAGGGCACGTCACCGGTCGTGGTGAGGACGAGGGGGCCTTCGGCGGGTACCGCGACGGGCTGCGCGGTGCCGCTCCACGCCGCTTCCGCGCGCTGCTCGCCCTGAGCCACGCCGACCGTCAGCCGGGTCTCCGCCCGTACGGTGGCGGCCTCGGGCGCGGTGAGGCCGGCCACGGCCGCCGCGGGGAGCTCCACCGTCGTGGTGACGTCGGTGGGCCTGATCTCCTCGCCCACGGCCGCCCGCTCGGGGAAGGCCGCCGTGATCCGTACCGTCGCGGGCTGCTGTCCCGAGGGCAGGGCGCAGACGTAGGGCAGCGCGGCGTCGACCTTCAGCGACCCGGCGGCGACGGCCGCGGCCGGGAGCAGGGGGGCGAGCGCCACGAACGCGGCGATCGTCGCCCCGCGCGCGCGGGTGCGGGGGGATCGGGGGGTGGGCCGGGGGCCTCTCATCTGGTGCTCCGCTCGGGTCGTTCGCGAACGCGGACAGGCCCGCGTCCGTCCGGCCGATGGCGCCGGCCGGACGGACGCGGGGTGCTGATTCCTTACGGGTTGGAGCCGACGATCTTCGGGATGGTGGTGGTGCCGGCCACCTTCACCAGGTAGTCGCCCTTGAAGGTCGGCTTGGCGCCGACCGGGACGGCACCGCCGCAGTTGGTGGCCGAGACGACGGTGAGCTCGCCGGCCAGGCTGCTGACGGCGAGCTTGCCCGTCGAGTTGGTGTACGTGCCGGACGCCTTGCCCGTGACGCGGAAGTTGCAGGCGCCCGCGGTGACCGTGGCGTCGACGTTGTCGATGTAGCCCTTCGAGACGCCGGTCGCGGCGGTGTAGTCGAACACCTTCACGGCCCACGGCAGGGCCGGGGTGGCGACGACGGTGCCCAGCACGCTGGTGCAGGGGACGCCGGGTGCGCCGAAGACCATGGTGCTGATGGAGCCGACGGCCGCCGGGTTGCCGGTGGCGCTCTGCATGGTGCCCCCGGCGTTCGACTTCGTACACGTCATGGCGATGCCGTTGACGCTGAGCACGATGTTCCCGCTGTTGAGGGCGGTGAAGTTGGCCGGGGACGGGGTGACGGTCCAGACCGTGGAGGCCACCGCGGAGGCGGGGCTCACGGCGAGGGTGAACGCGGCGGTGGCGGCTCCCGCGACGACGGCCAGGTTTCTGATCGGCTTCTTCATGGCTCTGGGGTTCTCCTTGGGGATTGACCGGCAGAGGGTGCTTCGGTGGGGGTGCTGCGACGGGTGCGGACGTGGCCGGCGACCCGGCCGTCCTCCCGCCGCGAAACCTGACGTTACTTGCGGGAAACTTAGCCGAACAATGGCGTGAACCATGATTCTTTGAAGACGGCTTATTGCCTGTCAAGAGGGTGAGCGGTGGCGGGAATCCGCTTGGTTCCGGAGTGCGCAATGTCGACAATTATGATCGATCGTCCGAGGTCGGGGGAGGGGTCCTCCGGGTGGGGGTCCTTATTTCTCCGTACGGTGACAATCCCGCCCCGGCAATTGTCTCCGGCCTGATAAGGCGACGGTCGCCCGGCGCTGTTCCGTGAAAACTCCGGATCCGGTATTGCCCCGCAAGGTTACTCGGCCGTAGCGTTCCCGGGAGTCGACGCTCAGTCGCAGGTCGGCGCCCCATTCTGTCGCCACGGAGACAAGGAGGACTCCCGACTTTGTCTGCGTGGTGACAAACGCGGAAGCGGATCAATGATTTTGCGCCACAGCTATTGTCCGGGTGATCCAGAACGGCCTACCGTGCGCCCGCGGCGCACGTGCCACGCACGCTTGCTGGAGGTGGGATGGGAATCGAAGTAGTCGTTGAGGGACTGACCATGTCCTTCGGCAAGCAGAACATCTGGCAGGACGTGTCGCTGACCTTGCCGGCCGGAGAGGTGAGCGTCATGCTCGGCCCTTCCGGAACCGGAAAGACCGTTTTCCTGAAATCGCTCATCGGACTGCTGAAACCCCAGCGGGGCCGGGTCCTCATCAACGGCGTCGACATGGTCGGCGGGCGCGAACGGGACATCTACGAGACCCGGAAGCTCTTCGGCCTGATGTTCCAGGACGGCGCGCTCTTCGGCTCCATGACGCTCTTCGACAACATCGCCTTCCCGCTGCGCGAGCACACCCGCAAGCGCGAGTCCGAGATCCGGCGCACCGTCATGGAGCGCATCGAACTCGTCGGCCTGCTGGGCGCCGAGGGCAAGCTGCCGGGCGAGATCAGCGGCGGCATGCGCAAGCGCGCCGGCCTGGCCCGCGCCCTCGTGCTCGACCCGCAGATCGTCCTGTGCGACGAACCGGACTCCGGCCTGGACCCCGTCCGCACCGCCTACCTCTCCCAGCTGCTGATCGACCTCAACGCGCGGATCGACGCGACGATGCTGATCGTCACCCACAACCTCGACATCGCCGCCACCGTCCCCGACAACATGGGGATGTTCTTCCGGCGCGAACTCGTCACCTTCGGCCCGCGCGAGGTGCTCCTCACCAGCGAGGAACCGGTCGTCACCCAGTTCCTGGCCGGCCGCCGCGAAGGCCCCATCGGCATGTCCGAGGAGAAGGACGCCGCCACACTCGCCGCCGAGGCCGACAACGCCCCCGCCGGGCCGGCCGACGCGCCCCGCGTCATCGTCCCCCAGCTGGAGCCCTCGCCCGGACTGCCCCCGCGCGCGGCCGTGATCCGCCGCCGCGAGCGCGTCCTCGGCATGCTGGACGCGCTGCCGCCCGCCGCCCGCGCCGCCATCGAGTCCACCTACGCGCACCGCGCCGCCGCGCCGACCCTCTCGATGCCGTCCGCCGGGAGCGGCGCGTGATCGGCGGGGCGCTGCGGCAGACCGGCCGGCTCTTCGCGCTCGCCGCCGAGGTGAGCCGGGCGGTCTTCCGCAGGCCCTTCCAGTTCCGGGAGTTCATCGAGCAGTTCTGGTTCGTCGCCAGCGTCACCATCCTGCCGGCCGCGCTCGTCTCCATCCCGTTCGGCGCCGTGATCGCCCTCCAGGTCGGCTCGCTCACCCAGCAGCTGGGCGCCCAGTCCTTCACCGGCGGCGCCTCCGTCCTCGCCGTGATCCAGCAGGCCAGCCCGCTCATCGTCGCCCTGCTGATCTCCGGCGCCGCCGGCTCCGCCATCTGCGCCGACCTCGGCTCCCGCAAGATCCGCGAGGAACTGGACGCCATGGAGGTCATGGGCGTCTCGCCGGTCCAGCGCCTGGTCGTCCCGCGCGTCCTCGCCACGATGGCCGTCGCCGTGCTCCTCAACGGCATGGTCTCCGTCGTCGGCACCCTGGGCGGCTACTTCTTCAACATCGTGCTCCAGGGCGGCACGCCCGGCGCGTACCTCTCCAGCTTCTCCGCCCTCGCCCAGCTGCCCGACCTGTACGTCAGCGAACTCAAGGCGCTGGTCTTCGGGTTCATCGCGGGCATCGTCGCCGCCTACCGGGGCCTCAACCCGCGCGGCGGCCCCAAGGGCGTCGGCGACGCCGTCAACCAGGCCGTCGTCATCACCTTCATGCTCCTGTTCTTCGTGAACATGGTGCTGACGGGCCTCTACCTCCAGATCGTCCCGCCGAAGGGAGGCTGAGACGATGGCCTCCCCGCTCGCCTGGCTCGACCGCTCCGGCGACCAGCTGCTGTTCTACGTGAGGGCCCTGCTCTGGGTCCCGAGGACCCTGCGCCGCTACCTCAAGGAGGTGCAGCGGCTGCTCGCCGAGGTGGCCTTCGGCTCCGGCGGCCTCGGCGTCGTCGGCGGCACCGTCGGCGTCATGATCGCGATGACGCTCTTCACCGGCACCGTCGTCGGACTCCAGGGCCACGCGGCCCTCGAACAGATCGGCACCGCCGCCTTCACCGGCTTCGTCTCCGCCTACTTCAACACCCGCGAGATCGCCCCGCTCGTCGCCGGCCTCGCCCTCTCCGCGACCGTCGGCGCCGGCTTCACCGCCCAGCTCGGCGCGATGCGGATCAACGAGGAGGTCGACGCCCTCGAAGGCATGGGCATCCGCTCCATGCCCTACCTGGTCACCACCCGCATCATCGCGGGGGTCGTCGCCATCGTCCCGCTCTACGCGATCGGCCTGCTCTCCTCCTACCTGGCCTCCCGCACGGTCACCGTCCTCTTCAACGGCCAGTCCCAGGGGACGTACGACCACTACTTCAACCTGTTCCTGTCCCCGACGGACGTCCTGCTGTCGATGCTGAAAGTGCTGATCTTCAGCGTGATGGTGATCGTCGCCCACTGCTACTACGGCTTCCGCGCCTCCGGCGGCCCCGCCGGCGTCGGCATCGCGGTCGGCCGGTCCGTGCGCAACGCCATCGTCCTGATCAGCGTCACCGACTTCTTCCTGTCGCTCGCCATCTGGGGCGCGACCACGACCGTGAAGGTGGCGGGGTGAGATGAACGCTCCACGAGGCCAGACCCTGCGCCGCCGGTCCGCCGGCGTCGTCTTCCTGCTGGTCCCCGCCCTGCTGGCCTGGCTGGCGGTGGCCGTCTACGACAAGAAGTTCACCGACTCCGACCCGATCACCGTCGAGACCGGCAGCGTCGGCAACGAGATGCACCTCGGCGCCGAGGTGAAGCTCCGCGGCGTCGTCGTCGGCGAGGTCCGCGCCATCGACGCCACCGAGACCGGAGCCCGGCTCACCCTCGCCATGCGACCCGGCACCCTGGACCACGTCCCCTCCGACGTCCGCGCGCAGATGCTGCCCACGACGCTCTTCGGCGAGCGGTTCGTGGCCCTCGTACCGCCCGGGAACCCGTCGGCGCGGCCGCTCGGCCCCGGCGCCGTCATCCCCGAGGACCGCTCCGGCAACGCCGTCGAACTCCAGCAGGTCCTCGACAACCTCCTGCCGATGCTCACCGCCGTCCAGCCGCAGAAGCTGTCCGCCACCCTGTCGGCCGTCTCCCAGGCCCTCGAAGGCCGCGGCGAGAAGCTCGGCGACACCCTGGCCCGGCTCGACGGCCACCTCAAGAAGTTCAACCCCCACCTGCCCGCCCTCACCCGGGACCTCAAGGAACTCGTGAAGGTCAGCCACCTCTACGCGGACGCCGCCCCGGACATCCTCACGGCGCTCACCGACTTCACCACCACCAGCGGCACCCTCGCCGAGAAGGAGGCGGCGCTCTCCGGCACCCTCGGCGCCACCACCCGGACCGCCCAGGACCTGACCGCCTTCCTGCGGAAGAACGAGGACAACATCATCCGGCTCGGCGCCACCAGCCGGCCCACCCTGGAGCTGCTCTCCGAGTACTCCTCGTCCTTCCCCTGCACCCTGCGCACCCTCGCCCAGTTCGTGCCCGCCATGGACAAGGCGCTCGGCAAGGGCACCAAGCGGCCGGGACTGCACGTGAACGTCACCACCGTGCCCTCGCGCGGCGCGTACGTCCCCGGCCGGGACACCCCGCGGTACGGCTCCGGCGGCGGCCCCCGCTGCCACCCCGTGCCCTACCTCGGCGTCCCCGTCGCCCCCGCCGCCCGCGCGTCCGCCGCGGCCGACCAGGACCTCGGCCCGGCCAACTCCCCGCAGGAGAACGACCTCGTCACCGAACTCCTCGCCCCCGCCGCCGAGAAGCGGCCCGGGGACCTGCCGGACTGGAGCAGCCTGCTCGCGGGCCCGGCCTTCCGCGGAGCGGAGGTGACCCTCCGATGACGACGGAGACGACGGAGACGACGATGACGACGAAGAAGGCGGAGAAGAAGACGGCGAGGGCCGCGCGGCGGACCCCCACCCGGCGCCGCGGGCTCACCGGCACCGTCCTCAAGTCCCTCGCGTTCGTCCTGGTCACGGCCCTGGCCACCACCGTGCTCGGGTTCAGCATCGCCAACACCGGAGTCGGCGCCGCCACCCGCTCCTACAAGGCGCTCTTCACCGACGTCACCGGCCTCGTCGCCGGCGACTCGGTGCGCATCGCGGGCGTGAAGGTCGGCGAGGTCACCGACGTGCGCGTCGTCGACCGGCGCACCGCCCAGGTCACCTTCTCGGTCCGCGAGGACCGCACCCTGCCCCGCTCCGCCACCGCCGGCGTGAAGTACCTCAACATGGTCGGCCAGCGGTACGTCTCCCTCGGCCGCGGCAGCGGCGAACTGACCGGCACCCTGGCGGAGGGCGAGACCATCCCGCTCGACCGCACCACCCCCGCCCTCGACCTGACCCTCCTGTTCAACGGCTTCAAGCCGCTCTTCGAGGGCCTCTCGCCGGCCGACGTCAACGACCTCGCCGGCTCGCTCGTCCAGGTCCTCCAGGGCGAGAGCGGCACCGTCGACAGCCTCCTGCGCCACATCGGCTCCCTCACCAGCACCGTGGCCGCCAAGGACGAGGTCGTCGGGGACGTCGTCACCCACCTCAACACCGTCCTCACCACCCTCAACGACCGCGAGGCCGGCTTCGAGGACCTCGTCGTCACCCTCCAGAAGCTCGTCACCGGCTTCAACACCGACCGCAAGCCCCTCGGCGAGGCGGTCCGGGCCATGGGCGACCTCACCACCACCACCGCCGGACTCCTCCAGGACGGGCGCGCCCCCCTGAAGAAGGACATCCGCGAACTGGGCAGGCTCTCCGGCACCCTCGGCGACCACACGCCCCGCATCGAGGAGTTCCTCGCCCGCACCCCCGGCAAGCTGACCGCCCTGGCCCGCCTCTCGTCGTACGGCTCGTGGTTCAACCTCTACCTCTGCGAGGCGCGCGTGAGCGGCGTGAAGAACTCCGACGGCTCCAAGCCGCCGACCGGCATCGCCGTGACCGAACCGAGGTGCCGCGGATGAGCCCCCTCGGCCGGATCAAGCCGGTGAAGGAACGCAACCCCATCGCGGTCGCCGTCGTCGGACTCGTCCTCCTCGGCCTCCTCGCCGCCCTCGCCTACAACGTCGACCGGCTCCCCCTCGTCGGCGGCGACACCTCCTACAGCGCCGACTTCTCCGAGGCCGCCGGGCTCGACTCCGGCGACGAGGTGCGGATCGCCGGCGTCAAGGTCGGCGAGGTCACCGGCGTCACCCTCGACGGCCCCAAGGTCAAGGTGACCTTCGAGGTCGGCGACGCCTGGGTCGGCGACCGGTCCACCGCCGCCATCGCCATCAAGACCCTCCTCGGCGAGAAGTACCTCGCCCTCGACCCGCTGGGCTCCGCCCGCCAGGACCCCGGGACCCGCATTCCGCTCTCCCGCACCACGTCCCCGTACGACGTGACGCAGGCCTTCCAGGACCTCAGCGGCACCATCGACGACATCGACACCGTCAAGCTCGCCGAGAGCTTCCGGACCATCTCCGACACCTTCAAGGACTCGCCGCCGCACGTGCGCAGCGCCGCCGACGGCCTGTCCGAACTGTCGAAGACCGTCTCCAAGCGCGACACCGAACTCGCCCGCCTGCTCAAGAACAGCGACCGGTTCACGAAGACCCTCAAGAACAAGAAGTCCAGCTTCGAGATCCTCCTGGAGGACGGCGGCTCCCTGCTCGGCGAACTCCAGAAGCGCCGCGACGCCATCCGCGCCCTGCTCAAGGGCAGCCGGGCGCTCGGCACCGAACTCAGCGGCCTCGTCGGCGACAACGACCGGCAGCTCGGCCCGACCCTGAAGGCCCTCGGCCGGGTCACCGGCGTCCTGGAGAAGAACAGCGGGCAGCTCGACAAGACGCTCGCGCTCGTCGGCCCGTACTACCGGCTCGTCGGCAACACCCTCGGCACCGGCCGCTGGTTCGACAGCTACCTGTGCGGCGCGGTGCCCCGCGACTACCTGCCCCCGGGCTCCCAGCCCACCACCGGCTGCATGCCGCCGAAGCAGAAGACCGCGGTGAAGGGGAACGGTGCCCGATGACCAGGACCAGAAGACCCCTCGTCGCCGGCCTCGCGCTCGCGGTGCTCGCCGCCTGCGGCCTCGTCGCCGTGCGGGTCCTCGACGAGGACGGCATCCGCGTCACCGCCTACTTCGACCGGGCCGTCGGCATCTACGCCGGATCCGACCTGCGGATCCTCGGCGTCCGCGTCGGAGAGGTCGAGACCGTGGAGCCCCAGGGCACCCGCGTCCGCGTCGCGCTCCGCCTCGACGAGGGCGTCCGGGTCCCCGCCGACGCCCGCGCCCTCGTCGTCGCCCCCAGCGTCGTCGCCGACCGTTACGTCCAGCTCAGCCCCGCCTACAGCGAGGGACCCGCCCTCGGCGACGGTGCCGAACTCCCCGCCTCCCGCAACCGCGTCCCCGTCGAGATCGACCAGCTGTACGCCTCGATCACCGACCTCAGCGAGGCGCTCGGCCCGAACGGCGCCAACTCCGCCGGAGCGCTCTCCGCCCTCCTCGACACCGGAGCGAAGAACCTCAAGGGCAACGGCGCCGCCATCGGCACCTCCATCGACCGCTTCGGCAAGGCCGCCAAGACCCTCGACGGCAGCAGCGAGAACCTCTTCGCGACCCTCGCCCAGCTCCAGAGCTTCACCACCATGCTCAAGGAGAAGGACGGCTCCGTCCGCACCGCCCAGGAACGCCTCGACGAGGTCGTCGGATTCTTCGCCGAGAACAAGGACGACCTCGCCGGCGCCCTCCAGGAACTCGGCAGGGCCCTCGCCCAGGTGAAGACCTTCATCAAGGACAACCGCGGCGAACTGAAGAAGAACGTCGACCGGCTCGTCCCCCTCACCCAGACCCTCGTCGACCAGCGCGCCTCGCTCGCCGAGGCCCTCGACGTCGGCCCCCTCGCCGCCGGCAACCTCGTCAACGCCTACGACCCGTCCACCCGCACCGTCGACGGCCGCGCCAACCTCAACGAGGTCAGCATGGGCGGCCCCCTGCTCCCGCTGCCCGTCACCGGGGCCGCCGCCGGCGGAGCCACCCCCAGCGCCGGACCCCCGGCCACCACCGCACAGGAGGACCGGTGAGACGCCCCCGCCTGCCCTCGGCCAGGGCCGCGGGCGCCGGAGCCGCCGGCGCGGTCGCGCTCGGCCTCGGCCTGGCCGTCGCCCTCGGCGCCCTGCCCTCGCTCCCCGTCCGCTTCGACGGCATCGAGGACCTGCCGCTGCCCGGCGGCGCCGACCTCGGCGCCCACCCCTACACCGTCACCGCCGAGATCGCCGACGTCCTCAGCCTGGTGCCGCAGTCCGCGGTCAAGGTCAACGACGTCGCCGTCGGCCGCGTCACCGCCATCGAACTGGACCCGGCCACCTGGTCCGCCCGCGTCACCCTCAAGATCAACGGCGACGTCCGGCTGCCCGCCGACACCGGCGCCCGCGTGGAGCAGTCCAGCCTCCTCGGCGAGAAGTACGTCCAGCTGGTCGCCCCGCCCCCGGGCGGCACCGCCACCGGACCCGTCCGGCAGGCCGCCGCCCGGCGGGACACCGGCGCCCGCCTCACCGACGGCAGCGTCATCCCGCTGACCCGCACCAACCGCAACACCGAGGTCGAGGAGGTGTTCGGCGCCCTCTCCCTCCTGCTCAACGGCGGCGGCGTCAACCAGCTCAAGACCATCACCCGCGAACTCAACGCGGCGCTCGGCGGACGCGAACCCGAGGTCCGCTCCATGCTCCGGCGGGTGAACACCCTGGTGACGACCCTCGACGCCCACCGCGGCGACATCACCCGCGCCCTCGACGGCCTCAACCGGCTCTCCACCACCCTCGCCGGCCGCAAGAAGGACGTGGACACCATCCTCACCGACCTCTCGCCCGGCCTGAAGACACTGGAGAACCAGCGGGGTTCGCTGCTCACCATGCTCCGCGCCCTCGACACCCTCTCCGGCGTCGCCGTCTCCACCGTCGAGGCGAGCAAGAAGGACATGATCGCCGACCTCAAGGCCCTCGCCCCCACCCTGACCGCCCTCGCCGACGCCGGCGCCGACCTGCCGGACTCGCTCCAGGTGCTGCTCACGTACCCCTTCACCGACGAGGTCATGAAGGGCATCAAGGGCGACTACCTCAACACCTACCTCTACCTGGCGGCCGAGAAGGGCACCGAGCTCATCCCGCCGATCGTCCCGCAGGCGGAGCCCACCCCGACCCCGGCCCCCACCCCCGCCCCGACGGACCCGGAAGCCCCCGCCGCCCGGCGGCAGGGCACCGACGGCACCGCCCCGGGCGCGCGGTCGCCCCTGCCCCTGCCCCCGGTCCGGACGGCCCCCCCGCCCGGACCGGGCACCACCCCGAAGGACGGAGGCGAGCAGCGGTGATCACCCGCACCGTACGGCTGAAGAACCTCGCGTTCCTCGTCATCGCCGTCACCGTCCTCGCCTTCGTCGGCATCCGCTACGCCGACCTCGGCCGCTACGCCGGAGTGGCCGACCACTACACGGTGCGGGTCCACCTCGCCCGTACCGGCGGCCTGTTCACCCACTCCGACGTCACCTACCGGGGCGTCTCGGTCGGCCGGGTAGGAGCCATCGACCTGACCGCCGACGGGGTCGTCGCCGAGCTGCGCATCAAGAAGTCGGCCCCGCGGATCCCGGCCGACGCGCAGGCCGTCGTCGCCGGGCTCTCCGCCGTCGGCGAGCAGTACATCGACCTCCGCCCGGACAGCGACGGCGCCCCCTTCCTCGCGGACGGCGCCCGCATCGAACAGTCCGACACCCAGGTCCCGGCCCCCGTCACCGACGTCCTCAGCAGCATGGACGACCTGACCCGCTCCGTCCCCCTGGACTCGCTGCGCACGGTCGTCGACGAGCTCGGCAAGGCCTTCGAGGGCCACGGCGACGACCTCCAGGTCCTCCTCGACAGCGGCAGCGCCTTCGTCCAGGCCGCCGACCGGTCCCTCCCGGCCACCACCCGCCTCATCGAGGACGGCGAGGTCGTCCTGCGCACCCAGGCCGACGAGAGCCGCGCCATCCGGGACTTCGCCGCCGGCGCCCGCGAGCTCTCCGCCACCCTCAAGGGCTCCGACGCCGACCTGCGCAGGCTCCTCACCGTCACGCCCGACGCCGCGGGCCAGGTCAGCGGCCTCCTCGACGACCTAGACCCGAGCCTGAGCGTCGTCCTCGCCAACCTCCTCACCACCTCCGAGATCGCCCTCACCCGGCAGCGCGGCATCGAGGAACTCCTCGTGAAGTACCCGGCGGCCGTCTCGGCCGGAGCCACCGCAGTCGACGGCGGACGCCTCAACATCGGCCTGGCCGTCACCTTCTTCAAACCGCTGCCCTGCACCTCCGGCTACGGCGGTACGCGCTACCGCAACGGCCTCGACCTCGGCACCGCGCCCGCCCTCAACACCGGCGCCGCCTGCACCGGTTCCGCCACGGCCGGGGTCAACGTCCGCGGCTCCGCGCACGCCCCGAAGGGCGACGCCACCGCGCCCGCCCCGGCCCTCCCCGGCGCGCTGCCGACGGGCGTCCCGCACCGCACGGGCGGAGCGAAGATGCCCGGCGCGCTCGGCCTGCCGGGGCAGCCCGACGGCCCCACGGACCTGGCCGGGCTCCTCGGCCTGAAGACCGGGAGCGCCCGGTGAGGCGGGCCGGGTTCCTCTCCGCCGCCGCCCTCGCCGTCGCCGCCGGCTTCTGCGCCACCGGCGCCTGGACCTACGCCCAGGCCCGCACCGACCAGGAGCTGGCCTTCGGCCGCGAGCGGGACACGGCCCTCGCCGAGGGCCGGCAGCGCCTCACCGTCCTCAACACCCTCGACGCCTCCACCCGCGAGCGCGCCGAGGCGGGCATCCAGGCCTGGCGCGACGCCTCCACCGGCCCGCTCCGCGCCGAACTGGGCCGCACCGAGCCCGCGGTGGGGGCCTCCGCCCGCGCCACCGTCACCGAGGCCGCCCTCACCGCCCTCGACGCGCGCGCGGGGACGGCGAAGCTCATCGCGACCGTACGCGTCGACGTCACCCCGAAGGGCGGCGCCGCCGCCACCACCGACCGCAAACGCCTGGAGGCCGTCCTGACCCGCACCGGCGAGCACACCTGGCGGGTGGCGGCGCTCAGCGCGGTACCCGTCGCCGGAACCGAGGAAGGCGGGGACGAATGACCCGAACGCTGCCGACCCCCGAAACGGAAACCACCGCGGGGACCGAAGCCGAGACCGGGGCCGCTACCGAGGAAACGGCCGAGAGCGCGCCCGGAAACGACAACGGAACCGGAACCGAGGCCGAGTCCGGCACCCGCCGCCGCGCCGCCTTCCGCCGCAAGGCCGCCCTCGCCACCGCCCTCGCCGTCCTCCTCCTCGGCGGCGGCGCGTTCTTCCACGGCGCCCACCAGCTCCGGTCGACGCCGTCGGCGCGCAACCAGGCGCTCGCCGACGCCGCCGCGACCACCCGAGTCGGCGGCGACGTCGCCGAGGGCCTCGCCCGGATCTTCTCCTACACGCCCACCAGCTCCGACGCCGCCGAACGCAGCGCCGGGACCGTGCTGGCCGGCCGCGCCGCCCGCCAGTACGCCGACCTGTTCGCCCAGGTCCGCAAGAGCCTGGTGGAGCAGCGGATCACCCTCTCCACCCAGGCCGTCCGCACCGGCGTCATCGAACTCGACGGGGACACCGCACGCCTCCTCGTCTTCCTCGACCAGGTCTCGCGCCGGGACGGGGGCGCGGCCACCTCCGCGGCGGCCCAGCTCACCGTCACCGCGCGGTTCCAGGACGACCGGTGGCTGATCACCGACATCAAGGCCCGCTGACCATGAGCGGGAGACGGGAGCACCCCATGACACGCGCGGTCCGCACTCCGGCCGGTGCCCGGCCGGCCCTGGCCGCGGCCCTCGTGCTCACCCTCGTCGCGGGAGGCTTCGCGGCATGGACCGGCCAGGGCTGGTACGCCGCGGCCCACGACGACACCGCCGCCTACGCCGCCGAACGCGACCGGGCGCTCGCCGCCGGGGAGCAGGCCGTGCAGAACCTCAACACGCTCGACCACCGGCAGGTCGACCGGGGGCTCGACCTCTGGGAGTCCTCCACGACCGGCGAGCTGCACGAGCAACTCGTCGACGGGCGCGAGGAGTTCGCCGGGCAGGTCAAGGCGGCGAAGACGGTGACGACGGCGCGGGTGCTGTCCGGCGCCGTCACCGAGCTCGACGACCGGTCGGGGCGGGCCCGGCTGCTCGTCGCCCTCCGCGTCACCGTCACCACGCCGGACAGCAAGAGCACCGACAAGGACAGCCGCATGCTGGGCGAACTCACCCGCGCCGACGGGCAGTGGAAGCTCAGCGGTCTGGGGCAGGCCCCCGTGGGAGGCACGGCGACCGGCTGACACCCGGCCGTACCGCGAGAGCCGCCAGCACCCGAAAGGACACCGCACCATGCCGACGCCCCGCCACCACCTCAACCGCGAGCGCCGCCGCCAGGCCCGCGCCGAGCAGCCGGCCGCCGAACCCCAGGCCCCTGTCGGCCTCCTGACCGAGCCCGCGCCGGCGCCGCGACGGCGAACGGCGGCGAAGCCCGTACGGGAGGAGCGGGGGCCGCGGGACAAGGAGCACGGGCGCGGGGAGGAGGCGGCGTCCCGGCCGCGCCACCGCGTCCCCCTCCTCGTCCTGTGCGTCCTGACCCTCCTGCTCGGCGGCTTCGCCGGGTGGGCGCAGAGCAGGACGGGCGAACTGCGCGACGACCCGGCGCGCGCGAACACGGCCCTCACGGACCCGGCCCGCACCAGCGAGATCAAGGGACAGACGGCCGTGGCGGTCGCCGCCCTCTTCTCCTACGACCACACGGACGCCGCCGCCTTCGAACGGGCCGGGAAGACCTTCCTCACCGGCAAGGCCGTCGAGCAGCACCGGACGCTCTTCGCCGGGGTGCTGGCGCAGGCCGCCGCGCAGAAGTCGGTGATCACGACGACCGTCACCGACAGCGCGGTCGAGCGGATCGACGGCGACCGCGCCCGCGTGCTGGTCTACGCGGACCAGAGCAGCGTGAGCACGGCCGGCCCCGCGAAGCCGAAGGCGGGCAAGCGGCAGCCGAAGGCCCAGGCCCAGGACCAGGGGGTCTACGCGGGCGCGATGTTCGCCGTGGACGTCGTGCGGCGCGACGGGACCTGGCTGGTCGAGGGCATCGACACCTTCGGCCGCTGAACCGCCTAGGACCGGGTCGCGACCAGGACGGTCGCGTACCGCTCCTCGCAGGTCTCGAACCGGGGCGTCAGCCCGTGCGCGGCGACGGCGTCGGCCGCGGCGCCGGTCTGCCGCTCGCTGGTCTCGACGAAGAGCCGCCCGCCCGGCGCCAGCCAGGCGGGTGCCTCTGCGGCCACCCGGCGCAGCACGTCGAGGCCGTCGGCGCCGCCGTCGAGCGCGACGAGCGGCTCGTGCTCGCGCGCCTCGGGCGGCAGCAGCCCGACCTCCCCGGTCGGTACGTACGGCACGTTGGCCACCAGGATCTCGACGCGCCCGCGCAGCTCGTCCGGCAGCGGCGCGAAGAGGTCGCCCTCGTGGACGCGGCCGCCGCGCGGCTCGACGTTCCGGCGGGCGCAGCGGACGGCCGCGGGCTCGATGTCCGCGGCGTGGACGCGCGCGCCGGGGACGGCCGACAGCAGCACCGCGCCGGCCGCGCCGGAGCCGCAGCACAGGTCGACGCAGAGCGCGCCGGGCGAGGCCAGCGCCACGGCCCGCTCGACGAGGAACTCGGTGCGCCGCCGGGGCACGAAGACGCCGGCGTCGACGGCGATCCGCAGCCCGCCGAACTCGGCCCAGCCGACGACGTGTTCCAACGGGAATCCGGCGGCCCGCCGCTCGACGAGCACATCGAGCCCGGCGGCGTCACGGGCGGCGGAGAAGAGGAGTTCCGCCTCGTCCTCGGCGAAGACGCAGCCGGCGGCGCGGAGCCGGGAGACGGTGGAGCGGAGGGAGGCAGAGGGGTCGAGCGACATGAGAGACCTTCCGGGAAGCCGTGAGGAGGCTCCCGCGGCCGCTACGACCGGACCGGAGGGACGGCCGCCGAGGGGGAGCTTCCTGCCTGCGTGGTGCGGATCGAACCCACCTCCTTCGGTTGCCGTGTGCGGAACCCGATGATCATACCCCAGGGTCGGCGCCGGGCAGCCGCCCGGCGCCGCACCCGCTCGGGGCTCAGCCGAGCAGCGCCTCGATGGCCGCGACGACCTCGGCGGCCTCCGGCTCGGTGCGCGGACGGAAGCGGGTCACGGTGCCGTCGGCGGAGATCAGGAACTTCTCGAAGTTCCACTGCACGTCACCGGCCTCGCCGTCGGCGTCGGGGACCCGCGTCAGCTCGGTGTACAGGGGGTGACGGCCGTCACCGTTGACCTCGGCCTTCTCCAGGAGCGGGAAGGTGACGCCGTACGTCGTCGAGCAGAAGCTCTGGATCTCCTCGGCCGTGCCCGGCTCCTGCCCCAGGAACTGGTTGCACGGCACGCCGACCACGGTGAGCCCCCGCTCCCCGTACGCCTTCTGCAGCCGCTCCAGCCCCTCGTACTGAGGGGTGAGCCCGCACTTGGACGCCACGTTCACGACCAGCACGGCCTTGTCCCGGTAATCGGCCAGGGAGACCGGCTCACCGGCCAGGTTCTTCAGCGGGATGTCGTACAGACTCATGGGGGAGCTCCTCGTCGAGACTAGGCTGTGATGACAACATGAGTGAAGAACCTCTGGCAATCGCGGTCGATTCCGCCCCCGGCGCGTCGCGGCGTCTCGTCCGCTGCCGTCTCTGCGGCCGTCCCCTCACCGGTGCCGGCTCCCGCCGCACCGGTCTCGGCCCCACCTGCGACGCCAAGCTCCACCCCCCGGCGCCCGACATCCGCGCCCGCCGCCACGAGGTGGAGCAGGACACCCTGCCGGGCCTGGACGGCTAGGCTGCCTCTTTTCGGATCTTGCATGATGACCGGCATGAACACGGAATCCTGCGACCCGGCTGAGCTGGCTGCCCTCCGCGAGATCTTCGCGCCCCGTTCCGAAGCGGCGCCGCCGGCCGGCTGGGAGGCGGTGCGGTCCTTCGAGGCGGAGCACGGCATCGTGCTGCCGGAGCCGTACCGCACGTTCGTGGCGGAGGTCTGCGACGGCCTGCGGGCCGGGCCGCCCTACTACGGTCTGCTGCCCTTCGCGCAAACGCCCTCGGACTGGGGCTCCGATCGCCCCGAGCGCCTGCTTGCCGAGCCGTTTCCCCTCACGACGACGTGGATGTGGGAGAACGACGAGGAGGGCGAGGAGGACGAGGAGGCGCTGTCGGAGCAGGAGCTCGAAGCCCGGACGGACGCCGCGTTCGACCACGGCTCCCTGTTGCTGGGCACCGACGGCTGCGGCATGTACTGGCACCTGGTCGTCACCGGCCCGCGGCGCGGGCACGTCTGGCTGATCGACGAGTACGGTGCGATACCCTTCGGCACCTCCTCGATGCCGGGTACGCCTGGTTTCACCGGATGGGTGACCCACTGGGCCCAGGGCCGCTCCTGGTTCGCCGGTGCTCCGGGAGATGATCCGGAAGAAGCGGCCTAGCCGGCCGCGTCGACGAGCGCGGAGTACGCCGGCCACCGCTCCTCCTCCCCGAGCGCCAGCAGCGCGACCTTGCGGGCGAGCAGGGGGTCGGGGTGGCCGGCGAGGCGGGCCGGGGCGTGCTCGACGAGCCAGGCGCGGAGTTCGTCGAGGAGCGACTCGTCCGCCGGCCAGCCGATGACGTGGTCCCGGAGCAGGTCATCGGTCCAGCGGTCCGCGAAGTCCGCCAGGTGCCGGTCCTCGACGCCGCCCGGGGGCGCGGCGGCCCACACGTCGAGCAGCGGGGCGACCGCCTGGTGGAAGTCCACGGACAGCTCCCACACCGCGTTCACGCCCTGCGGCGGTGCCGGATCGGCGAGCGTTTCCCGCCACCACGCGTCGAGGAAGCCCGCGATCGCGGCCGCCTGCTCGGCCGGCCACTCCCGCCAGGCGACCCGGCCGAGCCCGGTGGGCAGGTATCCCATCCCGTCCGCCCGCCCGGCGGCGATACGGGCGAAGACCTCCGGCAGCAGCCGCCGGACCACCGCCGGATGGTCGGGGAAGTGGCCGGGCACCTCGTGGAAGAACGGGCCGAGCAGGCCGTCGCCCAGCGGCGCGCCCGGCACCGCCAGCAGCGCCAGCTGCTCCTCCCCGTAGCAGGAGGCGCATCCGTCGGCGGGAGCCGTCATGCCGCCGAAGACGGCGTCGACGCGGTGGAGGGCGGCGGTCAGTGCGGGAGAGGCCACGGGGTGGTCCTGACGGGACTCCGTCCGGGGCGGCGCCCGGCGAAGATCGCGACGATACCAGCGGCAAAACCGGTGGGCGAGGGGTTTCGCGGACCGTCAGGGTGGGCCCGATGCGAGCGAAACCCGAGCGAGCCCGACCAACGGAGTCCTGAACCATGTCCACCCTGCGCGTCACCGCCGAAGTCCTCACCGTCCATCCCCACCCGAACGCCGACGCCCTCGAACTGGCGCAGGTCGGGCTCTACCGGGCCGTCGTCGCCAAGGGCGCCTACCGGACCGGCGACACCGCCGTGTACATCCCGGAGCAGGCGGTGCTGCCCGCCGGGCTCGTCGCCGAGCTGGGGCTGACCGGGCGGCTGGCCGGGAAGGCGTCGGACCGGGTGAAGGCGGTGCGACTGCGCGGGGAGCTGTCGCAGGGGATCGTCTGCCGGCCGGGCGCGCTCGACGGGGTGGACCTGGAGAAGGCCGCCGCCGAGGGGACCGACTTCGCGGAGGCGCTCGGGATCACCAAGTGGGTGCCGCCGGTGCCGCCGACCATGAGCGGGGACGTGGAGGCGGCTCCCGAGCTGCTGCCGTGGGTCGACATCGAGAACCTGCACCGCTACCCCGGCGTCTTCGAGCCCGGCGAGGCGGTCGTCCTGACCGAGAAGATCCACGGCACGGCCTGCCTGCTGACGCACGTCGCCGGGGAGGGACGGACGTACGTGTCCTCGAAGGGCTTCGGCGCCAAGGGCCTCGCCCTCCAGGAGGACCCGCGCAACCTGTACTGGCGGGCCGTCCACGCGCACGGCCTGCCCGCCGTCGCCGAGCGGCTCGCCGCCCGGCTGGGGGCGACCAGGGTCGGCTTCTTCGGAGAGGTGTACGGCTCCGGCGTCCAGGACCTGGCGTACGGCGCCGACGCCCGCCGCGAGGCCGTCGGCTACGCGCTGTTCGACGTGTCCGCCGAGATCGACGGACAGGTCCGCTGGCTGGACCCGGCCGAGGTCCTGGAGCCGGGCGAGGTCCCCCTCGTGCCCCGGCTGTACGAGGGCCCGTACGACCTGGACACGGTCCTCGCGCACGCGAGCGGCACCGAGACGGTCTCCGGGCGCTCCGCGCACCTGCGGGAGGGCGTGGTCGTGCGGCCGGCCGTCGAGCGGTACAGCCCGGTCACCGGCGGCCGGGCCGTCGCCAAGGCGGTCAGCCCGGCCTACCTGACCCGCAAGGGCGGCACCGAGTACGAGTGACGCGGCCGGTCAGGACAGGGAGCGGAACAGGCCCTCCTGGACCACCGAGACGAGCATCCGGCCCTCCCGGTCGTAGATCCGGCCCCGGGCCAGTCCCCGGCCGCCGGTCGCGACCGGGGACTCCTGCTCGTACAGGAACCACTCGTCGGCCCGGAAGGGGCGGTGGAACCACATCGCGTGGTCCAGGGACGCCATGTCGAAGCCCCGCGGGCCCCAGAGGGGCTCGACGGGGATCCGCACCGCGTCGAGGAGGGTCATGTCGGAGGCGTACGTCACCGCGCAGGTGTGCACCAGCGGGTCGTCGCCCAGCGGCCCGACCGCCCGCATCCACACCGCGCTGCGCGGGTCCGCGTCCTTGACCTCGTCCTTCGTCCAGCGGAGCCGGTCGACGTAGCGGATGTCGAAGGGCATGCGCCGCGCCATCCGCTCCATCGACTCCGGCAGCCCGCCGAGGTGGTCGCGGACCTCGTCCGCCAGCCTCGGCAGGCTCTCCGGGTCCACCAGGTGCCTCGGCGGCAGCTGGTGCTCGAAGCCCGCCTCCTCCGGCAGGTGGAAGGAGGCCGTCAGGTTGAAGATCGTCCGGCCCTCCTGCACGGCCGTGACCCGGCGGGTCGTGAACGACCGCCCGTCCCGCACCCGCTCCACCTGGTAGACGATCGGCACGCCCGGCCGGCCCGGGCGCAGGAAGTAGGCGTGCAGCGAGTGCACCGGCCGGTCCGCGTCCACGGTCCGCCCGGCCGCCACCAGGGCCTGCCCGGCGACCTGACCGCCGAAGACCCGTTGCAGCGACTCCTGCGGGCTGCGCCCGCGGAAGATGTTGACCTCGATCCGCTCCAGGTCGAGCAGGTCCACGAGCCTCTCGGCGGGATTGGTCACGAGCTTCCTCCTCGGGAAGGGTCTACAGCTGTCCGACCGAGGTCACGCGGACGACCGCCCGGCCCTCCTCGTCGGAGGCCGCCAGGTCCACCTCCGCGCCGATGCCCCAGTCGTGGTCGCCGTTCGGGTCGGCGAAGGTCTGCCGGACGCGCCACAGGCCGTGCGCCGCGTCCTCCTCGATCGCGAGCAGCTTCGGGCCGCGCGCGTCCGGGCCGGTGCCCAGGTCGTCGTACTCGTCCCAGTACGCGTCCATCGCCTCGCCCCACGCGTCCGCGTCCCAGCCGGACTCGGCGTCCATCTCGCCCAGCTCGCCGACCTTGTCGAGCGCCGCCAGCTCCACCCGCCGGAACATCGCGTTGCGCACCAGGACGCGGAAGGCGCGCGCGTTGGCCGTGACCGGCTTGACCTGGTCGGCCTTCTCCTGCGCCTCCTCGGCGGTCTGGACCTCCGGGTTGGCCAGCTGCTCCCACTCGTCGAGCAGCGAGGAGTCCACCTGGCGGACCATCTCGCCGAGCCAGGCGATCAGGTCCTCCAGGTCGTCCGTCTTGAGGTCGTCCGGGATGGTGTGGTCGAGCGCCTTGTACGCGCTCGCCAGGTAGCGCAGCACGATGCCCTCGGTCCGGGCCAGCTCGTAGTGGGAGGTGAACTCCGTGAAGGTCATGGCCCGTTCGTACATGTCACGGATGACGGACTTCGGGGACACCGGGTGGTCGCCGACCCACGGGTGCGACTTCCGGTAGACGTTGTACGCGTGCCAGAGCAGCTCCTCCAGCGGCTTCGGGTAGGAGACGTCCTGGAGCCGCTCCATCCGCTCCTCGTACTCGACGCCGTCCGCCTTCATCCGCCCGACGGCCTCGCCGCGCGCCTTGTTCTGCATGGCGGCGAGGATCTGGCGCGGGTCGTCGAGCGTCGACTCGACGACCGAGACCATGTCGAGGGCGTACGAGGGGGACTCCGGGTCGAGCAGGTCGAAGGCGGCCAGCGCGAAGGTCGACAGCGGCTGGTTCAGCGCGAAGTCCTGCTGGAGGTCGACGGTCAGCCGGATGGTGCGGCCCTCGGCGTCCGGGGTGTCCAGCTGCTCCACCACGCCGCCGTCGAGCAGCGAGCGGTAGATCGCGATGGCCCGGCGGATGTGCCGCAGCTGCGCCTTGCGCGGCTCGTGGTTGTCCTCCAGGAGCTTGCGCATCGCCTCGAAGGCGTTCCCCGGGCGGGCGATCACCGAGAGCAGCATGATGTTGGTGACCTTGAAGCGGGAGGTCAGCGGCTCCGGCTCGGCGGTCTGCAGCTTCTCGAAGGTGGTGTCGCTCCAGGCGACGAAGCCCTCGGGGGCCTTCTTGCGGACGACCTTGCGGCGCTTCTTCGGGTCGTCGCCGGCCTTCGCGAGCGCCTTCTCGTTCTCGATGACGTGCTCGGGGGCCTGTGCCACCACGAAGCCGGCGGTGTCGAAGCCGGCCCGGCCGGCCCGGCCGGCGATCTGGTGGAACTCGCGGGCGCGCAGCGTGCGCACCCGGTTGCCGTCGTACTTGGTGAGGGCGGTGAAGAGCACCGTGCGGATGGGCACGTTCACGCCGACGCCGAGGGTGTCCGTCCCGCAGATCACCTTGAGCAGGCCCGCCTGGGCGAGCTTCTCGACGAGCCGCCGGTACTTCGGCAGCATGCCGGCGTGGTGCACGCCGATGCCGTGGCGGACGTAGCGGGAGAGGTTCTGGCCGAACTTGGTGGTGAAGCGGAAGTTGCCGATCAGCTCGGCGATCCGGTCCTTCTCCTCGCGCGTGCACATGTTGATGCTCATCAGCGACTGGGCGCGCTCGACGGCCTGCGCCTGCGTGAAGTGCACGATGTAGACGGGCGCCTGCTTGGTCTCCAGGAGCTCGGTCAGGGTGTCGGTGATGGGCGTGAGCCGGTACTCGTACGAGAGCGGCACCGGCCGGGTCGCCGAACGGACCACCGAGGTCGGCCGGCCGGTGCGCCGGGTCAGGTCCTTCTCGAACATCGACACGTCGCCGAGCGTCGCCGACATGAGGACGAACTGCGCCTGGGGGAGTTCGAGCAGGGGGATCTGCCAGGCCCACCCCCGGTCCGCCTCGGCGTAGAAGTGGAACTCGTCCATGACGACCTGGCCGATGTCGGCGTCCTTGCCGTCGCGCAGCGCGATCGAGGCCAGCACCTCGGCCGTGCAGCAGATGACCGGCGCGTCCGCGTTCACGGAGGCGTCGCCGGTCAGCATGCCGACGTTCTCCGTGCCGAAGATCTTGCACAGGTCGAAGAACTTCTCCGACACCAGCGCCTTGATCGGCGCCGTGTAGAAGGTGACCTGGTCGTTCGCGAGCGCGGTGAAGTGCGCACCGGCCGCCACCAGCGACTTCCCGGACCCGGTGGGGGTCGACAGGATGACGTTCGCCCCCGAGACGACCTCGATCAGCGCCTCCTCCTGTGCCGGGTAGAGCGAGATGCCGCGCTCCTCGGCCCAGGAGGAGAAGGCCTCGAAGAGGGCGTCGGGGTCGGCGGTCGGCGGCAGCTGATCGATAAGGGTCACGTCCCCATCTTGCCTGCATTCCGCCCGGATGAGGGAACCGGCTGTCGAACGCGAAGATCACTCCCGATAGGCTGCCCCGTCGACCGGTCGTCAACTCGGCGCCGGCAGGGGAGAAACGGGGCGACACCGACCATGATGGGACCGGCGCACTCGCTGTCCGGAGCGGCGGCCTGGCTGGGCGTGGGAGCCGCCGCGGCCGCCTTCGACCACCCGATGCCCTGGCCGGTGCTGCTGGTCGGCGCGCTGCTGTGCGCGGGCGCGGCCCTCGCCCCCGACCTGGACCACAAGTCGGCCACCATCTCGCGCGCCTTCGGCCCCGTCTCCCGGGGCCTGTGCGAGATCGTCGACAAGCTGTCGTACGCCGTCTACAAGGCGACCCGCAGCCCCCAGGACCCGCGCCGCTCCGGCGGCCACCGCACCCTCACCCACACCTGGCTGTGGGCGGTGCTCATCGGCGGCGGCTGCTCGGTCGCGGCCGTCACCGGGGGACGCTGGGCGGTCCTCGCGATCCTCTTCGTCCACCTCGTCCTCGCCGTCGAGGGCCTGCTGTGGCGGGCCGCCCGGATGTCCAGCGACGTCCTGGTGTGGCTGCTCGGCGCGACGAGCGCCTGGATCCTCGCCGGGGTCCTCGACCAGCCGGGCAACGGCTCGGACTGGCTCTTCACCGGACCCGGCCAGGAGTACCTGTGGCTGGGCCTGCCGATCGTCCTCGGCGCCCTCGTCCACGACATCGGCGACGCGCTCACCGTCTCCGGCTGCCCGATCCTGTGGCCGATCCCCATCGGCCGCAAGCGCTGGTACCCGATCGGCCCGCCCAAGGGCATGCGCTTCCGGGCCGGCAGCTGGGTCGAGCTGAAGGTCCTCATGCCGGCCTTCATGGTCCTCGGCGGAGTGGGCGGAGCCTCGGCGCTCGGCTTCTTCTAGCCGGTTCCCTCCGGCCGTACGGACACGGGGAGGGGCCGCGCCGGACGTCCGGCGCGGCCCCTCCCCGCATCCCCTCCCCGCGGCCTAGCCGTGCCAGGACCGCCACAGCGCCGCGTACGCGCCGTCCGCCGCGACCAGCTCGTGGTGGCTGCCCAGCTCGCTGATCCGGCCGTTCTCGACCACCGCGATCAGGTCGGCGTCGTGCGCGGTGTGCAGGCGGTGGGCGATCGCCACCACCGTCCGCCCGTCCAGGACCCGCCCGAGCGAGCGCTCCAGATGACGGGCCGCGCGCGGGTCGAGCAGCGAGGTCGCCTCGTCCAGGACCAGCGTGTGCGGATCGGCCAGGACCAGCCGGGCCAGCGCGATCTGCTGCGCCTGCGCCGGGGTCAGCGTCCTGCCGCCCGAGCCGACCTCGGTGTCCAGGCCCGCGTCGAGCCCGCGCGCCCAGCCGTCCGCGTCCACCGCGCCCAGCGCCGTCCACAGCTCCGGGTCCCCGGCCTCCGGGCGGGCCAGCAGCAGGTTGTCGCGGAGGGTGCCGACGAAGACGTGGTGCTCCTGGTTGACGAGCGCCACCTGCTCGCGGACCCGCTCGGCCGGCATCCGCGCCAGCTCGGCCCCGCCGAGCGTGACCGCGCCGGCGCGCGGGCCGTAGATGCCCGCGAGGAGCCGGCCCAGCGTCGACTTGCCCGCGCCGGACGGGCCGACCAGGGCCAGCCGGGTGCCGGGCGCCACCGCGAGCGACACGCCGTGCAGCACGTCCGCGCCCTCCCGGTAGCCGAAGCGCACGTCGGCCGCCTCCACCGAGCGGCCCTCGGGCTCCACCGACCGGTCGCCGGGCTCCGGCTCGATGTCCCGCACGCCCACCAGCCGGGCCAGTGACACCTGCGCGACCTGGAGCTCGTCGTACCAGCGCAGCACGATCCCGATCGGGTCGACCAGCATCTGCGCGAGCAGCGCGCCGGTCGTCAGCTGCCCGACGTCCATCCAGCCCCGGAAGACGCAGACGCCGCCGATGGCGAGCACTCCGCACAGCACCGCCGTGTGCGTCAGGTTGACGACCGGGAAGAGCGTCGCCCGCAGGTAGAGGGTGTACCGCTCCCAGCGGGTCCATTCCCGGATCCGCCGGTCGGAGAGGGCGATCCGGCGCGCGCCCAGGCGGTGCGCCTCGACCGTGCGGCCCGCGTCGACCGTCTCGGCCAGCGCGGCGGCCACCGCCGCGTACCCGGCCGCCTCCGAGCGGTAGGCGGCGGGCGCCCGCCTGAAGTACCAGCGGCAGCCGGCGATCAGCAGCGGCGCGGCGATCACCACGGCCAGGGCGAGCGGCGGCGCCGTGAAGGCGAGCCCGCCGATCAGCAGCCCGGCCCACACCACGCCGATCACCAGCTGCGGCACCGCCTCGCGCATCGCGTTGGCCAGCCGGTCCACGTCGGTGGTGATCCGGGAGAGCAGGTCGCCGGTGCCGGCCCGCTCCAGGACGCCCGGCGGCAGGCCGACGGCGCGGACCAGGAAGTCCTCCCGCAGGTCGGCCAGCATCTCCTCGCCGAGCATCGCCCCGCGCAGCCGGACGAGCCGCACGAAGACCGTCTGCACCACGAGCGCGACGGCGAACAGCGTGACCGCGCTCCCCAGGTGGAGCTCCCGGGCGCCCTCGGCGAGCCGGTCCACCACCTGGCCGAGCACGTAGGGGCCCGCCATGGAGGCGGTCACGGCGACCGCGTTCACGGCGACCAGCAGCGCGAAGGCCGTGCGGTGCCGGCGCAGCAGCTCGCGGACGTAGGCCCGGACGGTCGCGCCGGCGGCGACGGGCAGGGTGGTGGCGGTCGTCGGGGCCGCCGGGTCGTACGCGGGCGGCGCCAGGCCGATCATGCGGTTTCCCCTTCCAGTGCTTCGAGTCCGGCCGCCGGCGTCGCGGCGAGCTCGTCCTCCGTCTCCCGGGTGACGACCGCCCGGTAGCGCGGCTCCTCCGCGAGGAGCTCGCGGTGGGTGCCGTGGGCGACGGCCCGGCCCCCGTCGATCAGGACCACCCGGTCCGCCAGGTCCAGGACCAGCGGCGACGAGGCCAGCACCACGGTGGTCGCCCCCGCGCGCAGCTTGCGGACGCCCGCCGCGACCCGGGCCTCGGTGTGCGAGTCGACCGCCGAGGTCGGCTCGTCGAGGACGAGCACCTCCGGGTCGGCCACCAGGGACCGGGCGAGGGCGAGGCGCTGACGCTGGCCGCCGGAGAGCGAGCGGCCCCGCTCGGTGATCCGGGTCCGCATCGGGTCGCCGTCGGCGTCCACCGACGCCTGCGCGAGGGCGTCGAGCACGTCGTCGCACTGGGCGGCGGCGAGCGCGTCCCCGGGGCGGACCGCGCCGGAGGCGGGCACGTCGAGCAGCTCGTGGAGGGTGCCGGAGAGCAGCACCGGCTCCTTGTCCTGGACGAGGACGGCCGTCCGGGCGGC
Source organism: Streptomyces sp. NPDC014656 (assembly GCF_043084305.1). Lineage (NCBI taxonomy): Bacteria > Bacillati > Actinomycetota > Actinomycetes > Kitasatosporales > Streptomycetaceae > Streptomyces > Streptomyces sp. NPDC014656. The sequence continues at coordinate 164,372 of NZ_JBIBZN010000017.1, forward strand.
GTCCAGCGACAGCTCGTCGAGCGGGACCCCGCCGAGGCGTACGGAGACGTGGTCGTCGCCCGGCTCGGCCGGGTGGCCGCCGAGCCGGTCCGCCAGCAGGCCGGCCGCGTCCGGGTCGCCGCACACGACGGCGGTGAGCAGCCCGGCGGGGGCGATGAGCCCGGTGACCGGGTCGTACAGGTCACCGGCCGCCTCGGGGGCCCGGGTCCCGCCGGCCGGCTCGGTGACCCGGCTCAGCGCCAGCACCCGCGCCGCGCGCTTCGCGGAGGGCCGCGAGAAGGCGTACGCCATCGCGATCTCCTCCACGTTCCGCAGCGGATGGTGGGTGAGCGCCACCGCGCCGTAGACGGTGACCAGCGCGCCGACCGTGATCGTGCCGTCGAGCGCGAGCCCGGCCCCGTACGCCACCACGGCGATGAGCAGCAGGCCCGGCAGCAGCACCTGGACGGCGGCGATCAGGGCCCACATGCGGGCGCTGCGCACGGCCGCCCGGCGGACCTCCTGCGAGGCGGCCCGGTAGCGGCCGAGGAAGAGCTCCTCGCCGCCGATGCCGCGCAGCACGCGCAGCCCGGCGACCGTGTCGGAGGCGAGTTCGGTGGCCTTGCCGGCCTTCTCGCGCTGCTCGTCGGCCCGGCGGGTCGCGCGCGGCAGCAGGGGCAGCGCGGCGAGGGCGAGCGCGGGGACGCCCACCGCGACGACGAGGCCGAGCGCCGGTTCGTACACGACGAGCCCGACGCAGACGGCCAGGAGGGTGAGGACGGCGGCGGCGAAGCGCGAGAACGCCTCCACGAACCATCCGATCTTCTCGACGTCGCCCGTCGAGACGGCGACGACCTCTCCGGCCGCGACCCGCCGGGTCAGCAGCGAGCCGAGCTCGGCGGTCCTGCGGGCGAGGAGCTGCTGCACCCGCGCGGCGGCGGTGATCCAGTTGGTGACGGCGGTGCGGTGCAGCATCGTGTCCCCGACGGCGATGCCGAGGCCGAGCGCCGCGACGACGCCGCAGCCGAGGGCGAGCCGCCCGCCGTCGCGGTCGATGACGGCCTGCACGGCGAGGCCGACGCCGACCGGCAGTCCGGCGATGGACAGCTGGAGCACCAATCCCCACAGCAGGGACCGCACCTGTCCGCCGAGCTGCATGCGCCCCAGCCAGATCAGGAACCGGGTGCCGGAGCGGACGTCGGGCACCCCCGGATCGTCGTACGGGAGTTGATGGATCTGCATGACGTCCCCAGGGGTGCTCGGGGGCGGACGGGGGGTGGGCCGGCGCACGCGGGCGCGCGTCGGCGGGGGTCCCGGCGAGGGACCCCGTGGGTACGGACCCCGGGGTGCGGGGTCCGTGCCAGGTTCACCCTCCGCCGGTCCCCGCGGCAACGGATTTTTCGGTTCCCGGGGCCCGTCGCCCGCCTGGCGCGGCCCCGCCGGGGCCCGCCCGCCACCCCTGCCCCGGAGCCCCCGTCACCCCTGCCGTCGCGCCGGGCGGGGCCGCGTCAGGCGGGCCGGGGCGAGTCCATCCCCGAGCGGGCCTCGCGCCACGCGCCGCGCGTGAAGTCGGGGATCTCCTGCGGCGCCCCCTTCGCCTTGATCGAGGCGTGGCTCAGCGGCACCGGGGCCGTCCACGTCGCCGCGTCGTACACGTCGAAGTCGGGCACGAGCCCGAGCCGCATGCACTGCATCAGCCGGAAGACCATGATGTAGTCCATGCCGCCGTGCCCGCCCGGAGGGTTGGCGTGCTCCTTCCACAGCCAGTGGTCGAACTCCTCCGCGTAGGCGGAGAAGTCGGCCCACTGGTCGTTCGTGTGGTCCGGCTCGACGTAGATCCGGGCCGGGTAGTCCTCGAAGACGCCCTTCGTCCCGCCCAGGCTGTTGATCCTGCTGTAGGGGTGCGGCGTGGACACGTCGTGTTCGAGCCGGATGACCCGTCCCTTCGCCGTCTGCACCAGGCTGATGGTCCGGTCGCTCCCGATGTACGACTCCCTCCAGCTGGGGTCGCCCGCCGGCACGTGGGCGGCGCGGTACTCGGCGAGTCCGAGCGCCGGGGTGCCGAAGCTGCTGATGCTGACCGCGCGGTCGCCCCGGTTGAGGTCCATGTAGTTGGCGACCGGGCCGAAGCCGTGGTTGGGGTAGAGGTCGCCGCGCAGCCGGGTGTGCCAGCGCCGCCGCCAGGGCCCCTCGTAGTACGTCGGCGAGAACATCAGGCCGCGCAGGTCGTGGTTGTACGCCCCGGCGCCGTGCAGCAGCTGCCCGAACTTGCCGGCGTGCGCCATCCGCAGGACCCGCAGCTCGTTCCGCCCGTAGCAGCAGTTCTCCAGCTGCATGCAGTGGCGGCGGGTCCGCTCGGAGAGGTCGACCAGCTCCCACAGGTGGGGGAGCTCCATGGCGACCGGACACTCGACGCCGACGTGCTTGCCGTTCAGCATCGCCGCCCGGGCCATCGGGAAGTGCAGCTCCCACGGCGTGGCCACGTAGACGAAGTCGAGGTCGGAGCGGGCGCAGAGCTTCTCGTAGTCGTTCTCGCCGTTGGTGTAGACGGCGGGGGCCGGCTGCCCGGCGGCGACGACCTTCGCGGCGGCCCGTTCGGTCTTGGCGCGCACCGGGTCGCAGACGGCGACGACGCGCACGCCGGGGAGGACCAGGAAGTTGTCGATCATGGAGCCGCCCCGGTTGCCGAGGCCGATGATGCCGACCCGGACGGTGGAGCGGCGCTCGAAGGCGACGCCGGCCATGGTCGCCCCCTGGCGCCGGGGCGCGGTGGCCCCGGCGGGGGCCGCGGCCGGTTCGGCGGCGTGGGCGGTGCCACCGGCGAGGGCGCCGAGGCCGAGGCCCGCGCCGGCCGCTCCGGCGGTGGTCCTGAGGACCGATCGCCGGCTCGGGTCGTGGGGTGACTGCTCGTTCATGGAACCTCCAGAGGCTGTCCGCGCGGCTGGTTCATGAATCCCGCACAGGACCCTGGCCCCTGTGACCGGAGCGCGCAAGGATGCCTGTTTGGACTCCTGCGGCGGGTCGTTGGACTTTACTGTTTCGGATCTTCCACCGGTGCGCGGCACCGAACGGCCGGTAATCGAACATGGGAAGGACCCCTCACCGTCGGGGGTGAGGGGTCCTGTCCCGGATCCGCCGGCGCGGTGTCAGGGGCGGGTCGCGTGCTCCAGGGCGAGCAGCGCCGAGCGGTAACTCCGGCCGGTGGCGCGGTCCATGCCGATCTCGCACATCCGGTTGGCCGAGAGGTGCGCGTCGAAGGGGCGGGCGGTGACCTCGGCGGCCTCGCGGGCCGTCGCCGAGGCCGTCAGCTCGGGGTGGAGCATGCCCCGGTCGCCGGCGAAGGCGCAGCAGCCCGCGTCGACCGGCACGACGACCTCCTCGGCGCAGAACCCGGCGACCGCGGTGAGCCGCTCGGTGACGCCGAGGTGCCGCATCGAGCAGGTGGGGTGGACGACGGCCGAGCCCACCGTCCGGCGGGCCTCCAGGCGGGGGAGGAGTTCGTCCGCTGCCCACACCAGGGAGTCCACCACGGTCAGTTCGGCGTGCAGGGCGCGGTTGTCCTCGGTGAGGTGGGGGACCACCTCGTGGGCGATGCCGAGGGTGCAGGAGGAGGCGTCGACCACGAGCGGCAGCCGGCCGCCCGCCGTCCAGCCCCAGGCGGCCTCCACGATCCGGTTGGCCATCACCTCGTTGCCCGCCTCGTACCCCTTGGAGTGCCAGATGGTGGCGCAGCACGTACCGGCAACGTCCTCGGGGATCCACACGGGCCGCCCCGCCCGGGCCGAGACGGCGACGACGGCCTCCGGGAGGGAGGGGCCGGGGGTCCCGTCCGGATTGCCGAAGATGCGGTTGACGCAGGCCGGGTAGTAGACGGCGGCGGCCGCCGGGCGGTGGGTGCGGGGCAGCCGCCGGGGCGCCGCTCCGGGGATCTCCGGCAGCCACTCCGGTACGAGGTCGGGCCGGACGGCCCTGCGGGCGAGGCCGGTCACCCGCTCCAGGAGGCCGTCGCCCATCCGGTCGGCCGCGCCCACCGCGAGCCGGGCCGAGGCCTCGACGGCACGGAAGTGCTTCGCGGCGAGGGCGGCGATCCGCTCCTCGCGCGGGGAGTGCCGCGCGTGCCGGAAGTCCTTCATCAGGGCGCCGGTGTCGATGCCGACGGGGCAGGCCAGCTTGCAGGTGGAGTCGCCGGCGCAGGTGTCCACGGCGTCGTAGCCGTACGCCTCCAGGAGCCGCTGCTCGACGGGGGAGCCGTCGGCCTGGCGCAGCATCTCGCGGCGCAGCACGATCCGCTGGCGCGGTGTGGTCGTCAGGTCGTGGCTGGGGCAGGTCGGTTCGCAGAAGCCGCACTCGATGCACGGGTCGGCGATCCGCTCCACGGACGGGATGGTCTTCAGGCCGCGCAGATGGGCCTGGGGGTCCCGGTCGAGGACGATCCGGGGGGCGAGGATCCCGTCGGGGTCGATGAGCTCCTTGGTGCGCCACATGAGTTCGGTCGCCTTGGGGCCCCATTCCAGCTCCAGGAAGGGGGCGATGTTGCGGCCGGTGGCGTGCTCCGCCTTCAGGGAGCCGTCGAAGCGTTCGACGGTGAGCTTGCAGAAGTCGGCCATGAAGGAGGCGTACCGCTCGACGTCCGAGGGGTCGGCGGCGTCGAAGGAGAGCAGGAAGTGCAGGTTGCCGTGGGCGGCGTGACCGGCGACGGCCGCGTCGAAGCCGTGCCGGGCCTGGAGGTCGAGCAGTTCGGCGCAGGCCTCGGCGAGCCGGGCCGGGGGCACCGCGAAGTCCTCGGTGATCAGGGTCGTGCCCGGCGGGCGGGAGCCGCCGACGGCCGTCACGAAGGCCTTGCGGGCCTTCCAGTAGCCGCCGATGGCGCGGGCGTCACGGGTGAAGGCGTTGACGGCGGAGGGCACCGGGGTGACCAGGCCGAGCCCGGCCAGGACCTCGCCGGCCGCCCGCTCGTACGCGGCCAGGGCCGGCTCGTCCGGGGCCCGGAACTCGACGAGGAGCGCCGTGGTGTCCTTGGGCAGTTCCGCCCAGTCGGCCGGGACGCCGGGCACCCGCACCGAGGCGCGCAGGGTGTTGCCGTCCATCAGCTCGACGGCGCGCGCCCCGGCCTCGTTGAAGCGGGGCACGGCGGCCGCGGCGGCGGGCAGGCCGGGGAAGAAGAGCAGGGCGGTGGAGACCAGCCGGTCGAGCGGCAGGGTGTCGAAGACGACCTCGGAGAGGAAGCCGAGGGTGCCCTCGGAGCCGACCATCAGGCCCCGCAGGATCTCCACCGGGGTGGTGCCGTCGAGGAAGGCGTCGAGGCGGTAGCCGTTGGTGTTCTTGATCTGGTACTTGGCGCGGATCCGGGCCGTGAGCTCCGCGTCGGCCTCGATCTCGGCCTTGAGCGCGAGCAGCCCCGCGCACAGGCGGGGCTCGGCGCGGGCCAGCTCCTCGTCGGCGGCCGGGTCGGCGGTGTCGACGACGGTGCCGCCCGGCAGCACGAAGGTGAGCGAGGAGACCGTCCGGTACGAGTTCCGGGTGGTGCCGGCGGTCATCCCGGAGGCGTTGTTGGCGACGACCCCGCCGATCGTGCAGGCGACCGCGCTGGCGGGGTCGGGGCCGAGCACCCGTCCGTGGGGCGCGAGGGCCGCGTTGGCGCGGACGACGGTGGTGCCGGGGCGGATCCGGGCCCGGGCGCCGTCGTCCAGGACCTCCACGCCCACCCAGTGGCGGCGGACGTCGACGAGGATGTCCTCGCCCTGCGCCTGCCCGTTGAGACTGGTGCCGGCGGCCCGGAAGACCACTTCGCGGCCCTTGCCGTGCGCGTAGGACAGCACGGCCGAGACGTCGTCGACGTCCTCGGCGACCACCACCACCTGCGGCAGGAAGCGGTAGGGGCTCGCGTCGGAGGCGTACCGCACCAGGTCGGAGACGTCCGAGAGGACCTTCTCGGGGCCGATCAGCGCCGCCAGGTCCTCCCGCAGCCGCCGCGGGGTGCCGCGCGCCTGGAGGTCCGGGACCCGGTCGGGAGCCGGGGTCCGCTTCCGGCCCGGGCTGAGGGCCCGCGGGTTCGGTTCCAGCAGCGGCATGGCACGGCTCCCCTCGGCGCGGGCGCCGGCGTCAGCAGCCGCTCTCCGGGACGGGCCCGGCCAGGGCGGTCAGCAGGCCTCCGAGCACCTCGCGCTGTTCGACGGTCAATGGAGCCAGGATGTCCTCTGCGGCCTCCCGGCGCGCGCTGCGCAGCTCCCGCAGCGTGGCGCGCCCCTCGTCGGTGAGCTCGATCCGCACCACCCGGCGGTTGGTCGGATCGGGCGCCCGGCGCACCCGGCCGGCCGCCTCCAGCCCGTCGACGAGGCTGGTCACGGCGCGCGGGACGACCTCCAGGCGGGCGGCGAGGTCGGCCATCCGGGGCGGGGCGTCGCCGAAGTGCGCGACCAGGCGCAGCAGCCGGGACTGCGCGGGGGTGATGCCGACCGGCTCCAGGTGGCGCTTCTGGATGCGGTGGAGCCGGCGGGTGAGCCGCAGCAGCTGTTCGGCGAGGAGCCCGTCGGGGTCGGGGGCGCTCACGGCGGGGGTGTCCATGAGGGGAACAATATCAGGACCTCGTTCATTGTGAACATAGGTAAGAGTGAGCTACAGTCCGATGTGCATCCTGGGATGTGCTCGCCCTCTGTCTCGCACCCTCGAAGGAGCCCATGCGCCCCCACGACGAGTCCACCTGGACACCTCCGCCGCGCGATCCCGCGCAGCCGAAGGAGCCCGCCCAGCTGCGGCGGATCCTCGGCCTCTTCCGTCCCTACCGCGCCCGCCTCGCGCTCGTCGGCCTGCTGGTCGCCGCCGCCTCGCTGGTCTCGGTCGCCACCCCGTTCCTCCTCAAGGAGATCCTCGACACCGCGATCCCCCAGGGGCGCACCGGGCTGCTCAGCCTGCTCGCCCTCGGCATGATCGTCACCGCCGTCCTGACCGGCGTCTTCGGCGTGCTCCAGACCCTGATCTCCACCACGGTGGGCCAGCGCGTCATGCACGACCTGCGCACCGCCGTCTACGGCCGGCTCCAGCGGATGCCGCTGGCCTTCTTCACCCGGACCAGGACCGGCGAGGTCCAGTCCCGGATCGCCAACGACATCGGCGGCATGCAGGCCACCGTGACCTCCACGGCCACATCCCTGGTCTCCAACCTGACCGCCGTCGTCGCGACCGTGGTCGCCATGCTCGCCCTCGACTGGCGCCTCACCCTCTTCTCCCTCCTCCTGCTCCCCGTCTTCGTCTGGATCAGCCGGCGGGTCGGCGGCGAGCGCAAGCGGATCACCACCCAGCGCCAGAAGCAGATGGCCGCCATGGCGGCGACCGTCACCGAGTCGCTCTCCGTCAGCGGCATCCTGCTCGGCCGCACCATGGGCCGCGCCGACTCGCTGACCGAGTCCTTCGCCCGGGAGTCCGAGCGCCTCGTCGACCTCGAAGTGCGCTCCTCCATGGCCGGACGCTGGCGGATGTCCGTCATCGGCATCGTGATGGCCGCCATGCCCGCCCTGCTCTACTGGGCGGCGGGCCTCGCCGTGCAGGCCGGCGGCGCCGCGATCTCCCTCGGCACCCTGGTCGCCTTCGTCTCGCTCCAGCAGGGCCTCTTCCGGCCCACCGTGAGCCTGCTCTCCACCGGCGTCCAGATGCAGACCTCGCTCGCGCTCTTCCAGCGCATCTTCGAGTACCTCGACCTCCCGGTGGACATCACCGAGCCCGAGGAGCCCGTCCGCATCGGCCCCGTCCGCGGCGAGATCGGCTTCGAGAAGGTCCGCTTCCACTACGACCCCGAGGGCGCGGACCGCCCCACCCTCGACGGCATCGACCTCACGGTGCCCGCCGGCGGCAGTCTCGCCGTCGTCGGCCCCACCGGCTCCGGGAAGTCCACGCTCAGCTACCTCGTGCCCCGGCTCTACGACGTGACCGCCGGCCGGGTCACGCTGGACGGGGTCGACGTCCGCGACCTCGGCTTCGACACCCTCGCCGGCGCGATCGGCGTCGTCTCCCAGGAGACGTACCTCTTCCACGCCTCCGTCGCCGACAACCTGCGCTTCGCGAAGCCGGACGCCACCGACGCGGAGATCGAGGCCGCCGCCCGGGCCGCCCAGATCCACGACCACATCGCCTCGCTGCCCGACGGCTACGACACCCTGGTCGGCGAGCGCGGCTACCGCTTCTCCGGCGGCGAGAAGCAGCGCCTGGCCATCGCCCGCACGATCCTGCGCGACCCGCCGGTGCTCATCCTCGACGAGGCGACCAGCGCCCTCGACACCCGCACTGAGCACGCCGTGCAGCAGGCCATCGACGCCCTCTCCGCGGGCCGCACCACGATCACCATCGCGCACCGCCTCTCGACCGTCCGCGACGCCGACCGGATCGTCGTGCTGGACGCGGGCCGGATCACGGAGAGCGGTTCCCACGAGGAGCTCATGGCCCGGGACGGGGCGTACGCCGCCCTCGTCCGCCGCGACGAACAGGCGAACGTGGGAGCGGTTGTTCCCACGAACGTGTGATCGTTCCGGGATTCGTTGCCCAACTCCCGTACGGGGTCGGATGATTACGGTGCGCAAGTGACGGGCTGCAGACCGCGACTGCGCTGTCCCACGAAACACCTGTACGAGGAGAAGCACCACCATGAACGTCATCACCGATCTGCTCGCCGGCGTCCTCCACTTCCTGGGCTGGCTCGTCTGACGCTCGCAGTTCCCGGCGCCGTCGGTTCCCCGTCCCAGGGGACCGGCGGCGCCGCCGTGTGTCCGGGTCCCGGGAAACCCCGCCCCGCCGGGTTGCGGTGCGGCCGTGCCGCACCGGCCCCCTTCCCCGTACGCGCCCCCCGCCGCCCCCGACTCACCCGCCGGGGCAGGCGGGCCGTCCTCGCCGGCGCCCTGCTCGCCCTCGCCGTGGCGATCGCCCTCCCCCTCCTGCCGCTCCTCTCGCGCGTCGGGCCCGCCCCGCCCGCGCCCCCCACCCTGCTCGTCCCGGAGGGCCTGCGCGCGGCCCAGGTGTACGAGGCCGTCGACCGCGCCCTCCACCCGCCCGCCGGCGACTGGCTCTACTTCGTCACGGTCGCCCCCGGCGACACCCGCTTCGCCGCCGACTGCGCGACCCACCGGGCGAACGTGGCCGAGTTCAACGAGAGGCGGCGGCGGGAGCGGACGGGATAGCGCCGATTGTGTGGTGAAAACGACCGATTCGAGCGGTATCGCGTGGTCGCCCGACTCGTTGGGCAGCACATGAATCAGCTCAGACGACGTCGCTGGATCTGGTCGCCCATCACCTCCTGGCAGGCCAGACGACTGGCCCGGGTCACCGGGGTGGACTTCGACGACGCCTGGGTCGAGATCCGGCTCACCACCCATCCGGACGAGCGGCATTTCGCCCTCGCCCACGACGTCCTCACCCAGGTGCTCCTCACCCGCAGCGCCGTCTACCTGGAGGACGGACCGCGGTGCGCGGCGGACCCGGGCGGGCGGTACGCGCCGGAGCCGGGCACGCGGTACGCGCCCGGGGCGGGGGTGAGGTCGCCGGAGGGGGAGTGGCGGCCGCGCGACGGGTCGCTCAGGCCGTGACCCGCGCCGGCTCCGGGAGGCGCTCCGTCCGGCGCGCCAGGAGCCGGCGGATCTCGGCCACCGCGGCGCGACCGGCCCGGTTGGCGCCGACCGTCGAGGCCGACGGACCGTAACCGACCAGGTGGACGCGCTCGTCGAGGACGGCGCGGGTCCCCTCCATCCGGATGCCGCCGCCGGGCCCCCGCAGCCGGAGCGGGGCCAGGTGGTCGATGGCCGGCCGGAAGCCGGTCGCCCACAGGATCACGTCCGCCTCGACCGTCCGGCCGTCCGCCCAGACGGCGCCGGTCGGCGTGATCCGTTCGAACATCGGCTGCCGGTCCAGGACGCCGTTCGCCAGTCCCGCGCGGACCGCGTCGTTGAGGGGCAGCCCGGTCACCGAGACCACGCTGCGCGGCGGCAGCCCCCGCCGGACCCGCTCCTCGACCAGCGCGACCGCCGCCCGGCCCTCCGCCTCGCCGAAGGAGCCCTCCCGGAAGACCGGTTCGCGCCGGGTCACCCAGGTGGTCGCGGCGGCGTGCTCCGCGATCTCCAGCAGGTGCTGGGTGGCCGACGCGCCGCCGCCCACCACGATCACCCGCCGGCCGGCGAAGGCCTCCGGCCCCGGGTACCGGGCGGTGTGCAGCTGGGTCCCGAGGAAGGTCTCCTGGCCGGGGTAACGGGGCCAGAAGGGGCGGTCCCAGGTGCCGGTGGCGTTGATCAGCGCCCGGGTCGCGTACACCCCCTCCGAGGTCTCCACCCGCAGCCGGCCGCCCTCGCCCTCCCGGACGGCGGTCACGTCCACCGGCCGGTGCACCGCCAGCCCGAAGGTCCGCTCGTACGCGTCGAAATAGCCGGCGATCACCTCGGAGGAGGGACGGGCGGGATCGGCCCCGGTCAGCTCCATGCCCGGCAGGGAGTGCATCCCGTGCACCTTGCCGTAGGTCAGCGAGGGCCACCGGAACTGCCAGGCCCCGCCCGCCCGGGGCGCGTGGTCGAGGACGACGAAGTCCCGGTCCGGCGCCAGGCCGGCCCGCCGGAGGTGGAAGGCGGCGGAGAGCCCCGCCTGACCGGCGCCGACGACCACGACGTCCACCGTGCGGACCGCTGCTTCCACCACAGAATCGTTCACGTTTCTACCAACCGGGGTGGGGGCCGGGATCTTCCCGGCCCCCACCCCGGCGGGGACGGCACTCCCGCCGCCCCCGCCCGTCCTAGCGCCCGCCCCCGATCCCCGTGAGGCCCGCCGCGCCCGCGAGGAGCGGCGACGCCGGCACCGTCGTCAGCAGACCGCGCTCCGCGAGCAGCGGCGTGACGCCCTCGCCGAACCAGTACGCCTCCTCCAGGTGCGGGTAGCCGGAGAGCACGAAGTGCTCCACGCCCAGGTCGTGGTACTCCTCGATGCGCTCGGCGACGTCCGCGTGGCTGCCGACGAGCGCCGTACCGGCCCCGCCCCGCACCAGGCCCACGCCCGCCCACAGGTTCGGGGCGATCTCCAGCCGGTCCCGGTCCAGCGCGCCGCCCCTGTGGAGGGCGAGCATCCGCCGCTGGCCCACGGACTCGCTGCGGCCGAGCAGCGCCTGCGCCGCCGCGACCGTCTCGGCGTCGAGGTCGGAGAGCAGCCGGTCGGCGGTCGCCCACGCCTCGCGGGAGCTGTCGCGGGAGACGGTGTGCAGCCGGATGCCGAAGCGGACGGTCCGGCCGCGCTCCCCGGCGAGCCGGCGGATCCAGTCGATCTTCTCCTTGACCTGCCACGGCGGCTCGCCCCAGGTGAGGTAGACGTCCGCGTGCTCGGCGGCGACCGGACCGGCCGCCGGGGACGAGCCCCCGAAGAACAGCTCCGGCAGCGGGTCCGGCGGCAGCGCGGTGAGCCCGCCCTCCACCTGGTAGTGCTCGCCCTGGAAGTCGTACGGGCGCCCGCTCCACACGCCCCGCACGACGGACAGGAACTCGGCGGTGCGCGCGTACCGCTGGTCGTGGTCCAGGTGGTCGCCGAACCGCCGCTGCTCCACGGAGTCGCCGCCGGTCACCACGTTGAGCAGCAGCCGGCCGCGGGTGATCCGCTGATAGGTCGCGGCCATCTGGGCGGCGAGCACGGGGGACAGCACGCCGGGCCGGAAGGCCACCAGGAACTTGAGCCGTTCGGTGTGCTGCGCGAGCGCGACCGTCGTCAGCCAGGCGTCCTCGCACCACGTGCCGGTCGGCGTCAGCACGGCCTCGAAGCCGAGCCGTTCGGCCGCCTTCGCGATCTGCGCCAGGTACTCGATGTCGGGCGCGCGGACCCCGGCGACCGCGCCCGAGCGCGTCCGGGCGATGCCGCCGTCGGTGTAGGCGTGCCGGTCGACGAGGGTGCGCCCGTCGCCGCCGGTCGGCAGGAACCAGTGCAGGTGGACCGTCATGGTCAGTCGTCCTTTCCGTAGGAGCGCGCCGGAGTGGTCGACGGCGGCAGGTCGTTGTCGTAGCGGTCGTCCACGAAGTCGGCGAACCGGAAGGAGCGCGGGATCAGCCCCAGACCGGCGAAGGTGTCGGCGATCCGCTGCTCGGAGGCGATCGCCGCCTCGTCGAGGGCGACGGGGATCCGGGTGCCGCCGCTGCGCTTCACGGCGGCCAGCGCCACCTCGTACGGCAGCCCCGTCTCCTTCGACCAGACCTTCGCCCAGTCCTCCGGGTGGCCGTACACCCAGTCCTGGGCGCGCCGCAGCCGCTCGACGAAGTCGCCGACGGCCCTCTCCTTCCTCTCGTCCGCGAGCGCGGCGGGCGCGGCGACCTGGAAACCGAGTCCGTTGACCACCCCGCGCCCGTCGGTCAGGACCCGTCCGGAGCCGCTGTGCAGCACCTGGGAGGTGTACGGGTCCCAGACCGCCCACGCGTCGACCTTCCCGCTGGTGAAGGCGGCGAGCGCGTCGGCCGGCTGCAACAGCGTGACCTGGACGTCCTTCAGCGTCAGCCCGGCCTTCTCCAGCGATCCGATCAGCTGGAAGTGCGCGGAACTGCCCTGCGCCACCGCGATCTTCCGGCCCTTGAGGTCGCGGGTGGACCGCAGCGGCGAGTCCTTCGGCACGAGGACGGCCTCGCCGGCCGAGTCGCCGTGGGTCGCGGCGATCACGGTGATCTTCGACTTGGCGCCGGCGGCGAAGACCGGCGGGGTGTTGCCGACGCCGCCGATGTCGACGGCACCGGCGTTGATGGCTTCGAGGAGCGGTGGCCCGGAGGTGAAGGTGGACCACTTCACCCGGTACGGCAGGTCGTCGAGCTCGCCGGCGGCGCGCAGCACGGCCTCGGCGCCGCCCTTCTGGTCGCCGACGTTCAGGACGAGGTCGCCCTTGCCGTCGGTGCTCCCGCCGGCGTCGGAACCCGAGGCGGGGGTGCAGGCGGTCGCGGCGAGCAGCGCGAGCGGGAGCAGCAGCGCGGCGGGGAGGGAGAGTCGGAGGGGCTTCACGGCGGGGCTCCTAGGCGGGGGTGTGGGTGTGGGAGTGGGTTCGGGAGGGAGAGGGGGCGGGGTCGGAGGCGGTGGTGCGGGTGGGCCCCTCCGTACCGGACTCGCCCTCCCCGACGCCGAGTTCGGCGAGGAGGCGGCCGCGGAGGCCGGCGAAGGAGGGGTCGGCGGGGGAGCGGGGCCGGTCGAGGGCGACGGGCGTGTCGTACGCGATGACCCCGTCGCGCATCACCAGTGCCCGGTCGGCGAGGAGCAGGGCCTCGTCCACGTCGTGGGTGACGAGGAGCACGGTGCAGCCGCGCCGCCGCCACAGCTCGGCGACCAGCCGCTGGGCCTTGATCCGGGTCAGCGCGTCGAGCGCGCCGAACGGCTCGTCGAGCAGCAGCAGGTCGGGATCGCGTACCAAGGCCCTGGCCAGGGAGGCGCGTTGGGCCTCGCCGCCGGAGAGGGTCTTCGGCCAGACGTCGGCCCGGTGGCCGAGTCCGACCTCCTCCAGCGCCCGGTAGGCGACGGTCCGGTCCGGGCGGCCGGGGAGCCCGAGGAGGACGTTGCGCCAGACCCGCTTCCACGGCATCAGCCGGGGGGCCTGGAAGGCGACCGCGCGGCGGCGCGGCACGAGCACGGTGCCGGAGACCTCGCGGTCGAGCCCGGCGAGCACCCGCAGCAGGGTGGACTTCCCGCAGCCGCTGTGTCCGAGCAGTGCGGTGAACTGCCCCGGTTCCAGGGTGAGATCGAGCCCGTCGACGACCGGCCGGCCGTCGAAGGAGCGGGTCAGGCCCCGGACGGTCACTGTCCGGTGAAGGTCGGTCGCCATTGCAGCAGCAGCCTTTCGAGAGTGCGGACGACGGCGTCGGCGAGCAGGCCGAGGAAGGCGTAGACGACGAGGCAGACGACGATCACGTCGGTGCGGAAGAACTCGCGGGCCTGGTTCATCAGGAAGCCGATCCCGGCGTCGGCGTTGATGGACTCGCCGAAGACCAGCGCCAGCCAGGCGGTGGCGAGCGCGTACCGCAGCCCGGTCATGGCGCCCGGGAGCGCGCCGGGCAGCACCACGTGCCGCACGAGCCCCCACCGTCCGAGCCCCAGCGACCGCCCGGCCTCGACGAGTTGGGCGTCGACGCCGCGGATCCCGGCGTACACGTTCAGGTAGAGGTGGAAGGCGGTCCCGAGCGCGATGAGCGCCACCTTCGGGGCCTCGCCGATGCCCAGCCAGATGATCAGCAGCGGGATGAGTCCGACCCACGGCACCGTCCGCAGCATCTGCACGGTGGCGTCCACGAGGTCCTCGCCGAGCCGGGAGAGCCCGGACAACAGCGCCAGCGCGGTGCCGACGGCGCCGCCGACGAGCAGCCCCGCCGCCACCCGCCGGAGCGAGACCCCCATGGCGGTCGGCAGGGTCCCGTCCGCGACCAGACCGGCGGCCGACCGGGCGATCGTCCCGGGCGAGGCGAGCACCTCCGGCGCGAGCACCCCCGTGGCACTGGCCAGCTGCCACGCCAGCAGGAGCAGCAGCGGCCCGACGGCCCGCCGCAGCCAGCGCGGCACGGCGGTCCCGCGCCCGGGGCGACGCGGGGGAGTGAGGGATTCGATCTCCGGAATACCGGATATATCCGGCAGGAGGGGCGTAGGGGGCGGGGGTGCGTGACCGACGGCCATGGAGAGACTCCGGTACGGAAGAGGAGGCGCGGGAAGGGGTGGCGGAGAGCGGGTACGCGTCGACGTCACCGCACGCGGAGGACACACGCGTACGGCGAGAGGGTCAGAGCGTCAGGGGAGACGTCCGGCCACTGGGACGGCCGGGAGGGGGAAGAAGGCGTCAGCAGCCGCGGGAACAGGCGGCGGAGGCCACCCGCAGCAGGTCGATGTGACCACGCGTGGTGAGCAGTGCTGTACGCGACATGGCGCGAACGTAGCGACCCGCGGCCGACACGGTCAACGGCGTCTCGGAGCGTGGACGGGCGATCCCGCGCCCCGGACGGCAGGATGACTCCATGTCACATTCCTTCACCACGCGCGTCGTCAGCCTCACCACGGGCTCCCGGGAGACGGTCACCGACCTGACGCAGGTCTGCGAGGACTTCCTCACGGAGACCGCCACGGGACGCGACGGCCTGCTCAACCTCTTCGTCCCCCACGCCACCGCGGGCCTCGCCGTCCTGGAGACGGGCGCCGGCAGCGACAGCGACCTCCTGGCCACCCTCCACCACCTGCTCCCCGCCGACGACCGCTGGCAGCACCGCCACGGCACCCCCGGCCACGGCCGCGACCACGTCCTCCCCGCCTTCCTCCCGCCCCACGCCACCCTCCCCGTCGTCGCCGGCCGCCTCGCCCTGGGCACCTGGCAGTCGGTCTGCCTGGTCGACACCAACAAGGACAACCCCCAGCGGCAGGTGCGGCTGAGCTTCCTGGGCTGACCGGGCCGCCGGGTGCCGGCTCCCGGTGCGGGCCGTGACCGCCGGGCGGCGTGGGGGGGGGGGCCCCCCCCCCCCCGCGGGGGGGGCCCCCCCCCCCCCCCCCGGGGCGCGGGGGGGGGCCCCCCCCCCCGGGGGGGGGGGCCCCCCCCGCCGCGGGCCCCGCCCCCAC
>NZ_JBIBZN010000018.1:0-150573 GCF_043084305.1 Streptomyces sp. NPDC014656
GGCCCTCCAGCATGGCCTCGCGGAACTTCTTCGACCCGTTCGCGTTCGTCCGCTCGCCGATCGCCAGGTACGAGGTGTCCTGCCGGAACGGCACGGTCTGGTAGAGCGAGGCCGCGCCCGGCTCGGGGCGCGGGTCGCGCGGCGCGGGCGTGAGGTCGCGGACGCGCTCGACGACCTGGCGCAGGTGCTCCGGGGTCGTGCCGCAGCAGCCGCCGACGAGGGAGAGGCCGTACTCGCGGACGAAGCTCTCCTGGGCGTCGGCGAGCTCGGCCGGGGAGAGCGGGTAGTGGGCGCCGTCGGAGGTGAGGACGGGCAGGCCGGCGTTGGGCATCACCGACAGCGGGACGCGGGAGTGCCGGGCGAGGTAGCGGAGGTGCTCGCTCATCTCGGCGGGGCCGGTGGCGCAGTTGAGGCCGATCATGTCGATGCCGAGCGGCTCCAGGGCCGTCAGGGCGGCGCCGATCTCGGAGCCGAGGAGCATGGTGCCGGTGGTCTCGACGGTGACCGAGACGATGAGCGGCACGTCGGCGCCGAGGGCGTCGAGGGCCTTGCGGGCGCCGATGACGGACGCCTTGGTCTGGAGGAGGTCCTGGGTGGTCTCGACGATGAGCGCGTCGGCGCCGCCGGCGAGGAGGCCCTCGGCGTTCTGCTGGTAGGCGTCGCGCAGGACGGTGTACGGGGCGTGGCCGAGGGTCGGCAGCTTGGTGCCGGGGCCGATGGAGCCGAGGACCCAGCGGGGCCGGCCGTCGGCGGCGGTGAACTCGTCGGCGACCTCGCGGGCGACGCGGGCGCCGGCCTCGGACAGCTCCAGCACCCGGTGGGCGATGTCGTACTCGCCGAGGGCCGCGTGGTTGGCGCCGAAGGTGTTGGTCTCGACGCAGTCGACGCCGGCGGCGAAGTACTCGCGGTGGACCGAGGCGACGATGTCGGGCCGGGTGAGGCTGAGGATCTCGTTGCAGCCTTCGAGGTTCTGGAAGTCCTCCAGGCTGGGGTCCTGGGCCTGGAGCATGGTCCCCATGGCGCCGTCGGCGACGACGACGCGGCTGGCGAGTGCCTCGCGGAGGGCGGCGACGCGGCTCCGGCTGTCGGCGGGGACGGAAGGGGTCGGCAACGAGGCCATGAAGGGGCTCCCTGGGCTGCGACGGCTGTCGGCTTTGCACCCTGGGCACAGGGCGCACGGGCTCAGCGTAGCCGTGGTTCGGCCGGGGCGGACACGGTGTCCCACGTGGCGGACGGCATCCTGTGTGCGAGGACTCCCGGCGAGGCCCCTTCTTCGAGGACACTGTCAGGTGCGAGGCAAGGTCGGCATCGACCGATAGTGTTCAGCATTGTCGAACAGCGTGATCTGTACGGGACGTGAGGAGAAGGGCCGGGCGATGGCGAAGAACATCCAGTCGCTTGAACGGGCGGCGGCCATGCTGCGACTGCTCGCGGGCGGCGAGCGCCGGCTCGGCCTGTCCGACATCGCCTCCTCGCTGGGACTGGCCAAGGGCACCGCCCACGGCATCCTGCGCACCCTCCAGGCGGAGGGCTTCGTGGAGCAGGACGGGCCCTCGGGCCGCTACCAGCTGGGGGCGGAGCTGCTGCGGCTCGGCAACAGCTATCTGGACGTGCACGAGCTGCGCGCGCGGGCACTGGTGTGGACGGACGACCTGGCGCGGTCCAGCGGGGAGAGCGTGCACCTCGGGGTGCTGCACCAGCAGGGCGTGCTGATCGTGCACCACGTCTTCCGGCCGGACGACAGCCGCCAGGTGCTGGAGGTGGGGGCGATGCAGCCGTTGCACTCCACGGCGCTGGGCAAGGTCCTGTCGGCGTACGACCCGGTGGCGCACAGCGAGGTGCTGGAGGTGGAGCGGGAGCCCCTCACTCCGCGCACGGTCACCGGCCTGGCGGACTTCGAGTCGCTGCTCGACATGACCCGGGCGCGCGGCTGGGCGGCGGACGTGGAGGAGACCTGGGAGGGCGTGGCCTCGGTGGCGGCGCCCATCCACGACCGGCGCCGGATGCCGGTGGGCGCGGTGGCGGTCACCGGGGCGGTGGAGCGGCTCTGCCCGTCCGGCGAGCTGCGCCCGGAGCTGGTGGCGGCGGTGCGGGACTGCGCCCGGGCGGTCTCCCGGGACCTGGGGGCGGGCCGCTTCTGAGCCCGCGCCCGCGGAGCCGGTGAGCCGGTCCGTACGGAGAGCGAACCCGTCGGTAACGATCGCGTTATCGGCGGGTTTTTCGCTTCCCAGACCCTTGACGCGCTGTTAACCCCAGGGCAAAACTTCCGTTCATCGGTCGGCATTGTCGAACACCTACCGGCAATAAGCGCTAGAGTGTGGCAGTGCCAAGGGCCGTGGACGCCCTCACACGAGGGCGCGGACCACCGGGGCGAACCGGGGTTCGCCCATCCCCTGGACGAAGGACAAAGGAGTCGCGGGTGTCCAGCTCCGACATCTTCCTCGGCGAGACCATCGGTACCGCCGTACTCATTCTTCTCGGCGGCGGCGTCTGCGCCGCCGTGACGCTCAAGAGCTCCAAGGCCCGCGGCGCCGGCTGGCTCGCGATCACCTTCGGGTGGGGCTTCGCCGTCATGACGGCCGTCTACATGACCGCTTCCCTCTCCGGGGCGCATCTGAACCCCGCCGTCACGGTCGGCATCGCCGTCAAGGACGGCGCCTGGGGCGACGTGCCGGTCTACATCGCCGGCCAGCTGCTCGGCGCGATGATCGGCGCCGCCCTGGTCTGGGTCGCCTACTACGGCCAGTTCCGGGCCCACCTCACCGACCCGGAGACCGTCGGCGAGAAGCCGGTCGAGGGCCCCGGCCCCGTGCTCGGCATCTTCTCCACCGGCCCCGAGATCCGGAACACCTGGCAGAACCTCGCCACCGAGATCATCGGCACCGTCGTGCTCGTCCTCGCCGTGCTCACCCAGGGCCTCAACGACAGCGGCAAGGGCCTCGGCGTCCTCGGCGCCCTGATCACGGCCTTCGTCGTGGTCTCGATCGGCCTCTCGCTCGGCGGCCCGACCGGTTACGCGATCAACCCGGCGCGCGACCTCGGCCCCCGCATCGTGCACGCGCTGCTCCCCCTCCCCAACAAGGGCGGCTCCGACTGGGGCTACGCCTGGATCCCGGTCGCCGGTCCGCTGATCGGCGGAGCCCTCGCCGCGGGTATCTACAACCTCGCGTTCGCCTGAGACGTAGAACAGCACCAGAGCCCCGAGCCGTCCTTCCCAGACTTCCCCAGGAGCACACCGTGACCGACGCCCACACCGCCGGCCCCTTCATCGCCGCCATCGACCAGGGCACCACCTCCTCCCGCTGCATCGTCTTCGACAAGGACGGCCGGATCGTCTCGGTCGACCAGAAGGAGCACGAGCAGATCTTCCCGAAGCCGGGCTGGGTCGAGCACGACGCCACCGAGATCTGGACCAACGTCCAGGAGGTCGTGGCCGGGGCGATCGTCAAGGCCGGCATCACCGCCGCCGACGTCAAGGCCATCGGCATCACCAACCAGCGCGAGACCACGCTGATGTGGGACAAGAACACCGGCGAGCCCGTCCACAACGCGCTCGTCTGGCAGGACACCCGCACCGACGCCCTCTGCAAGGAGCTCGGCCGCAACGTCGGCCAGGACCGCTTCCGCCGCGAGACCGGCCTCCCGCTCGCCTCCTACTTCTCCGGCCCCAAGGTCCGCTGGCTGCTCGACAACGTCGAGGGCCTGCGCGAGCGCGCCGAGCGCGGCGACATCCTCTTCGGCACCATGGACTCCTGGGTCATCTGGAACCTCACCGGCGGCACCGAGGGCGGCGTCCACGTCACCGACGTCACCAACGCCTCCCGCACCCTCCTGATGAACCTGCACGAGATGGCCTGGGACGAGCGCATCCTCCAGTCCATCGACATCCCGGCCGCGGTCCTCCCCGAGATCCGCTCCTCCGCCGAGGTGTACGGCACCGTCAAGGGCGGCGTCCTCGACGGCGTCCCGGTCGCCTCCGCGCTCGGCGACCAGCAGGCCGCCCTGTTCGGCCAGACCTGTTTCGCCGAGGGCGAGGCCAAGTCGACGTACGGCACCGGCACCTTCATGCTGATGAACACCGGCGACAAGATCATCAACTCCTACAGCGGCCTGCTGACCACCGTCGGCTACCAGATCGGCGACGCCAAGCCGGTCTACGCCCTGGAGGGCTCCATCGCCGTCACCGGCTCGCTCGTCCAGTGGATGCGCGACCAGATGGGCCTGATCAAGTCCGCCGCCGAGATCGAGACCCTGGCCTCCTCCGTCGAGGACAACGGCGGCGCCTACTTCGTGCCCGCCTTCTCCGGCCTCTTCGCCCCGTACTGGCGCTCCGACGCCCGCGGTGTGATCGCCGGCCTCACCCGGTACGTCACCAAGGCGCACATCGCCCGTGCCGTCCTGGAGGCCACCGCCTGGCAGACCCGCGAGATCACCGACGCCATGACCAAGGACTCCGGCGTCGAGCTGACCGCGCTCAAGGTCGACGGCGGCATGACCTCCAACAACCTGCTGATGCAGACCCTCTCGGACTTCCTGGACGCCCCCGTGGTGCGCCCCATGGTCGCCGAGACCACCTGCCTCGGCGCCGCCTACGCCGCCGGTCTGGCCGTCGGCTTCTGGCCGGACACCGAGGCGCTGCGCGCCAACTGGCGCCGTGCCGCGGAGTGGACCCCGCGCATGGACGCCGACAAGCGCGACAGCGAGTACAAGAACTGGCTCAAGGCCGTGGAGCGCTCCATGGGCTGGCTCGAAGAAGAGAAGTGACGAGGAGTAGCACGAGATGACCACCCCGCAGACCGTTCCCGCCCTCGGAACGCACCCGGCCGCCGGCTCGCTTCCGACCCGTGCCGAGACCAGAGAGCAGCTTGCCAAGGCGACGTACGACCTCCTGGTGATCGGCGGCGGCATCCTGGGCATCTCCACCGCCTGGCACGCCGCGCAGTCCGGTCTGCGGGTGGCCCTGGTGGACGCCGGCGACTTCGCCGGCGCCACCTCCTCGGCCTCCTCCAAGCTCCTCCACGGCGGCCTGCGCTACCTGCAGACCGGCGCCGTGAAGCTCGTCGCCGAGAACCACTTCGAGCGGCGCGCCGTCTCCCGGCAGGTGGCCCCCCACCTGTCCAACCCGCTCACCTTCTACCTGCCCGTCTACAAGGGCGGCCCGCACGGCGCCGCCAAGCTGGGCGCCGGCGTCTTCGCGTACTCCGCGCTGTCCGCCTTCGGCGACGGCGTCGGCCACCTCCTCTCCCCCGCCAAGGCGGCGCAGGACGTGCCCGAGCTGCGCACCGACAACCTCAAGGCCGTCGCCGTCTACGGCGACGACCAGATGAACGACGCCCGCATGGCGCTCATGACGGTCCGCGCGGCCGTCGACGCCGGCGCCGTCGTCCTCAACCACGCCGAGGTCACCGGTCTCCGCTTCACCCGGGGCCGGGTCACCGGCGCCGAGCTCAGGGACCGCGTGTCCGGCGAGGAGTTCGGCGTCACCGCGCGGCTCGTCCTCAACGCCACCGGCCCCTGGGTCGACCACCTGCGCCGGATGGAGGACCCCAACGCGGCCCCCTCCATCCGCCTCTCCAAGGGCGCTCACCTGGTCCTCAAGCGGACCGCCCCGTGGAAGGCCGCGCTCGCCACCCCGATCGACAAGTACCGGATCACCTTCGCCCTCCCCTGGGAGGACATGCTCCTGCTCGGCACCACCGACGAGGAGTACGAGGGCGACCCGGGCGAGGTCGCGGTCACCGAGAAGGACACCGCCCAGATCCTGGACGAGGCCGCCTTCTCCATCCGCGACCAGCAGCTCGACCGCTCCCTCATCACCTACGCCTTCGCCGGCCTGCGGGTGCTCCCGGGCGGTCCCGGCGACACCTCCAAGGCCAAGCGCGAGACGGTCGTCACCGAGGGCCGCGGCGGGATGCTGTCGGTCGCCGGCGGCAAGTGGACCACCTTCCGCCACATCGGCCGCACCATCATGAAGAAGCTGGAGGCGCTGCCGGGCCACCCGCTGGGCGAGGACTACGAGTCGGTCTCCACGCTCCCCAAGCGGCTGCCGCTCCCGGGCATCGCCAACCCGAACGCGGTCGCCCACCGACTGCTCGTCGACGGCCCGGCCCCCGGCCCGCGGATGGCCGCCGACACCGCCAAGCACCTGGCCACGCACTACGGTTCGCTCTCCTTCGACATCGCCCGCATGGCGAACGAGAACCCCGAGCTGGCCCGCCGGATCCACCCGGACGCCCCGGAGATCTGGGCGCAGGTCGCCTACGCCCGCGACCACGAGTGGGCCGAGACGGCCGACGACGTGCTGCGCCGCCGCACCACCCTGACCATCCGCGGTCTCGCCACCGACGAGGTCCGCGCCGGGGTCGACGCGATGCTGCGCGCGAAGTAGGTCCCGCGAGCCGAGGGGCGGTCCACTCCGGGGAGGGTGTGGACCGCCCCTCTCGCGTGCCCGTGTGCGGGGCCCCGATCCTGGGTAGTCGATCAAGGCCGCACGGGTTTTCGGGCGCGCCCGAGGGCTGCGGACGGACGACCCGAAAGCCGTAAGGTTGGTCCGTACGACACGAACTTCGAAGAAGGAGGCGCTGGGTGATCGAGCTCGAGGGGGTACCCGAGCTGATCGACCCGGTCATGGTGGCCGCGTTCGAGGGCTGGAACGACGCCGGCGACGCCGCCTCCACCGCGGTCGCTCATCTGGACCGGGAATGGAAGGGCGAGGTCTTCGCGGCGCTCGACGCCGAGGACTACTACGACTTCCAGGTCAACCGTCCGACGGTGTTCCTGGAGAACGGCGTCCGGAAGATCACCTGGCCGACGACCCGGCTCTCCGTGGTCCGGATCGGCGGCGACAAGCCGCGCGACCTGGTCCTGGTCCGGGGCATCGAGCCGTCGATGCGCTGGCGCTCCTTCTGCAACGAGCTGCTGGGCTTCGCGCACGAACTGGGCGTGGAGATGGTGGTGATCCTCGGCGCGCTGCTCGGCGACACCCCGCACACCCGCCCGGTGCCGGTCAGCGGCGTCACCTCCGACCCGGACCTGGCGCGGACGATGGACCTGGAGGAGACCCGCTACGAGGGCCCGACGGGCATCGTCGGCATCCTCCAGGAGGCGTGCACCCACGCGGGCGTGCCGGCGGTGAGCCTGTGGGCGGCGGTGCCGCACTACGTGTCGCAGCCGCCGAACCCGAAGGCGACGCTGGCCCTGCTGAACCGGCTGGAGGACCTGATCGGGCTGCGGATCCCGCTGGGCGAGCTGCCCGAGGACGCCCGCGCCTGGCAGCTGGGGGTGGACCAGCTGGCGGCGGAGGACAGCGAGGTCGCCGAGTACGTGCAGACGCTGGAGGAGGCGCGGGACACCGCGGAGCTGCCGGAGGCCTCGGGCGAGGCGATCGCCCGCGAGTTCGAGCGGTATCTGCGGCGGCGCGACCCCGGCCAGGGGCCCGGCCCCGGCGGTCCGGGAGTGGCGACGGAGAGCGGGGACACCTCGTACCTGCGCGATCCGGGCAGCGGCCGGACCCGGCCGCCGAAGCCGGATCCGGAGCGGCAGGCGGACCCCGAGCCGCAGGCGGACCCGGAGCCGCCGGAGGCGGCCGGGGAGCCCGGAACGGACGACGAGGAGTAGGACTCCCTCGGGACGCATGGAAGGGAGGGGTGGCTCGGCCACCCCTCCCCTTCCGCGTGCGGTGCGGTCCGGCGCTAGAGGGCGACGCCGAGGAGCGCGTCGACCGTGCGGGAGACGAGGCCGGGGGCGGCCTCGTCGGTGCCGCCGTCCGCCTCCTGGCGGGCGGCCCAGCGGTCGACCGCGGCGAGCGCGGCCGGGGCGTCGAGGTCGTCGGCGAGCGCCTCGCGGACCTCCTCGACCAGGGCGTCGGCGGACGGGCCGTCGGGCCGGGAGACCGCGGCGCGCCAGCGGCCGAGGCGGGCGACGGCGTCGGCGAGGACCTGATCGGTCCACTCCCAGTCGGCGCGGTAGTGGTGGGCGAGGAGGGCGAGCCGGACGGCGGCCGGGTCGACGCCCTCGCGGCGGAGCGCGGAGACGAAGACCAGGTTGCCCTTGGACTTCGACATCTTCTCGCCGTGCAGGGCGACCATGCCGGCGTGCACGTACGCCTTGGCCATGGGGAACTCGCCGGTGAGCGCCTGCGCGTGCGAGGCGCCCATCTCGTGGTGCGGGAAGATCAGGTCGGAGCCGCCGCCCTGCACGTCGAAGCCCATGCCGAGGTGGTCGAGGGCGATGGCGACGCACTCGATGTGCCAGCCGGGGCGGCCGGGGCCGAGGCTGCCGCCGTCCCAGCTGGGCTCGCCCTCGCGGGCGGCCATCCACAGCATCGGGTCGAGCGGGTTCTTCTTGCCGGGGCGCTCGGGGTCCCCGCCGCGCTCGGCGGAGAGGTGCCGCATGAGTTCGGTGTCGTAGTGCGAGACCTCGCCGAAGTGCGGGTCGGCCTCGACGGAGAAGTAGACGTCGCCGTCGAGCTCGTAGGCGGCGCCGGAGTCCCGGAGCCGTTCGACCAGCGGGATGATGGAGGGTATCGACTCGACCGCGCCGACGTAGTGGCGCGGCGGCAGCATCCGCAGGGCGGTCATGTCCTCGCGGAAGAGGGAGGTCTCGCGCTCGGCGAGTTCGGTCCAGTCGATGTCGTCGCGGAGGGCGCGCTCCAGGAGCGGGTCGTCCACGTCCGTCACGTTCTGGACGTAGTGCACCTGCCGCTTGGTGTCGAGCCACACGCGCTGCACGAGGTCGAACGCGTTGTAGGTCGCCGCGTGACCCATGTGGGTCGCGTCGTAGGGCGTGATGCCGCAGACGTAGATACGGGCGACGGGGCCGGGGGCGAGGGTCACTCGTCCGCCGGTCGCGGTGTCGTGGATCCGGAGGTCGCGGCCCTTGCCGGGAAGGGCGGGGACCTCGGAAGCGGGCCAGGCATGCATGACCCGAGCGTAACCGGACAGCTCTTTCGGATACGAACCGGATCCGGAATCTTGTCCGATCGTGCGCTCTTGCGGGTGAGCGAGGTCTGTGTATACCCCCCAGGGGTCCGGCGGACTCCCCGGCCGGGCCGGCCGGTATGGCCGAAACCCTACGGTTCCTAGACCGGCGGCCAGGGGATCGCGGGCCACTGCCCGGACGGCTCCGGGTGGCGTCCGGACGCCAGCAGCGCCGCGACCCGCTCCCGTACGGCGGACACCTCGGCGGCCGTGAGCAGTTCCCCCAACCGGGTGGCGAGGGGCCCTCCGGGGGCCAGGGCGGGGGCGAGCCCTTCGAGGACCCCGGTGGCCTCGGCGGGCAGCTCCTGGCCCGCCCAGCCCCACAGCAGGGTGCGCAGCTTGTCCTCGACGTGGAAGGAGACGCCGTGGTCGATGCCGTAGAGCCGGCCGCCGGGGGCGGGGAGCAGGTGGCCGCCCTTGCGGTCGCCGTTGTTCATCACCGCGTCGAGGACGGCGAGCCGGCGCAGCCCGGGGGTGTCGGCGTGGACGAGGAGCGCGGTGCGCCCCTCCCCCACCTCGGCGGGACCGACGGCCCTCCAGCCCTCGGCCGCCTCCTCGTCCTCGGTGAGGGCGAGCAGCCGGGCCTCCGGGTCGGCCTCGATCCAGAGCTGGACCATGCCCTCGCCGTACGGGCCGTCCCGCAGCACCGTGGGCGGGACCAGGCCCCAGCCGGTGGCCTCGGAGAGCTCGTACGCGGCGACCTCGCGCTCGGCGAGGGTGCCGTCGGGGAAGTCCCACAGGGGGCGCTCCCCCGCGACCGGCTTGTAGACGCAGGCGGCCTCGCGGCCCTCGTGGGCGACCGTGCAGTAGAGCACCGCGTTGGACGCCTCACGGACCTGCCCCCGCACGGTCAGCTCACCGCGGGCGAGCAGCTCGGTGTCCGGCGGGAAGTCGGGGCTGCTGCTCATGCTCCGCGGCGGTATCCGTTCTGGCGGGGGCAGACGTGGCCTTCCGGGTCCAGCGGCAGGCTGCACAGCGGGCACGGCGGGCGGCCGGCGTTGACCACGTCCAGCGCCCGCTTGGCGAAGGCGCGGGCCTGGGCGCCGCTGAGGCGGACGCGGAGCATCGGCGGGCCGTTCTCCTCGTCCTGGAGCAGCCGCTCCTCGGCCGCGGCGAGGTCCTCCTCGGAGTCCGCGTCCAGTTCGACGAGGGCCTGGGCCTCGACGATCATGCGCTGTTCCTCGCCGTCCCAGGCGAGCGCCATGGTCCCGACCCGGAACTCCTCCTCGACGGGGGTGTCGAGGGGGGCGGTGTCGGCGATGTCGGCGGGGGCCACGGCCGGCACCGGGGCGTTGCCCCCGGTGCGGCGCAGCACCTCGTCGAGGAGCTCGTCGATCCGCTCGGCGAGTGCGGCGACCTGGGTCTTCTCCAGGGCGACGCTGGTGACCCGGCCGGCCGCGGACGCCTGGAGGAAGAACGTCCGGCGGCCAGGCAGCCCGACCGTGCCGGCCACGAAACGCTCCGGTGGGTCGTAGAGGAACACCTGACGGGACACTCTCCCGGCTCCCTTGACTGTCGACTGTCGTACGGCAACGGCGAGTCCACCCTACTGCGCGGAAGGATCACGGTGCGCCCGCGCCGCCCCCCACCTCGGCCGTCCCACTGCTGTCGGGGGTCTCACGGGGGGCCAGCGCGGCGAGGTCGCCGGTGTCGCCGAGGCGGACCAGGAAGGGGCGCAGCCGGGTGTAGCGGATCACGGTGAGCGAGCAGGGGTCGACGTGGACGCGCTGGAAGAGGTCGAGGTGGAGGCCGAGGGCGTCGGCGACCAGGGACTTGATGATGTCGCCGTGGGAGCACAGGGCGTAGACGGCGTCCTCGCCGTGCTCGGCGTCGACCCGGGCGTTCCAGTCGCGGACCGCCTCGACGGCCCGCGCCTGCATGGCGCGCATGGACTCGCCGCCGGGGAAGACGGCGGCGGAGGCGTGCGCCTGGACGACCTCCATCAGCGGTTCGTCGTTCAGTTCGCTGAGCTTGCGGCCCGACCAGTCGCCGTAGTCGCATTCGTTGACCCGGTCCTCGACGTGGAGCGGGAGGTCCGGGCGGGCGTCCAGGAGCGGCTGGAGGGTCTCGCGGCAGCGCTGGAGGGGGCTGGAGACGGCGGCGGCGAGCGGGATCCCGGCGAGCCGGGAGGGCAGGGCGGCGGCCTGGGCGGCCCCGCGCTCGTCGAGCGCCACCCCCGGCGTGCGCCCGGCGAGCAGTCCGGAGGTGTTGGCGGTGGAGCGTCCGTGCCGGACGAGGATCAGCGTGGCCATGTCGGCCAGCCTACGGCGCGGGCGCGGGTGTGGGACGGTCCGCGGCGGGTAGGCGGGCGTGCGGAACCGGTACCGGGAAGGGAGAATACGGCGCGTGATCGTCGACTCCGCCCTCTACCGCGACGGCCGCAGGACCGACTGCGGCGGCGACCTCTCGCGCGCCCTGGCCGAGGCACGGGCCTCCGGTCACGCCTTCCTCTGGGTGGGGCTCCACGAGCCGACGGAGGCCGAGTTCGACCACGTGGCCTCGGAGTTCGCGCTGCACCCGCTGGCGGTCGAGGACGCCCTGAAGGCCCACCAGCGGCCCAAGCTGGAGATCTACGACGACTCCCTCTTCGTGGTGCTGAAACCGGTGGACTACGAACCGGAGAGCGACCGGGTCTCCTCCGGCGAGCTGATGCTGTTCCTGGGCGACTCCTTCGTGGTGACCGTCCGGCACGGCGAGGGGGCGCCCCTGGCGGCCGTGCGCAAGCGGCTGGAGACGCAGCCGGAGGTGCTGCGGCACGGGCCGACGTCGGTGCTCTACGCGGTGAGCGACGCGGTGGTCGACCACTACCTGGACGTGGCGGGCGAGCTCCAGGTGGACCTGGAGGAGCTGGAGGCCGACGTCTTCGCGCCGGGCGGGACCGGGACGGCGAACACGGCGGAGCGGATCTACACGGCGAAGCGGCAGGTGCTGGAGTTCCGGCGGGCGACGGGTCCCCTCGCGGCGCCGATGGCCCGGCTGACGGCGGGCACGGTGCCGTTCGTGAACACGGAGTCGCAGCCCTTCTTCCGCGACGTCAACGACCACCTGCTGCGCGCCAACGAGCAGGTGGAGGGGCTGGACCGGCTGCTGTCGGACGTGCTGTCGGCGCACCTGGCGCAGATGGGGGTGCGGCAGAACGACGACATGCGGAAGATCTCGGCCTGGGCGGCGATGGCCGCGGTGCCCACGATGGTGGCGGGGATCTACGGCATGAACTTCGACCACATGCCGGAGCTGCACTGGGTGTGGTCGTACCCGGCGGTGATCCTGCTGATGGCGGGGGCCGTGACGGGCCTGCACCGCCTGTTCAAGCGGCGCGGCTGGCTCTGAACCGGCCGCGCCGGGGCCCGGTCAGAAGGCCGGGGCGGGGACGGCCGGGCCGCCGAGCGCGTCGAGCCGGTCGGGCATCCGCAGGCTGATCATCTTGTGCCAGCCGGCGGCCCGCTCGTAGGCGTACATGCCGTGGATGCCCGCGGCGAGCACCGCTCCCTTGGCCTTCGGCCACTTCAGGATGCGGCCCATGTGGCCCATGACGGCGAGGCTGACGTCCCGGTAGACCTGGATCTCGGTGAGCGCCGACTCGCGCAGGGTGGTCTGGATGAGGCGGCCGTGGCCGGCCCGGGCGAGCCGGAGCAGTTCCTCGTGGCAGTACGCGAGGTGGTTGGCCTCGTCGTTGTCGATCATGTGGATGGCCTTGCCCAGCTCCGGGTGGTCGCCGAAGTTCGTGACGAGCATGTCCATCTGGTCGGCCGCGCGCTGCTCGGTGACCCGGCTGTGCGCGAGGTAGACGACGACGTCCCGCTCGGTCAGCGGTTCCTCGCCGCGGAGCTTCTCGTGGGCGAGGCCGATGCCGCGCCGTTCGAGGAGCATCGTGTAGTCGGTCTCGGGCGGGACGGGGACGGGTTCGAGGCCGCGCTTGCGCAGCAGCGCGTTGAAGATGCGCCCGTGCTTGTCCTCGTCGGCGCCGTGACGGGTGATCTTGGGGGCGAGCTCCCGCATGCCGGGGGCGACGAGGGCGGCGATCCGGGCGTTCTCCCAGCCGCCCTGCGACTCGCCGCTGGCGGCGATCGAGCAGAAGAGCCGGAAGGCCTCGTCGTCGTCGATGATTTCCTGGAACAGGCTCTTGGCCGTGAGCATCGCTGCCACCTCCATGCGGACGTCCGCACTCCGCGCGTCCGGGGAGACCGAGTCAAACGCCGTCCGGGACGGCGGGCAACAGGAGGGCTCGGCGGCATCGGCCGAAAGAGTGAGGGGCGGGGCCGTAACCGGGAGGCGCGGTGTCGCGTTGAAGGGCATGACGGCCGTGGCGGGGAAGACCCCCGAGCCCCCACCACGGCCGCAGGCTTTCCCCGCCGCTCCCGTTACGCCAGGCCGGCCCGCTCCATGGCCTCGACGCCCGCGCGCAGGGCGGCGAGACGCTCGTCGAGGGTGAAGCCGGCGGGGGCCAGGGTCAGCGTGGTGACACCGGCCTCCGCGTACGCGGTCATGCGGTCGGCGATCCGGTCGACGGTGCCGAGCAGGGCGGTCCGGTCGATCAGGGAGTGGGGCACGGCGGCCGCGGCGCCCGTCTTGTCGCCGGCCAGGTACTTGTCCTGGATCTCGGCGGCCTCCTTCTCGTAGCCCATGCGCCGGGCGAGCTGGTTGTAGAAGTTCTGCTTGCGGCTGCCCATGCCGCCCACGTAGAGGGCGGTGTACGGACGGAAGACGTCGGCGAGCGCGTCGACGTCCTCGCCGAGGGCGAGCGGCAGCGTCGGACAGACGTCGAAGCCCTCCATGGTCAGACCGGCCTTCTCGCGGCCCGCCCGCAGGGGACGCAGGGCGGTCTCCTCCAGGTGCTCGGCCGAGGGGAAGATCAGCAGGGCGCCGTCGGCGATCTCGCCGGTCTGCTCCAGGTTCTTCGGGCCGATCGCGGCGATGTACAGCGGGATGTGCTCGCGCTGCGGGTGGACGGTCAGCTTGATCGGCTTGCCGGGCCCGCCGGGCAGCGGCAGCGTCCAGTGCTCGCCCTCGTGGGTCAGGCGCTCGCGGGACATCGCCTTGCGGACGATCTCCACGTACTCGCGGGTGCGGGCGAGGGGTTTGTCGAACTTCACGCCGTACCAGCCCTCGGAGACCTGCGGGCCGGAGACGCCGAGGCCGAGGCGGAACCGGCCGCCGGAGAGGGAGTCCAGGGTGGCGGCGGTCATCGCCGTCATGGCGGGCTGACGGGCCGGGATCTGCATGATCGCCGAGCCGACGTCGATCCGCTCCGTCTTCGCGGCGACCCAGGAGAGCACGGTCGGGGCGTCCGAGCCGTACGCCTCCGCCGCCCAGCAGACGTCGTAGCCGAGCCGGTCGGCCTCCTGGGCGACGGCCAGGTTGTCGCCGTCCATGCCGGCGCCCCAGTAGCCGAGGTTGATGCCGAGCCGCATTTACACGCACCCCTTACCCATCGGTAACGTCTCTCGGTCCGGACTCTAGCGCGCCCTCCCCGAATCCGTCAGGAGCCGGACGCCACGCCCGTCGTCCACAGGTTCTGTCCACAGGGTCTCTCCGCGTGCTGCCCCGGCCAGTAATGTCGCGGCCATGGAGCAGAGGCATCTCGGACGTACCGGCCTGCGCGTCTCGCGCATCGGGCTCGGCACGCTCACCTGGGGGCGGGACACCGACGAGCACGACGCCGCGGAGCAGCTGAAGGCGTTCTGGGAGGCGGGCGGCACCCTCGTGGACACCGCGGACGTGTACGGCGGCGGCGAGGCGGAGTACCTGCTCGGGCGGCTCATGGAGCGGCTGGTGCCCCGGCGCGACCTGATCCTGTCCACCAAGGCGGGCAGCGTCCCCGACCCGGACCGGCGCACCGACGGCTCCCGGGGCCACCTGCTCGCCGCCCTCGACGCCTCCCTGGCCCGGCTCGGCACCGACCACGTGGACCTGTGGCAGCTGCACGCCTACGACCCGTACACCCCGCTGGAGGAGTCCCTCCAGGCCCTGGACATCGCGGTGCGCAGCGGCCGGGCGCGGTACGCGGGCGTGGCGAACTTCTGCGGCTGGCAGCTCGCCAAGGCGGGCACCTGGCAGCTGGCCGGCGACCGCACCCGGCTCGCCGGGGCACAGCTGGAGTACTCGCTGCTCCAGCGGGGCGTCGAGCGGGAGGTGCTGCCCGCCGCGGTCGACCTCGGCATAGGTCTGCTGCCGTCCTCCCCGCTGGGCCGCGGGGTGCTCACCGGCAAGTACCGGAGCGGCACCCCCACCGACTCCCGGGGCGCCTCGGAGGCGCTGGCGCCGTTCGTGGAGCCCTACCTGGACGAGGCCGCGAGCCGGATCGTGGAGGCGGTCAGCACCGCCGCCGACGGGCTCGCCACCAGTCCGCTGCACGTGGCGCTCGCCTGGGTCAGGGACCGGCCGGGCGTCGCCGCCCCGATCGTCGGCGCGCGGACGGCCCGCCAGCTCACGGCCGCCCTGTCGGTGGAGGGCCTTAGTCTTCCTGACGAGATCTGCCGGGCTTTGGACGATGTGTCCGCGCCCGTGCACCGCTATCCGGATCACGACTGGAGCACCTTGTGACCGAGCCTTCCGGGGAGACCGCGCCCGAGGCACCCGAGGACGTGGACCAGGCCGACGTGGAACAGGACGACGCGGACCGCGAGGACGCGGCACCGTCCGCCGAAGCCGCCGAGGCCACCGGGTCCGTCGAGACCTCGGAGCCCGACGAGTCCTCCGAAGCCGCCGCGCCCTCCGAGTCTCCCGAGGCCGCCGAAGCAGCCGAAGCAGCCGACTCGTCGAAGGAGGCGGCGCCGGAGCTGAGCGAGGCGCAGGCGGAGCTGGCGGCGCAGCGGGAGCTGCGGGCCAGGATCGAGGCGCGGAAGGCCGAGAAGTCCGGGCCCGTGGCGAGCGGGAGCAAGCTGAGCGGCACCGCGGCCGACCTGCTCGCCGCCGTGCGCGCCGTCGAGGGCGGCTCCGCCTCCGGCGGCTCCTTCTACGCCCCGGCGCCCGAGCCGCCGCGCGCCCCCCGGCCGCCCGAGGCCCCCGTCCGTCCGGCCGCCCCCGCGGCGCCACCCGCGCCCACGG
Organism: Streptomyces sp. NPDC014656; assembly: GCF_043084305.1. Classification (NCBI taxonomy): domain Bacteria; kingdom Bacillati; phylum Actinomycetota; class Actinomycetes; order Kitasatosporales; family Streptomycetaceae; genus Streptomyces; species Streptomyces sp. NPDC014656. The sequence continues at coordinate 16,026 of NZ_JBIBZN010000018.1, forward strand.
CCGGCGCGCTGGCCGGGGTCCGCGAGGTGCTGGCCCGGGGCGGCGCGCCCGAGGCGCTGGCCGGGCAGGTCGCCGCCGCGCTCGGCGAGCAGGCCGCCGAGGCCCTGACCGGGGACCCGTGGCAGCTGCTGGCCGTCGCCGGGGTGCGGCCGGAGCAGGCCGACGGCTTCGCACGGGCGCTGCTCGGCGGCGCCTGCGGGCCGGACGACCCGCGCCGTACCGTCGCCCTGACCGTGTGGCTGCTGGACCGGGCCGCCCTCCAGGGCCACACCGCGCTCACGCTCGACGAGGTGGCCGCCGGGCTCGCCCGGCACGGGGTCCCCGACCCGGAGAAGGCCGTGGAGACGGCCGTCTCCGAGGGCGCCGTCCTGCTCTTCCAGGAGGAGGCCGAGGAGACCGAGCCGGAGGACGCCGAGGAGGGCGAGCCGTCCGGGACCCTCGCCGGGAGCGACGAGGGCCCGGCGGAGCCCCCGCTCCTCGGGCTCGACCGGTACGCGCTGGCCGAGGAGAGCCTCGCGGACGGGCTGGCCCGGCTGGTGCGCACCGTCACCGTCGAGGAGTGGGACGGCGGCGAGCTGGAGCGGGCCGTCGGCGGTCACGGCCTGGTGCTGCACACCGGCGGCGAGGCCGCCCGCGCCGAGCCGCTGGCGCTGGCCGCCGCCGCGCGGGAGCGCGGCCTGCGCGTCCTGGTCACCGTGCACGACACCGGGCGGGTGGGCGACGAGGAGCGGGCCGCCGGTACGACGGTGCCGCTCGCCGCGCTGCTCTCCGGGGCGGCCGGACCCGGCCGGGACGAGGAAGGCGGTCTCGCCCTGGACCTGCTGGTGGTGCTCGACGCGCCGCAGCTGGACGTGGAGACGGGCGCGATGCTCGTCGAGGCGCTCCCGGACGGCTGCCGGCTGGTCCTCAGCGGCGACCCGGAGGTCCTCGGGTCGGCCGGTCCCGGCGCGGTGTTCGCCGACGCGCTCGCGGCCCGCGTCTGCCCCCGGGTGGCCTCCCGCCGCCCGGACCCGGGCCCGCTGGGCGAGCTGGTCTCCGGCATCGGCGTCGGTGAGCTGAACCAGGTCGAGGCCCCCGGCAAGGAGGTCGTGATCGTCCCCGTGCGGGACGCCGGCGAGGCCGTGCACCGCACGGTCCAGCTGGTCGCCGACTCGGTGCCGCGCGCCTTCGGCCTCTCCCCCGAGCAGACCCGGGTGATCACGGTCGGCCACGGCGGCTCGGCCGGGACCCGCGCGCTCAACACCGCCCTGAAGCAGCGGCTGAACCCGGGCCCGGGCCGCTTCGGCGGCTACGACCCGGGCGACCGGGTGGCGTACGCGCCGGCGCCCGGCCGGACGGTGACGGGCACGGTCCTCGGGGCCGACGCCGAGGGCCTGCGGCTGGACACCGGGGACGGCGAGCTCGTCGTGCCGAAGGAGCGGGTGGAGTCGGCGCTGCGGCACGGCTGGGCGCTGACCGCGCACCAGGCGGCCGGCGGCCGGTGGCCCGCGGTGGTCGTGGTGCTGCCGGGCGACGCGGCGCCGGGGCTGAGCAGGCCCTGGGTCTACACGGCCTTCGGCCGGGCCGAGCGCCACCTGTCGGTCGTCCACGGCGTGGACCAGGCGCTGCCCCGGTCGGTCGCCGAGGTCCTCGCCCCGGCGCGCACGACCCGCCTCCGGCCGCTCCTGATCGGCCTCCTCGCCGCTCCCGACGAGGAGTGACGGCGGGCTCCGGCACGCCGGAGGGCCGGGACGTCAGCGTGATGTCCCGGCCCTCCGGCGTCCTCCCCGGACGTGTCAGCGGTCGGCGGCCATCTCACCGGCCTCCTCGTCGTCGAAGACGGAGCTGATGTCGAAGCGGCAGAGGATCCGCTCCGGGTCGGCCTGCTCGAAGGGCGCGGCCAGCCACTCCCCCGGCTCCGGAAGCTCTCCCGCGGCGGTGACCCAGAGCGTGGAGTCGCCCTCCTCCAGACCGAACTCCTTGTGCCGGGAGGCGATCTCGTCGGGCTCGTACTCCCCGAAGAGGACCCCGAGCGCGGCGGCGGTGGAGCGGGGGCCGTCCTCGTCGTGGTCCAGGTCGGCGACGCGCCGGGCCTGGGCCGCCAGCCGGCGCGGCTCGGCCACGGCGTAGTCGCGGCGGATCAGCACGCTGAGGGCGTGCGGTTCGTCAGGTCCGGCGTAGGGGGGCAGGCCGTCGTCGGCCCCGGGGATCTCGAAGGGGGTCACCTCGTCGTAGCGGTCGTAGAGGAGTTCGTCATAGGTCTCGGCGGCGGCCGCGAGGGCGTTGAACGCCTCGTACACCGCGGTGTCGTCGTCCCCCGTGCGGCGTTCGACCGCCGCGAGGTGACGGTCCAGTGCGGTCTTGACCGCCTCGGCGGCGGCACGTACCTCGGCAGCGGTCGGCTGCGCAGCATCAGACATGGGACAGACGCTATCCGTACCAGGCCGGTGCCCGCACAATAGATGCGATGCCGGAATACGAATTTGTCGACGTGTACGTGCCGCGTGGGCTCTCCCGCAAGGAGACCGCGCGGCTTCTGACCGACCATGCCGAGTACGGACACTGGGAGTTGGACCGACTCACCCTGCGCCTCGACGGGAGCCGCAGAGTACGCCTGAAGCGGCGGATCATCCGCCAGGTCCGCGCGACCTGGTGACGGACGCGGAAGGGGCCCCGCACGGCGCGGGGCCCCTTCGCGTTCCGGCCGGCGCGGCTCAGGCGCCGCGGCGCGAGCGGCGGTAGACCAGCGAGCCGGCGAGGAGCATCCCCGCGGCGGCCGGCACGATCACGCCGAGCGGCGCGGACGACCCGGTCTCGGCGAGCTCGTCCGGGGAGGCCGGCGGCGGCGTGAGCTGCGGGCCGGGGTGGTTCGAGCCACCGTCCGAGCCGGGCGGCACACCGGGAGTGCCGGGCGTGCCCGGGGTCCCGGGAGTGCCGGGCGTGCCCGGGGTCCCGGGAGTGCCGGGCGTGCCCGGGGTCCCGGGAGTGCCGGGCGTACCCGGCGTCCCGGGGGTTCCCGGCGTGCCAGGGGTCCCGGGCGTTCCAGGGGTCCCGGGCGTTCCAGGGGTCCCCGGAGTTCCGGGAGTCCCCGGCGTCCCAGGCGTTCCGGGGGTGCCCGGCGGGGTCTCCTCGCCGTAGCCGCCCGGCTCCTCGCCGTAGCCGCCCGGCTCCTCGCCGTAACCGCCGGGCTCCTCCTCGCCGTAGCCGCCGTCGGAGGGTTGGCCGTTGGCGCAGTCGTTGCCCGTCGCGGGGTTGCCGAGGCCGATGCCCGTGACGCTGTTGCCGCAGACGTTCACCGGGACGTCGACCGGCACCACCACGGTGTTGCCGGAGGCCACGCCCGGGGAGTCGCTCGCGTGCGCGCCGCCGGCCGCGCCGGGGCGGGACTGCGCGGGGATGTTGGCGCAGGAGTTGCCCATCGCCGGGTTGAGCACCCCGACGACGTCGACCGTGTTGCCGCAGGCGTTGACCGGGGCGTGGACGGGGACCTGCACGGTGTTCCCGGAGGCGACCCCGGGCGAGTTCGTGGCCGAGCCGCTCGCACCGGAATTCGCCTGCGCGATGCCGCCGCCGAGCGCGAGGACGCCTCCGGCCGCCGCGACGGTGATGATGCTCTTGCGCGTGACCTGTCGCATAGCTTGCTTACCTGCCTTCTCGGCAATTCGCCTGATCGGCGTGGGATGAGGGCCACCGGGCCCGTGCCCGGGGCGGAATCGCCACCGGCCCCGGAGTGCATGGCACGCACTCCGGGGCCGGACGGCTCACGCCCTCAAGGGGCGGGGCACAACGTCAGGCGTTGACGCAGGTGTTGCCGAAGGCGGGGTTCAGCAGGCCGATCACGGAGACCGTGTTGCCGCAGACGTTCACGGGAACGTGAACCGGGACCTGCACGACGTTGCCCGAGAGGACACCGGGGGAACCGATGGCCGCACCCTGGGCACCCGCGTCGGCGACGGCCATGCCCGCGCCCGCGAGAACGAGACCGCCAGTGGCAGCCGCAGCAGCGACGACCTTCTTGATCATTATTCCTCCTAGTTGACAAGTGCGGCCCCAGCCGCGGACCGCAACACCTGTAACGAGGGGGAAGGGAGGGGGCTACGAGCCCCCGGGGTCATTCACTCTTTCCGGTCACGACCAAACGCCCTGCCGAATTCCGGGCCCGGGCGCCCCCTCGGTCAGCAGGCGTCGAGGAAGCGGTCCAGGACGCGCACGCCGAACTTCAGGCCGTCGACCGGGACGCGCTCGTCGACGCCGTGGAACATGCCGGCGAAGTCCAGCTCCGGCGGCAGCTGGAGCGGGGCGAAGCCGAAGCAGCGGATGCCGAGGTCGTCGAAGGACTTGGCGTCGGTGCCGCCGGAGAGCATGTACGGGACCGCGCGGGCGATCGGGTCCTCGGCGCGCAGGGCGAGCTGCATGGCGTCCACCAGGGCGCCGTCGAAGCTGGTCTCCAGGGCCTTGTCGCCGTGCACGTCCTCGCGCTTGACCTTGGGGCCGAGGATCCGGTCGAGGTCGGCGAGGAACTCCTGCTCGTAGCCGGGCAGGAAGCGGCCGTCGACGTGGGCGGTGGCCTGGCCGGGGATGACGTTCACCTTGTAGCCGGCGCCGAGCATGGTGGGGGCGGCGGAGTTGCGCAGGGTGGCGCCGACCATCTTGGCGATGCCCCCCAGCTTGGCCAGGGTGCCGTCCATGTCCTCGGGGTCGAGCGGGGTGCCGAGCGCGTCGGACAGCTCGTCGAGGAAGCTGCGGACGGTCTTGGTGACGCGGACCGGCCACTGGTGGCGGCCGAGCCGGCCGACGGCCTCGCACAGCTCGGTGATGGCGTTGTCGTCGTTGGTCATGGAGCCGTGTCCGGCCGTGCCCTCGACGGTGAGCCGCATCCAGTGCATGCCCTTCTGGGCCGTCTCGACCAGGTAGAGGCGCAGGTTCTCGTTCACGGTGAAGGAGAAGCCGCCGACCTCGCCGATCGCCTCGGTGACGCCGTCGAAGAGGTCCCGGTGCCTGTCGACCAGGTGGCGGGCGCCGTAGGTGCCGCCGGCCTCCTCGTCGGCGAGGAAGGCGAGGACGACGTCGCGCGGGGGCTTGCGGCCGCTGCGCAGCCGGTCGCGGACGACCGCGAGGGTCATCGCGTCCATGTCCTTCATGTCGACGGCGCCGCGGCCCCAGACGCAGCCGTCGGCGACCTCGCCGGAGAAGGGGTGGTGGGTCCAGTCGGCGGCGTCGGCCGGGACCACGTCGGTGTGGCCGTGGATGAGCAGCGCCGGGCGGGAGGGGTCCTCGCCCTCGATGCGGGCCACCGTGGAGGCCCGCCCCCGGTGGGACTCGATGATCTTCGGTTCGAGGCCGACCTCGGCGAGCTTCTCGGCGACGTACTCGGCCGCGGCGCGCTCCCCGGGGCCGGAGTGGTCGCCGTAGTTGCTGGTGTCGATGCGGATGAGGTCCCGGCAGAGGTCGACGACCTCGTCCTCGCCCGAGACGGTCCGGCCGGTGTTCGACTCGCTCACGCTGCTTCCTCCCACGACGTGCCCCACGTGCTTGCTTGTGATCGCACCCATCCTCCCGCGCCCCCGCCCCGGCGGCGCAAGGGCGTCCACCGGCCGACACGCCGCCGACACATGCCGAGACGGGACGCTCCGGGGGACCGAGGGGCCAGGTGGGGCGGGCGGGGAGGTGGTGATCGGCCACTCCGAATGTTTGCTATGGTTTTCCTCGTCGGAACGGCCCAGGGCCGCGAGACACACACCCTGTCCGGGTGGCGGAATGGCAGACGCGCTAGCTTGAGGTGCTAGTGCCCTTTATCGGGCGTGGGGGTTCAAGTCCCCCCTCGGACACCAGTGGAAGTCCCGGTCGAGTCCTCTCGGCCGGGACTTCGGCGTATGCGGACGAAGTGAGGCGGAGCCGTGCGGAGGAAGAGGGTGCCGGCCGCGCCGCTGCCGCAGCGGGACGGGATCGACGCCGTACGGATCCGGCTGCCGGAGAACCCGGAGGGTGCCTGGCCGACCGTGGGGGCGTATCTGCTCGGGCGGTACGGGGCGGCGGTCGGGGCCGAGCGGATCGGCGCGATGCTGGAGGCGGGGCGCTTCGTGGGGGCCGACGGGCGGGCGGCGGCGGGACCGGAGCCGTACGAGCCGGGGCGGTGGCTGTGGTTCCACCGGGACCTGCCGGCCGAGGAGCGGGTTCCGTTCGAGATCGGCGTGGTGTACCGGGACGAGCGGATCCTGGTGGCGGACAAGCCGCACTTCCTCGCGACGACCCCGCGCGGACGGCACGTGACGCAGACGGCGGTGGCGCGGCTGCGGGCGGAGCTGGGACTGCCGGCGCTCCAGCCGGCGCACCGGCTGGACCGGCTGACGGCGGGCCTGGTGCTGTTCGTGGTACGGCCGGAGGACCGGGGGGCGTACCAGCTGCTGTTCAAGGAGCGGCGGGTGCGCAAGGAGTACGAGGCGGTGGCGGCGTACGACCCCGGGGTGGCGCTGCCGGTGACGGTGCGGAGCCGGATCGAGAAGGAGCGGGGGGTGCTGGCCGCCCGGGAGGTGCCGGGCGAGCCCAACGCGGTGAGCCGGATCGAGCTGGTGGAGCGGCTGGGCGGGTACGGGCGGTACCGGCTGCTGCCGGAGACCGGGAGGACGCACCAGCTGCGGGTGCACATGAACGCGCTGGGGCTGCCGATCCTGGACGATCCGCTCTATCCGGTGGTGCGTGAGGACGGGCCGGAGGACCACCGGCGGCCACTGCGGCTGCTGGCGCGGTCGCTGGAGTTCACCGACCCGTTCACGGGCGGCGAGAGGCGGTTCGTCAGCCGCCTCTCGCTCGGTCCGCTCAGTGGCCCCGGTTGATCCACTCCTCCAGGTGCGGGGCCTCCGCGCCGATGGTGGTGGAGTCGCCGTGGCCGGTGCGGACCACCGTCTCCGGCGGGAGGGTCAGGAGCTTCTCCCGGATCGAGTCGACGATCGTGGGGAAGTCCGAGAAGGACCGGCCGGTGGCTCCGGGGCCGCCCTGGAAGAGGGTGTCGCCGGTGAAGACGGTGCCCAGGTCGGGGGCGTACAGACAGACCGCTCCGGGGGCGTGACCGGGGGTGTGGAGGACCCTCAGGTCGGTGCCGGCGATGGTGAGGACCTGTCCGTCGGCGAGTTCGCCGTCGGGGGTGTGGTCGGGGTGGGTGAGCTTCCACAGCGGCTGGTCGGCGGGGTGGAGCAGGACGCGGGCGCCGGTGGCGGCGGCGAGCGCGGGGGCGGCGCCGACGTGGTCGTCGTGGGCGTGGGTGCAGACGATGGCGCGCAGGGCGCGGCCGTCGAGGGCTTCGAGGACGGCGTCGGCGTCGTGGGCGGCGTCGATGACGATCGCCTCGGTGTCGTCGCCGACGATCCAGACGTTGTTGTCGACGTCCCAGGTGCCGCCGTCGAGGCTGAAGGTGCCGGAGGTGACCAGGTGGTCCACGCGGGCGGTCATCACAGCACCACCACCGAGCGCAGCACGTCGCCCCCGTGCATGCGGGCGAAGGCCTTCTCGACCTCGTCGAGGCCGATGGTCTCGGTGACGAAGGCGCCGAGGTCGATGCGGCCCTGGAGGTGCAGGTCGATGAGCATCGGGAAGTCGCGGGACGGCAGGCAGTCGCCGTACCAGGAGGACTTCAGGGAGCCGCCGCGGCCGAAGACGTCGAGGAGGGGGAGTTCGAGCTTCATCTCGGGGGTGGGGACGCCGACGAGGACGACGGTGCCGGCGAGGTCGCGGGCGTAGAAGGCCTGCCGGTACGTCTCGGGGCGGCCGACGGCCTCGATGACGACGTCGGCGCCGAAGCCGCCGGTGAGCTCCCGGATCGCCTCGACGGGGTCGGTGGCGCGGGAGTCGACGGTGTCGGTGGCTCCCATCTCCTTGGCCTTGGCCAGTTTCCGCTCGTCGACGTCGACGGCGATGATCTTCGAGGCTCCGGCGAGGCGGGAGCCGACGATCGCGGCGTCGCCGACGCCTCCGCAGCCGATGACGGCGACGGTGTCGCCCCGGGAGACGTTCCCGGTGTTGATCGCGGCGCCGATGCCGGCCATCACGCCGCAGCCGAGGAGGCCGGCGATCTCGGGGGCGACGGCCGGGTCGACCTTGGTGCACTGCCCGGCGGCGACCAGGGTCTTCTCGGCGAAGGCGCCGATGCCGAGGGCCGGGGACAGCTCCGTGCCGTCGAGCAGGGTCATCCGCTGCTTCGCGTTGTGGGTGTCGAAGCAGTACCAGGGGCGGCCCCGGCGGCAGGCGCGGCACTGGCCGCAGACGGCCCGCCAGTTGAGGATCACGTAGTCTCCGGGGGCGACGTCGGTGACGCCCTCGCCGACCGACTCGACGGTGCCGGCGGCCTCGTGGCCGAGCAGGAAGGGGAAGTCGTCGTTGATCCCGCCCTGCTTGTAGTGCAGGTCGGTGTGGCAGACGCCGCACGCCTGGATCCGTACGACGGCCTCGCCGGGGCCCGGATCGGGGACGACGATGGTCTCGATCCGCACCGGCTCGTCCCGGCCGGGGGCGATGACCCCCCGCACGTGCTGTGGCATCGCTGACTTCCCTTCGGCCTGGAGGATCTTGTGAAACTCCTGGGTACCACTATCTCCTGATAAAAGGCGAGACCCCCGCAGGCCGTGCCCGCGGGGGTCCGCCGCTCCCGTGGGGGGAGTCGGGGGGAAGGGGGGCTCAGTCCGGCTTCGCGGCGGTCCGGCGGACCCGGCCGCGGACCAGGAACCAGCCGCCCACGAGGGCCGCGGCGATCAGCGGCAGGCAGTTGACCGTGGTGCGGCTGATGCCGCCGTCCATCCACATGAGGACGAGGACGGAGCCGAGGAAGACCAGGGTCACGATCTGGGTGTACGGGGCCCAGGGCAGCCGGTAGGCGGGTCGGGCGAGCACGCCCCGCTCGGCGCGGCGGACGAAGAGCAGCGAGCAGACCATGATCATGGCCCAGGTGCCGATGATGCCGATGGAGGCGAAGTTGAGGACCAGTTCGAAGGCGTCCTCGGGCATCTTGGCGTTGAGGACGACGCCGACGACGCCGAAGCCCGCGGTGAGCAGGATGCCGCCGTAGGGCACGCCGCCCTTGTTCATGACGCCGGTGAACTTCGGCGCGGAGCCGGCCAGCGACATGGAGCGCAGGATGCGGCCGGTGGAGTACAGGCCGGAGTTGAGGCTGGAGAGGGCGGCGGTGAGGACGACGAGGTTCATCACGCCGGCGGCGCCGGGGACGCCCAGCTTGTCGAAGACGGTGACGAAGGGGCTCTGGTCGCCGGAGTAGGCGGTGTACGGGAGGATCAGCGCGAGCAGGACGACCGAGCCGACGTAGAAGAGGCCGACGCGCCACATGATCGAGTTGATCGCCTTCGGCATGATCTTCTCGGGGTTCTCGGTCTCGCCGGCGGCGACGCCGCAGAGCTCGACCGAGGCGTAGGCGAAGACGACGCCCTGGATGAGCAGGAGCATCGGCATCATGCCGTTGGGGAAGACGCCGCCGTTGTCGGTGATGTTGGCCAGGCCCGGGGTGGAGCCGCCGACGTCGTGGGAGGTCACGATGAGGAAGATGCCGACGAGCATGAAGGCGACGAGCGCGGCCACCTTGATGATCGCGAACCAGAACTCCATCTCGCCGAAGTACTTCACCGAGATGAGGTTGGCGGCGAGGACGACCGCGAGGGCGACCAGGGCGAGGATCCACTGCGGGACGTCGCTGAACATCGACCAGAAGTGGGCGTAGGTGGCCGCGGCGGTGATGTCGGCGACGGCGGTGGTCGACCAGTTGAGGAAGTAGAGCCAGCCGGCCGTGTAGGCGCCCTTCTCGCCCATGAACTCACGGGCGTAGGAGACGAAGGCGCCGGAGGACGGGCGGTAGAGCACCAGCTCGCCGAGGGCCCTGACCACGAAGAAGGCGAAGACGCCGCAGACCGCGTACGCGATGAAGAGCGAGGGGCCGGCGCTGGCCATCCGGCCGCCGGCGCCGAGGAAGAGCCCGGTGCCGATCGCGCCGCCGATGGCGATCATGTTGATGTGCCGGGACTTGAGGTCCTTGCGGTATCCGGCGTCGCCGGCGTCGACGTGGGGGGAGGCGGCCGGGTCCGCCGGGACGGCGGACAGCGGCTCGGCCGCGATGACGCGGTCACTCATGGAGTTGTCGCCTTCGTGAGGGGGTGGGGGCTGTGCGGTACCCGGCCGCGCCCCGGGGTCCCTTCGTGGGGGTCGCCCCTGCACGGCCAGCCGACATCCTCACGGCAAGGCACGCTCACTGACTGTGAGCGAATTCACTGAACGCCCGGATTTGAGCTAGTTCAGAGGTTACGCAGCGCTGTACGGCGTACGACGGGCAGGCACCGTCACGGCGCCAGCACGTCCAGCTCCCTGAGCGCGCCGACGGCGATCTCCCGGGTCAGCGCCTCGGCGCGGACGGCGTCCCGCTCGCGGACGGCCTCGGCGACCTGGACGTGCAGGGTGACGGCCGCCGGGTCGGGGTCCTCGAACATCACGTGGTGGTGGGTGCGGCCGGTGAGGACCTCGGCGACGACGTCCCCGAGGCGGGCGAACATCTCGTTCCCGGAGGCGTCGAGGACGATCCGGTGGAAGGCGACGTCGTGGACGAGGTACGCCTCCAGCTGCCGGCCGCGCGAGGTGGCGACCATGCCGAGCGCCTGCTCGGTGAGCTCGCGGCACTGGGCCGGGGTGGCGTGCAGGGCGGCGAGGCCGGCGGCGACGGGTTCGACGGCGGAGCGCAGCACGGTGAGGGAGCGGAGCTGGCGGGGGCGGTCGGCGCCGGCCAGCCGCCAGCGGATGACCTGGGGGTCGTACACGTTCCAGCTCTCGGTGGGCAGGACCGTGACGCCGACCCGGCGGCGGGACTCCACCAGGTGCATCGACTCCAGGACGCGGACGACCTCGCGGACGACGGTGCGGGAGACGTCGAAGCCCTGGGCGAGCTCGTCGGTGCGCAGGACCGTGCCGGGCGGGTGCTCCCCCGCGGTGATGGCGAGGCCCAGGGTGGCGAGCACGTGCGAGTGGAGCCCCTGGGCCGATGTCGTCATGGTGCTCAGCCTATGCGGCACCGGGCTGGCGATCACACCGGAACGCGGGCGGAGGAAGCGGGCCGCAGCGGGCCCGGAGGGGTGCGGCGGAGGCTCGACGGAGGCTCGACGGGAATTAAAAGTATGACTTTTATGTCACAGGCTCTTGAATACGTCGTACTCAATGGGTTTCATGAGCGCGACGGATCGATGTCGAAGAAGACAGCGAGGCACCCCCCATGAGCTCCACCCCCCACTCCGCCGCTCCCCCGGTCGTCGTCGTCATGGGCGTCGCGGGGACCGGCAAGACCACGATCGGCCCGCTGGTCGCCGACGCCCTCGGCCTGCGCTACGCGGAGGGCGACGACTTCCACCCGGCCGCCAACGTGGCCAAGATGTCGGCCGGCGTGCCGCTGGACGACGCCGACCGGGAGCCGTGGCTCGACGCCATCGGCGCCTGGGCGCACGAGCGGGCCGGGCTCGGCGGGGTGGTCAGCAGCTCCGCGCTGAAGCGGATCTACCGGGACCGGCTGCGCGCGGCTGCCCCCGGGATCGTCTTCCTCCACCTGACCGGGGACCGGGAGCTCATCGAGGGCCGGATGGCGGCGCGCAAGGGGCACTTCATGCCCACCGCGCTGCTCGACTCCCAGTTCGCCACCCTCCAGCCGCTGGAGGAGGACGAGGCCGGCGTCGCCGTCGACGTGTCGGGCACCCCGGAGGAGATCGCCGCCCGGGCGGTGGCCGCCCTGCGCGCCTTCTCCCGGCCCGTGCCCCTCTTCTGACCTCCCCGTCCCCTTCTCTTCCCCGCGCCCTTTCCCCGCTCTTCCTGCCTCCCCCCTTCAACCCCCAAGGGACCCACCGTGACCAGTCTCAGCGTCGAGATGCTGGCAGCGGACGCCGCCGAACCGATCACCTCGGCGGGCAACGCACAGCTGGGCATCGCCGTGCTCGCCGGCATCGCCGTCATCGTCCTGCTCATCACCAAGTTCAAGCTGCACGCGTTCCTGGCGCTGACCATCGGCTCGCTCGCGCTCGGCGCGTTCGCCGGGGCGCCGCTCGCGGACACCATCAAGTCGTTCAGCACCGGGCTCGGCAACACCGTGGCCGGCGTGGGCGTGCTGATCGCGCTCGGCGCGATCCTCGGCAAGCTGCTCGCCGACTCGGGCGGCGCCGACCAGATCGTCGACACGATCCTGGCGAAGGCGAGCCGGCGCTCCATGCCGTGGGCGATGGTCCTGATCGCCTCGGTGATCGGCCTGCCGCTCTTCTTCGAGGTCGGCATCGTGCTGCTGATCCCGGTGGTCCTGATGGTCGCCAAGCGCGGCAACTACTCCCTGATGCGGATCGGCATCCCGGCCCTCGCCGGCCTGTCCGTGATGCACGGGCTCATCCCGCCGCACCCCGGCCCGCTCGTCGCGATCGACGCCGTCGGCGCCAACCTGGGCGTCACCCTCGCCCTCGGCCTGGTCGTCGCGATCCCGACCGTGATCATCGCGGGCCCGCTCTTCTCCCGGTACGCGGCCCGCTGGGTGGACATCCAGGCGCCCGAGCACATGATCCCGACGCGCCCCTCGGAGGACCTGGAGAAGCGCCCCGGCTTCGGCGTGACCGTCGCCACGGTGCTGCTGCCGGTGGTCCTGATGCTGGTGAAGGCGCTCGTCGACATCGTGGTCGACGACCCGGAGAACGGGGTGCAGAAGGTCACCGACGTCATCGGCTCGCCGCTGATCGCGCTGCTCGCCGCCGTCATAGTCGCGCTGTTCACGCTGGGTCGTGCGGCCGGCTTCTCCAAGGAGCGGCTGTCCTCGACGGTCGAGAAGTCCCTGGCCCCGATCGCGGGCGTGCTGCTGATCGTCGGCGCGGGCGGCGGCTTCAAGCAGACCCTGATCGACATCGGCGTCGGCCAGATGATCCTGGAGTTCTCCGAGAACTGGTCGATCCCGGCCCTGCTCCTGGCCTGGCTGATCGCGGTCGCCATCCGGCTCGCGACGGGCTCCGCCACGGTCGCGACCATCTCGGCCGCCGGCCTGGTGGCCCCGCTGGCGGCGGGCATGTCGACCGGCGAGACGGCGCTCCTGGTGCTGGCGATCGGTGCCGGCTCGCTCTTCTTCAGCCACGTCAACGACGCCGGTTTCTGGCTGGTGAAGGAGTACTTCGGCATGAACGTCGGCCAGACGGTCAAGACCTGGTCGGTGATGGAGACCATCATCTCGGTGGTGGCCCTGGTGTTCGTGCTGCTGCTGTCGCTGCTGGTGTAGCGAGGGCGGCGGCGCGAAGGGCCCCGGACCCCCACGTGGGGGTCCGGGGCCCTCGCCGTGCTCGGCCCCGAGCCCCGGCGCCTCGTCCGGCGGTTCGCCCGGGCCTACGCCGTCGCCGCGGCCGCCGCGCGGCCCGCCGCCCGGCCGGAGAAGACGCAGCCGCCGAGGAAGGTGCCTTCGAGGGAGCGGTAGCCGTGGACGCCGCCGCCGCCGAAGCCGGCCGCCTCGCCCGCCGCGTACAGGCCGGGGAGGGGTTCGCCGGTGTCGGTGAGGACCCGGGAGGAGAGGTCGGTCTGGAGGCCGCCGAGGGACTTGCGGGTGAGGATGTTGAGGCGGACGGCGATCAGCGGGCCGGCCTTGGGGTCCAGGACGCGGTGCGGGGCGGCGGTGCGGATGAGGCGGTCGCCCAGGTAGCTGCGGGCGCCGCGGATCGCGGTGATCTGGAGGTCCTTGGTGAAGGGGTTGGCGATCTCGCGGTCGCGGGCGGTGAGTTCGCGGCGGAGCGCGGCCTCGTCGATGAGGTCCCGGCCGGTGACCCGGTTCATGCCGCGGACGAGGGCGGACAGGTCGTGCTCGACGACGAAGTCGACGCCCTTGTCCATGAAGGCCTGGACCGGTCCGGGGACGTCGGCGCGGGCGCGGCCCAGGACGTCGCGGACGGACTTGCCGGTGAGGTCGGGGTTCTGCTCGGAGCCGGAGAGGGCGAACTCCTTGCCGATGATCCGCTTGTCGAGGACGAACCAGGTGTGGTCGTGGCCGGTCCGCATGATGTGTTCGAGCGTCCCGAGGGTGTCGAAGCCGGGGAAGAGCGGGACCGGGAGCCGTTTGCCGGTGGCGTCGAGCCAGAGGGACGAGGGGCCGGGCAGGATGCGGATGCCGTGCTTCGCCCAGATCGGGTTCCAGTTCTCGATGCCCTCGGTGTAGTGCCACATCCGGTCGCGGTTGACCTGCCGGGCGCCGGCCTTCTCCGCGATGCCGAGCATCAGGCCGTCGACGTGGGCGGGGACGCCGGAGAGCAGCTTCTCGGGCGGGGTGCCGAGGCGGGCGGGCCACTGGGCGCGGACCAGGTCGTGGTTGCCGCCGATGCCGCCGGTGGTGACGATCACCGCCTGCGCCCTCAGTTCGAAGGAGCCGGTGGCGGTACGGCTGCTGGCGGTGCCGCGCTCGGCGTCGGAGGGTTCCAGGATCTCGCCGGAGACCGTGTCGAGCGCGCCTCCGGTGCGGCCGAGCGAGGTGACGCGGTGGCGGAAGCGGAAGGTGACGAGGCCGCGGGCGACGCCCTCGCGGACCTTCGCCTCGAAGGGGGCGACGAGGCCGGGGCCCGTACCCCAGGTGATGTGGAAGCGGGGGACGGAGTTGCCGTGTCCGGTGGCGTCGTAGCCGCCGCGCTCGGCCCAGCCGACGACGGGGAAGAAGCGGACCCCGCGCGCGTGGAGCCAGGAGCGCTTCTCGCCCGCGGCGAAGTCGACGTACGCCTCCGCCCAGCGGCGGGCCCAGTCGTCCTCGGGGCGGTCGAAGCCGGCGGTGCCCATCCAGTCCTGGAGGGCGAGGGCGTGGCTGTCCTTGACGCGCAGCCGGCGCTGTTCGGGCGAGTCGACGAGGAAGAGCCCGCCGAAGGACCAGTGGGCCTGGCCGCCCAGGGACTGTTCGGGCTCCTGGTCCAGGAGGATCACGGACCGGCCGGCGTCGACCAGCTCGGCGGTGGCGACGAGACCGGCGAGGCCGGCCCCGATCACGATCACATCGGCGTCGTAGGACATGGACCGCATCTTGGATACACGAATGTATCGAGTCAACCGTTCGCGCCCGGAGAACTCCTTTCCGTTTTCTAATGTCGAGCATTAATATGAACGCATGGCAAGGACGTCGGGACCCGAGACCCGGGACAAACTGATCCGCGCGGCCGAGGAGCTGTTCGCCTCTCAGGGGGTCCACGGCGCACAGCTGCGGGACGTCACCCGGCTCGCCGGGCAGGCCAACCCGTCTGCCGTGCAGTACCACTTCGGCTCCCGCGCCGGACTCCTCGACGCGGTCATGGCCGGCCGGCTGGAGCGGACCGAGCGGGTGCTCGTCTCCGTGCCGCACCCGGCCGACGCCGGCGTGCGCGAGCTGCTCACCGCGCTCGTCACGGCCGAGTCCAGCGAACTGGCCACCGAGCGCGGCCGGCGCTGCCTGCGGATCTCCGCGCAGCTCAGCCACGAGAGCGGCGTCCGCTCCCGCACCCCGCACCCCACCCTCGCCGGCACCGCCTACTGGTCGCTGATCGAGCGCCTCGCCGACCGCCTGGCCGCCGACGGGCTGCCCGAGCCGCTGCTCCTGGAGCGCCTCGACCTGGCCCTCACGGTCGTCGGCGCGGCGCTCGCCGACCGGGCCCGGCAGTACCTCGACGGGACGGAGCCGCTCACCGACGAGCCCCTCTTCCTCGCCGACCTCGTCGAGACCACCACCGCGCTCCTCCGGGCCGCACCGCCCCGGAGGACCTGAACCACCGCGCACCACCCCGAAAGGACCTCCCATGAACGACCTCACCGGCAAGACCGTCCTCATCACCGGCGGCGCCCGCGGCCTGGGCGCCGAGGCGGCCCGCCAGGCCGTCGCCGCCGGGGCGAGCGTGGTCGTCACCGACGTCCTCGACGAGGACGGCGAGGCGACCGCCGCGAGCCTCGGCGAGCGCGCCCGCTTCTTCCACCACGACGTCACCTCCGAGGAGGAGTGGGCGGCGGCCGTCGCGTACGCCGTCGCCGAGTTCGGCGGTCTGCACGGCCTGGTGAACAACGCCGGCATCTCCACCGGCGCGCTCCTGGAGACCGAGAGCGTCGAGCACTTCCGCAAGGTCCTCGACGTCAACCTCACCGGCGTCTTCATCGGCATGAAGGCCGCGGTCCCGGCGATGCGGGAGGCCGGCGGCGGCTCCGTCGTCAACGTCTCCTCCGCGGCCGGCCTGATGGGCCTCGCCCTCACCGCCGGCTACGGCGCCTCCAAGTGGGGCGTCCGCGGTCTCACCAAGATCGGCGCGGTGGAGCTCGGCACCTCGAAGATCCGCGTCAACTCGGTCCACCCGGGCATGACCTACACCCCGATGACCGCCTCGGTCGGCATCCAGCGCGGCGAGGGCATGTACCCGAACACGCCGATGGGCCGGGTCGGCGAGGCCGACGAGATCGCCGGCGCGGTCGTCTTCCTGCTCTCGGACGCCGCCTCGTACGTGACGGGCGCCGAGCTCGCCGTGGACGGCGGCTGGACCACGGGCCCGACGGTCAAGTACGTCATGGGGCAGTGAACCCTCCCGGTCCGGCTGGTTGGATGGGCGCATGAGCGCCTCCGAGGAAGTACTCGACGTCGTCGACGAACAGGACCGGGTGGTCGGACGGGCCCCGCGCGGTGAGGTGTACGCGCGGGGCCTGATCCACCGCTGCACCTTCGTCCGGGTGCGGGACGCCGAGGGCCGGCTCTTCGTCCACCGCAGGACCCCGGGCAAGCTGGTCTTCCCCTCGATGTACGACCTGTTCGTCGGCGGGGTCGTCGGCGCCGGCGAGTCCTACGACGACGCGGCGCTGCGCGAGGCCGAGGAGGAGCTGGGCGTCTTCGGACTGCCGCGCCCCGAGTTCCTGTTCAAGTTCCTGTACGACTCCGGCGGCGTGGCCGGCAAGTGGTGGTCGTCCGTGTACGAGGTCCGCTGCGAGCTGCCGGTGCGGCCGCAGGCCGAGGAGGTGGCCTGGCACGCCTTCCTGACCGAGGACGAACTCCGCGAGCGGCTGCCCGGCGCCCCCGGGGCTTGGGAGTGGGTGCCGGACGGCCTCGCGGCGTACGAGCGGCTGGAGGCGGAGCGGGGGCGGTAGGCGCGAGGCGGTGGACGCGGGGGCGGTGGACGCGGGGCTCGCCCGGCGGGGCGCGGGGCCCGGGGCCCGGGGGCGGGCCGTCGGCGGGGCGGTGGGGCGGGCCGTTAGGGTGCCGGGGTGAGCCGATTCGTACAGAGCCTGCGGCTGTGGTTCGCGCCGCGGCGGATCCGGGACGAGGGCGAGACCCCCGACTACCGCTTCTCCCTCGCCAACGAGCGGACCTTCCTCGCCTGGATCCGGACGGCACTCGCGCTCATCGGCGGAGGTTTCGCCGTCGACCAGTTCCTGCCGGACCTGCGCTGGGCGGTCCGGGTCGGGCTCGCGCTCGCGCTGCTCGCCGCCGGCGTGCTGTGCGCGCTGCGCGCGGTGAACCACTGGATCCGCTGCGAGCGGGCCATGCGCCGCGGCGAGGACCTCCCCGTCTCCCGCTTCCCGGCCGTGCTGAGCCTCACCGTGGCCGTGGTCGCGGTCGCGATGGTGGTGCTCGTGGTCTTCGGCCGGGCCGGGTAGTGGGCGGTACGGCGGCCGGCGACGAGGCCCGGGGAGGCGGTACGGCGGCCGGCGGCGAGGCCCGCGATCCGGGGCTCCAGCCCGAGCGGACGCGGCTCGCCTGGCGCCGGACGACGCTGTCGTGCACGGTCGTGGCGGTGCTCGGGATCAAGCTGGCCCTGATGGACGGCGCCACCGCCGCCGGGCTGACCGGACTGGCCCTCTCCGCGCTGGTGTGGATCGGCTTCCTCGCCGTCGCGCACCGGCGGATCCGCACCCTGGACGCCGCCCGGCCGCGGGTCCTCTCGGTGCGGGCCGCGCTGCTGGCCGCCGGGTGCACGGTGGCCCTGGCGGTGTGCGGGGCGGCGCTGATCTGGTGAGGCCGGGGACCGGAGGCCGCTCCGGGGGCTACGGAACGGTGACGACGACCTTGCCCTGGAGGCCGCCCGCCGCGTTGGCGCGCTGCGCGTCGGCGGCGTGCTCCAGCGGGAAGGTCTTCGCCACCCGGACGTCCAGGACCCCCTCGTCGGCGAGGTCGGCGAGGGCGGCCAGGTCGGCGGCGTCCGGACGGACCCAGTAGTAGCGGCCGCCGAGCGCCAGGACCTCGCCGTCGGCGACTGAGGCGATCCGGCCGCCGGCCGCCAGCAGCTCGGCCGCGTGCGGGAGGAAGGGGCCGCCGAGGGTGTCCAGGACCGCGTCCACGCCGTCCGGGGCGAGCTCCCGGACCTGGCCGGCGAAGGTCCGCTCGTCGAAGAGGACCGGTTCGCCGCCGAGCTCCTCGACGCGCTCCCGGCCCGACTCGCGGACGGCGCCCAGGACCCGGCAACCGAGGTGCCGGGCGATCTGCACGGCCATCGAGCCGACCCCGCCGGCCGCGGCGAGCACCAGGACCGTCTCCCCCTTCCGCACCGAGAGCGCGGTGTGCAGGGCCTGGTAGGCGGTGAGCCCGGCCAGGGGCAGCGCGGCGGCCTCCTCGAAGGAGCAGCTCCGGGGCTTGCGGGCGAGGGTGCGGACGGGGGCGGCGACGTACTCGGCGAAGGTGCCGTGCGCGAGGACGTCCTCCCGGACGTACCCCATGACCTCGTCGCCCTCCGCCCACTCGGTGACGGAGACGCCGGGGCGGACGACGACGCCGGAGACGTCCCAGCCGGGGACGACGGGGAAGACCGCGTCGATCATGCCGTCGAGGTAGCCGGCCTGGGCCTTCCAGTCGACCGGGTTGACCGCCGCGGCCCGCACCCTGACCAGGACCTCGTCGGGCCCCACCTTCGGGTCGGGCAGCTCGCCGTACTCCAGGACCTCGGGGCCGCCGTAGTGGCGGTAGCTGATCGCCTTCATGGCTCCGACCCTCGGCGGGGTCCGGGCCCTCCGCAAGCCGGGCGGGGCGGGCGGGGGGCGACCGGCGGGGGCGGGAGGGGTCCGGCGGAAGGCGGGGGCGACCGGCGGAAGGCGGGGCGACCGGCGGAAGGCGGGAGGAGGACGGGCGGCGGCAGGAGGGGACGGGCGGGAGCAGGAGGGGACGGGCGGCGGGCGGTCCTCGGGAAGCGGGCCCCGGACGGGCCCGCTGATGGCAGGCTTCCCCTGATCCGCCGATCTTGTCGGCCCGTCCTCCCGGGGGAGCCCTGTGCCTGTCACCGACCCGTACGTGGTCACGCTCGCGCCGCACGTCCACGCCTACGTCCAGCCCGACGGCGGCTGGTGCCTGAACAACGCCGGCTTCCTCGGCGACCCGGGCGAGTCGCTGCTCGTCGACACCACCGCCACCGAGCGGCGCGCCCTGCTGCTGCGGGAGGCGGTGCTCGCCGCGGGGCTGCCGCTGCCCCGCACCGTCGTGAACACCCATCACCACGGGGACCACACCTACGGCAACGGCGTGTTCCGGCCGGAGGCGCGGATCGTCGGCCACGAGAACTGCCGGTCCGAGCAGCTCGACGCCGGGCACCAGCTGCACCTGCTGTGGCCGCGGACCGACTTCGGGCGGATCGAGATCACACCGCCCGACGTCACCTACCGCGACCGGATGACGGTGTACGCGGGCGGGATCGAGGTGCGGCTGCTGCACCCGGGGCCCGCGCACACCACCGGCGACTCGATCGCCCACCTGCCGGAACAGGGCGTGGTCTTCACCGGGGACCTGGTCTTCCAGGGCGGGACCCCGTTCCTGCCGATGGGCTCGCTGTCCGGCTCGCTGCGCGCGCTCGGCCTGCTGCGGTCGCTGGACGCGGAGCGGGTGGTGCCGGGGCACGGGCCGGTGACGGACCCGAGCGCCTACGACGCCACCGAGCGCTATCTGCGGTGGGTGGCGGAGCTGGCCGCCGAGGGGCACGCGAAGGGGGATCCGCCGCTGGAGACGGCCCGCCGGGCGGACCCGGGCGAGTTCGGCGCGTGGCGGGAGAGCGAGCGGCTGGTGGCGAACCTGCACCGGGCCTACGCCGAACTGGACGGGCTCCCGGAGGGGCATCCGCTCGACCCGGTGGCGGTCTTCGGCGACATGGCGGCGATGAACGGCGGGGTGCCGGTGGCCTGCCACGCGTGAGGGCGGAGGGGCCCGGGGCGGATCCCGGGCCCCTCCGGCGTTTCGGGGAGCCCCCTGGACGACATACCGACTGGTCGGTCATCATGAACGCCGACCGCCCGACCCACCGGAGGTACGCCCGATGAGCCACGCCGCCCCACCACCCGGCCTCGACCCCGAGCGCCTGCGCCACCACCTGGACCGCGAGCGGCCGGGCCTGGTCGCCGGACCCCTCGAAGCCCGGCTGATCGAGGGCGGCCGCTCCAACCTCACGTACGTCGTCACCGACGGCACCGGCCGCTGGGTGGTGCGCCGCCCGCCGCTCGGCCACGTGCTGGCCACCGCGCACGACATGAAGCGGGAGCACCGGGTCATCAGCGCGCTCGGCGGGACCGCGGTGCCGGTGCCGGGCACGGTGCTGCTCTGCGAGGACGAGGAGGTGCTCGGCGCGCCCTTCTACGTCATGGAGTTCGTCGAGGGGACCCCGTACCGCTCCGCCTCCCAGCTCGCCCCGCTGGGCCCGGAGCGCACCCGCGCCGCCGTCCTCGGCCTCGTCGACACCCTGGTCGACCTGCACGCGGTGGATCCGGAGGCCGTGGGACTCGGCGACTTCGGCCGGCCGGAGGGCTTCCTCGACCGGCAGCTGCGCCGCTGGGGCAAGCAGCTCGCCGCCTCCCGGGGCCGTGAGCTGCCCGGCATCGAGGAGCTGCACGCGGCCCTCGGCCGCGCGCTGCCCGGCTCCCCCGCGCCGACCGTGGTGCACGGCGACTACCGGCTCGACAACGCGCTCGTCGGCGCGGACGACCGGATCAAGGCGGTGCTCGACTGGGAGATGTCCACGCTCGGCGACCCGCTGACCGACCTGGGCCTGCTCGTCATGTACAGCACCCCGCTCGACCTGCCCGGCTCGCCGATCTCGACGACCGCCGCCGCCGCGGGCCACCCCACCGCCGCCGAGCTGGTCGAGCGGTACGCCGACCGCTCCGGCCGGGACGTCTCCGCCCTCTCCTGGTACACGGCCTTCGCGTGGTTCAAGCTCGCCGTGATCCTGGAGGGCATCCACTACCGCTACACCCTCGGGCAGACCGTCGGCGCCGGCTTCGACCGGATCGGCGAGCTCGTCCCCGTCTTCATCGAGCACGGCCTGACCACCCTTCAGGAGGGCTGAACCGCCATGGACTTCTCCTACGACGCCCGCACCGAGGAGCTGCGCGCCCGGCTGCTCGCCTTCATGGACGAGCACGTGTACCCCGCCGAGGCCGTCGCCGAGGAACAGCGCGCCGCGCTCGCCTCCCCCTGGGACGAGCCGCCGGTGGTGGCGGAGCTCAAGGCCGAGGCCAAGCGGCAGGGCCTGTGGAACCTCTTCCTCCCGGACGAGGAGTACGGGGCCGGGCTGACCAACCTCCAGTACGCCCCGCTCGCCGAGATCACCGGCCGCAGCCCGCAGCTCGCGCCGACCGCCCTGAACTGCGCGGCCCCGGACACCGGGAACATGGAGCTGCTCGCCCAGTTCGCCGACGAGGCGCAGAAGAAGCAGTGGCTGGAGCCGCTGCTGGCGGGCGAGATCCGGTCCGCCTTCGCGATGACCGAGCCCGAGGTGGCCTCCTCCGACGCGACCAACATCGAGACCCGGATCCGGCGGGACGGCGACTCGTACGTGATCGACGGGCGCAAGTGGTACATCTCCGGGGCGATGAACCCCGACTGCAAGGTCTTCATCGTGATGGGCAAGACCGACCCGGACGGGACGGACCCCCGCCGCCAGCAGTCGATGATCCTCGTGCCGCGCGACACGCCGGGCGTCGAGGTGCGCCGGGCGATGCGGGTGTACGGCTACGAGGACCACTACCACGGCGGTCACGCCGAGGTGGTCTTCGAGGACGTGCGGGTCCCGGCGGCGAACCTGATCGGCGAGGAGGGCGGCGGCTTCGCCATCGCCCAGGCGCGGCTCGGCCCGGGCCGCATCCACCACTGCATGCGGCTGATCGGCATGGCCGAGCGGGCGGTGGAGCTGACCTGCCGGCGGGCCGTGACCCGTACCGCCTTCGGCAAGGCCCTCGCCCAGCAGGGCGTGGTGCAGAACTGGATCGCGGACGCGCGGGTGACGATCGAGCAGCTGCGGCTGCTCGTCCTCAAGACGGCCTGGCTGATGGACACCGTCGGCAACAAGGGCGCCCACACCGAGATCCAGGCCATCAAGATCGCCACCCCGCGCGCGGTGGTGGACATCGTCGACAGGGCGGTGCAGGCGCACGGCGCCGGCGGCGTCTCGCAGGACTTCCCGCTCGCCGAGCTGTGGGCGGCGGCGCGGACCCTGCGGCTCGCGGACGGCCCCGACGAGGTGCACCAGCGCTCGCTGGCCCGCCGGGAGCTGAAGAAGTACCTGTAGGGCCCGTTACGGGCGCAGCGCCCGCAGCAGGAGGTCGGCCAGGTGGTCGGCGACCTGCTGCGGGGCGAGCGGGCCGTCCGGGCGGTACCACGTGGACAGGTGGTGCACGGAGCCGAAGTGGTAGTCCACGACGAGGTCGGCGGGCGTGGCGGAGGAGAAGACGCCCGCCCGCTGGCCTTCCTCCACGAGGGCGCGGAAGCGCTCGTGGTAGCGCCGGCGCTCGGCGCGGACCTGCTTGTTCTTCTCCGGGCTCAGGTGGTGCATGGAGCGGAAGAAGATCGAGGCGTCGTCGAGGTTCTCGATGGTGGTGACCACGACGTCGGCGGCGGCGGAGCGCAGCCGCTCGTCGACCGGCGCGTCGGAGTCCGCGAAGTCGTCGAGCCGCTCCTGCTGGAGGCGGAGCACGCGCGCGTACACCTCCTGGAGGAGGTCCTCCTTGGAGCCGAAGTAGTGGTAGAGCGCGCCCTTGGTGACGCCCGCCGCCTCGACGATCTCCTGGACGGAGGTGCGGTCGTAGCCCCGCTCGGCGAAGAGCCGGGTGGCGGCGGCGAGGAGCCTCTGGGGGACGGGCGTGGCGTCTCCGTCCGTCGTCCTGGCCATGCTCCGCCGCCTTCCGGTTCGCCGCCCCGTCCCTGATGGCCGGGGCCTGTCGTCGGTAGATCTTCCCATCCGTCGCCGGGTGCGCTACCGCGCGCCCGCCTCCCAGTGCCGCTGGAGCTTGTTCATGCCGCCGATCCAGCGCTCGGGGTCCTCCGCGCGGTGGCGGTAGAAGTCGGCGACCTCCGGGTGCGGGAGGACCAGGAAGCGGTCCTCCGCGATGGCGTCGAGGAGGGCGTCGGCGACGGCGTCGGGCTCGATCGCGGTGGGGACGAGGACGAGGTCGCCGGCCGAGCCGGTGGCGTCGAGCATGTCGGTGCGGACGCCCTGCGGGCAGATGGAGTGCACCTTGAGGCCGCGGTGGCGGTAGGTGAGGGAGAGCCACTCGGCGAAGGCGTGGGCGCCGTGCTTGGAGACGCTGTACGGCGCCGCGCCGATCATGGTGAGCAGGCCGGCGGCGGAGACGGTGGAGACGAAGCGGCCGGCGCCGCGCTCCAGCCAGTCGGGGAGCAGGGCGCGGGCCGCGCGGACGTGGGCCATGACGTTGACGTCCCAGGCGGCGGCCCAGACGGCCTCGTCGGCGAAGGCGTCGCCCGCGGAGGCGAGTCCGGCGTTGGCGCACCAGATGTCGACGGTGCCGCCGAGGGCGTCGCGGGCCTCGTCGACGATCGCGGAGGCGTCGCCGGGGACGGCGAGGGCGCCGATCTCGCCGGCGACGGCCTCGGCCCGGACCGGGTCGAGGTCGTTGACGACGACGCGGGCGCCTTCGGCGGCGAAGCGCCGGGCGAGGGCGGCGCCGATGCCGCCGCCCGCTCCGGTGACGACGACGGCCGCGCCCCGGACCTCGTGCGTGCCCGCGTTCATGGACCCCTCCAGATGGTTCGGCTCTCGTTCCGGTGACACCGGGCAGACTAACCGGTCGGTATGGAGGGGGGAAGGCCCGGAGAAGCGGCCCGACCGCTTCCGCACGCCTCGTTCCCCCGGAGGGCCGGGAGCGCTAACCTGCGTGCCCATGTCACGCATGAGGCGGATGAAGCTGCTGTCGCGTCGGAACCTGCTGGCGGCCGGAGGGGCGCTGACCGCCGGAGGGGCGCTCGCCGCGACGGCCTCCCCGGCCGCGGCCGTCCCCGGGCGGGCGCACGCGCGCGTACGGACCGGATTCGAGCGGCTGGCGGCCGACGGGTACGCCCTCCTGGCCGGCGAGCGGGTCGGCGTGGTCACCAACCCGACCGGGATCACCCCCGACGCCCGGCACCTGGTGGACGTCATGCACGCCGACGAACGGGTCCGCCTGGTGGCGGTCTTCGGCCCCGAGCACGGCTTCCGGGGCACCGCGCAGGCGGGCGGTTCGGAGGGCAGGCACGACGACCCGGCGACCGGACTGCCGGTGTACGACACGTACCTGAAGAGCGGCCGGGCACTGGCCGACGTCTTCACCGCCTCCGGCGTCGACACCGTCGTCTTCGACGTCCAGGACGCCGGCGCCCGCTTCTACACCTACATCTGGACCCTCTACGACTGCATGGTGGCGGCGGAGCTGGCCGGGAAGCACTTCGTGGTCCTGGACCGGCCGAACCCGGTGAGCGGCCGGGCGGCCCTCGGCCCCGTCCTGGACCGGGCCTTCGCCACCTTCGTCGGCCGCGAACCGATCGCGCAGGCGCACGGGATGACGGTGGCCGAGCTGGCGCTGCTCTTCAACGCCGAGTTCCTGGCCCGGCCGGTGGAGCTGGAGACGGTGCGGATGACCGGCTGGCGGCGCGCGGACTTCTTCGGCGCCACGGGGCTGCCCTGGGTGCCGCCGAGCCCGAACATGCCGACCCCGGAGACCGCGCTGGTCTACTCCGGCACCTGCCTCTTCGAGGGCACCAACCTCTCCGAGGGCCGGGGCACCACCCGCCCCTTCGAACTCCTCGGCGCGGAGGGCGTCGACCGCCGCTGGGCGGAGGCGGCGAACGCCCTCGGCCTGCCCGGAGTCCACTTCCGCGAGGCGTACTTCGCCCCGGTCTTCTCCAAGTTCCAGGGCCGCACGGTCGGCGGCGTCCAGCTCCACGTCCACGACCGCGAGGCCTTCGACCCGGTGCGCACCGGGATCGGCCTCCTGGTGACCGCCCGCCGCTCCTGGTCCGGCTTCGCCTGGCGGCCGGACCACTGGATCGACAAGCTGACCGGCTCCACCCGCGTCCGCACCCTGATCGACGCGGGCGCGGACACCGACGAGGTCGTCGGCGCGTGGGAACCGGACCTGGCGGCCTTCCGCGCGGTGCGGCGGGAGCACCTGCTGTACCGGTGAGGGGGGTCGCCCCCGAGGGGCGGACGGCCGCGGCGTCCGGACCGCCCGGCGAGGTCTGAGCGCGGCCGGATTCGGGCATGCTGCCCGGGGGTTGCGGGGCACGGGCCCCTGGGCGCTTCCTCGACGCGGAGGGCGGGCGGGTCGTGAGCGGGATGAGTGTGGATCCGTACCGGGAGATCGTCCTCGACAAGGACGGGGACGGTCCGGCGGGACAGGCGGCCGAGCTGGTCGCGCTGGCGCGGCGGGGGGTGACGGACCTGGTGGTGTTCGCGCACGGCTGGAACAACTCCCCGTCCGGCGCCACCCTGCTGTACGCGGACTTCTTCGCTCCGTTCCCGGGGCTGCTGGCCCCGGGGGTGGAGGCGGGGTACGCGGGGGTGGTCTGGCCCTCGATGATGTTCACGGACGAGCCGGTGCCGGACTTCCGGGCGCTGGTGACGACGCTGCCGGAGAAGGAGCGGACGATCGTCCGGCTCACCGAACTGCTGGCCCTGGCGCCACCCGAGGAGGCGGCGTTCGCGGAGTTCGGGGCGCTGCTGCGGGAGCTGGCGGACGGGGGCGGCGAGGGGTTCGCCGCGGCCGGCGAACCGCCGGAGTTCCTGGCGGCGGATCCCCTGGAGACCTGCGCCCTGTTCACCGCGGCCCTGGAGGGGACCGCGCCCGGCGCGGCGTTCGGGGACGGCCTCGGGGACGGGCTCGGGCGGCTGTGGAAGGGCGGCCGGGAGGCCCTGCGGCAGGCCGCGTACCACGTCATGAAGCGGCGGGCGGGGCACGTGGGCGAGCGGGGGCTCGGGCCGCTGCTCGCGGAGGTGGCGCGGGCAGCGCCGGGGCTGCGGGTGCACCTGGTGGGGCACGGCACGGGCGCCCGGCTCGTGGCGTACGCGCTGCGCGGGCTGCCGGGGGCGCTGCGGCCGGTCCGTTCGATGACGCTGCTCCAGGGGGCCTTCTCGCACTACGCGTTCGCGGCCCGGCTGCCGCACGACCCGGGCGGGTCGGGGGCGCTGAGGGACATGCAGCTGCGGGTGCGGGGGCCGGTGGTGGCCTGTCACTCGCGGCACGACACCGCGCTCGGGGTGATGTATCCGCTGGCCTCCCGGACGGCCGGGGACTCGGCGTCCCCGGCGGAGCCGCCGGGGTGGCGGGCGGCCCGGGACCCCCGGTGGGGGGCGATCGGATGGGACGGCGTCCAGGGCGTGCCGGGGGCGGCGCGGCGGACGCTGGCGACGGTGCTGCGGGACGGGGTTCCGGCCTCGGGCTGCGTGAGCGTGGACGTGGCGGACGCGGTCCGCTCGCACGGCGACGTGCGGCGGCCCGAGCTGGCGCGGGTGGTGGTCTCGGCGGCCCGGATCGGGCGGCGCTGACCCGCCGCCGGGGTGGCGAGTTCCCGCCAGGTAGGTGGCCGTTCCGCGTCCGGGCGGAACACGGCGGCGCCGTCGTTCGTCCCTCTGGTACCGCGGATGCGCGAACGACCAGCACGGAGGTGGCGGGCGATGGCCGGTTTCCGGAGTCTCGCGAGACAGGTGCGCGATCAGCGCTGCGACACGGCGTTGCGCAGGTACGCGCTGCGCAAGTGCCTGGAGCGGTTCGCTCCCTATGGGCACCGGGCGACCTGGGACCACCTGTGCCACCGGCACGGGTTCGGCCCGGACGACCGGGAGCTCGATCCGGCGCGGCTGGTGGCCGCCCTGGAGGAGCTGGAGGAGGCGCGGGCGGTCTGGCTCGCGTACGAGGAGGGGTTCGCCGCCCGGCGCCGGCGGGAGAAGCACGGCGGGCTGCGCGCGCTGGGGGCGCTCGACGACTGGCACCGGGACGTGTGGGGCGGCAACGGCGTGGTGCGGTGCGGCGATCCGGCCGTCCACCCGACCGACCCGCTGCCCCAGGTGGTGCGGCGGCTGGTGACGGCGCTGGAGCACGGCCCCGGCGAGGCGTGCCCGGGGTGCGCGGGCACGCGGATCGCGTGGACCGGCGGCGCCGGGGACGGGGACTGGTACGGCCCGGTGTGCGCGGACTGCGGGGTCGAGGTGCCCCGGGCGGTCCTCACCCCGGGGGCCCTGGCCCGGGCCCGGGGCGTCCGCGCCCGCCCGCTGGTCCCTGCGGCGTGAGCCGGGATCCGTGCGGTCTCCCCGCCGCCCGTGCGGTGTGACGTGGACGGGGCGGCGCGGCTGCTCCAGGCGGCGCTGAACGGCGCCCGGGGGCCCGAGGGGCCGGCGGTGGTGCCGCGTGATCCGGCGGGGCTCGCCGGGGCCGCGGCGGACGCGGTGGCGGCGGGGGCGCGCGAGGTGCGGATCCGGCCCCGGACGCCCTGCGGCGCGGTCTCGCTGTCGCCCCGGGTGGTGGGGCCCGCGCTGACGGCGGTGCGGGACGCCGTCCGCGTACCGGTGGCGGTGCCGGTGGACGCGCGGGCCGAGCCCGATCCGGCGCGGCGGGTGGAACGGATCCGGTCCTGGGAGGCGCTTCCGGACCTGGCGTGGGTGGCCTGGCACGAGCCGGGCGCCGAGGAGACGGCGGCGGCACTGCTGGCGCGCGGGGTGGCCGTGGAGGCGGGGCTGCGGGCCGGGACGGCGGGCCCGGCCCTCTTCGCCCGCTCGCCGGCGGCAACCCGGGTGCGGCGGATCGCGGCACAGGCGCCGGACGGGCGGGCCGGGCCGTGGGTCCTGGCCCTGGCGGCCGCGCACGGCGCGGTTCCCGTCCTGCTCCACGGGACCGGGGCGGCGGCCTGGCCGGTGCTGCGGCTGGCCCGGCGGCTCGGTCTGGACGGCCGGATCGGCCTGGAGGACACCCTGGCGCTGCCGGACGGCACCCGCGCCCGCTCCACGGCGGAGCAGGTGCGGGCGGCGCTGTCGGAGCCCGGCGAGGAGTCCGCTCAGGGGTCCCCTCGGAGACCCGCTCAGGACTCCGCTCAGGAGCCCCCTCCGGATGCCTCTTAGGATTCCTCGTTCTCGGTCTCGCGGCGCAGCGGCAGCAGCCGGGAACCCGCCATCCGCTCGCCGAAGACGTCGTCGGGGTTGGAGAGGACGCAGGTCTCCAGGGAGAGGCAGCCGCAGCCGATGCAGTCCGTCAGGTGGTCGCGGAGCCGGCCGAGCTGCTTGATGCGGTCGTCGAGCTCGGTCCGCCAGGTGGCGGAGAGGCGGGACCAGTCCTCGCGGGTCGGGGTGCGCTCCTCGGGGAGTTCGGAGAGGGCGTCGCGGATGGTGGCGAGGGGGATGCCGACGCGCTGCGCGGCGCGGATGAAGGCGACCCGGCGCAGCGCGTCGCGCCCGTAGCGGCGCTGGTTGCCGGCGGTGCGGCGGCTGCCGATGAGCCCCTTGGCCTCGTAGAAGTGGAGGGCGGAGACGGCGGCGCCGCTGCGGGCGGCGAGCTGGCCGACGGTGAGCTCGTGGATCTTCTCGGGAATCTGCGGCACCCCTCGAACCCTACTGGTCCGTTGACACCGCGCCCCCCACCCCACATGCTGAGCAAGCGCTTAGACACAAACCGTTTGGTATGTCGTACGAGAAGGGACCAGGGAGATGGCCGAGCCGAGGATCTTCACCTCCGCCGAGGAGCTGCGCGCGGGGGTCGGCGAGCAGCTGGGGCACAGCGACTGGCTGGAGGTCGACCAGAAGCGGATCGACCTCTTCGCCGAGGCCACCGGTGACCACCAGTGGATCCACGTCGACCCCGAGCGCGCCGCCTCCGGCCCCTTCGGCACGACGATCGCGCACGGCTATCTGACCCTCTCCCTGCTGCCGCTGTTCGTGCCGCAGGTGCTGCGGGTCGAGGGCATGAGGATGGGCCTCAACTACGGCACGGAGAAGGTGCGCTTCCCCGCCCCGGTGCCGGTCGGCTCGCGGCTGCGCGCCACGGCGGTGCTGACGAAGGTCGAGGAGGCGGGCGGCGGCGTGCAGGTCACCGCGAAGGTGACCGTGGAGCGCGAGGGCGGCGACAAGCCGGTGTGCGTCGCCGAGTCGGTCTCGCGCTACTACTTCTGAGCCCGGTGGCCCACCATGCGGAGCACGAGGTCGGCGTAGAGCGCGCCGACCTCGTCGGGCGTCCGGCGGCCCTCCGGGTTGAACCAGCGGGCGACGTCGATGCAGAGCGAGAGCACGGCGACGGTGGTGCCGGCCACGTCCGCCTGGTCGAACTCGCCGGCCGCCACGCCCTCCTCGATGATCCGGCGCACGCTCGCGTCGGTCTCCCGGCGCAGCTCCACGATCTCGGTGCGGTGCTCGGGGCCGAGCGCGTCCAGCTCGTACTGCACGACCCGGGCCGTGGTGTGGTGCTCCGCGTGCCAGCGGACGAAGGAGCGCACGGCGTCGGCGAGCCGCTCGGCGGGGGCGCCGTCACGGGTCTCGGCGGCCCGGAGGATCTCCAGGGCCTTGTCGTGGCCGATGCGGCTGATCCGGTGGAGCAGCTCTTCCTTGGTCTTGTAGTGGATGTAGAGCGCCGCCGGGCTCATGCCGGCGCGGCCGGCGATGTCCCGGGTGGTCGTGGCGTGGTAGCCGCGTTCGGCGAAGGCCTCGACGGCCGCGACCAGCAGCCTCCGGGCGGCCTCGGGCGTGACCTCGCCCCAGGGCACGTCCTCGCCGCCGGGCGTCTGCTCCGCCGCGCTCATCCCACACTCCTCCTCGGACCGGTCAGGACGAACACCATACAACGAAGCTGAGCAAGCGCTTAGAGCCTTCGGGGGCCGGGGCCGCTCAGAGCTTCTGCTGGAAGGGGTCGTGCTCGGCGAGGAGCTTCTCCAGACGGGCCTGGTCCACCCGGCTGACGATCCGGTCCGTCTCCTGCCGGTCGCGGACCACCTTGGCGAGGGTGAAGGCGGAGGTGGTGAGGTAGAGGACGGAGACCGCGAGGAAGGCGCGGACCCAGGCGCTCGCCTCCAGCTGGTAGATCCCGATGCCGACGGCGGCGATGGCGACCGCGAAGGAGATGACGGCCTGCGCGTGGTACGCGTTCGTGTTCTGCTGCTTGACCTGTGACTCGCTCATGGGCACAGCATCGGGCGGATGTGGCGCCCGCCACATCCGCCCGGATACTCAGACCCCCTGGGGCGCGGCACTCAGAAGGCGGAGACCCCGGTGAGCGCCCGGCCGATGATGAGCTTCTGGATCTGGCTGGTGCCCTCGTAGAGGGTCATCACGCGGGCGTCGCGCAGCAGCTTGCCCACGGGGTACTCGTCGATGTAGCCGTAGCCGCCGAAGACCTGGAGGGCGTTGTTGGCGCAGCGGACGGCGGCCTCGGAGGCGTACAGCTTGGCCTTGGAGGCGGCGGTGGCGAAGTCCTCGCCCCGGTCGATCAGGTCGGCGACCCGCCAGGTCAGCAGCCGGGCCGCGTCCACGTCCACGGCGATGTCGCTGAGGAGTTCCTGCACCAGCTGGTACGAGGCGATGGGCTTGCCGAACTGCTCGCGCTCCCCCGCGTAGCGCACGGCGGCGTCGAGCGCCGCCTGGGCGATGCCGACGCAGCCGGCGGCGACCGACATCCGGCCCTTGGCCAGGGCGGACATGGCGACGGCGAAGCCCTTCCCCTCGGGGCCGAGCATCGCGGAGGCCGGGACGCGCACCCCCTCCAGGGCGAGTTCGGCGGTGGCCTGGCCGCGCAGACCGAGCTTGCCGTGGACGGGGCGGCGGGTGAGGCCGGGGGCGTCGGCGGGGACCAGGAAGGCGGAGACGCCCTTGTGCCCGGGGGTCTCGTTCGTCCGCGCGAAGAGCAGGACGACATCGGCCCAGGTGCCGTTGGTGATGAACATCTTGGCGCCGTCGATGACGTAGTCGTCG
The DNA here is from genome assembly GCF_043084305.1 of Streptomyces sp. NPDC014656. NCBI lineage: Bacteria > Bacillati > Actinomycetota > Actinomycetes > Kitasatosporales > Streptomycetaceae > Streptomyces > Streptomyces sp. NPDC014656. The sequence goes on from NZ_JBIBZN010000018.1 coordinate 47,153, forward strand.
CCGTCGCGCACGGCCCGGGTGCTCAGGTTCCCCGCGTCGGAGCCGGTGCCGGGCTCGGTGAGGCCGAAGCAGCCGACCGCGTCGCCGGAGGCGAGCCGGGGCAGCCAGGCCCGCTTCTGCTCCTCGGTGCCCCAGGACGCGACGGTCTTGGCGACCAGGCCGAGGGAGACGGAGACGATGCCGCGCACGGAGGAGTCCCCGCGCCCCAGTTCCTCGGTGACGAGGCAGTACGCGAGGTGGTCGCCGCCCGAACCGCCGTACTCCTCGGGGATGGTGAGTCCGAGGAAGCCCACGGCACCGAGCTTCTTCACGATGCCCCGGTCCACCTCCTCCGCCCGGTCCCACGCGACCACGTGCGGGGCGACCTCCCGGGCGACGAAGTCCTCGGCGAGCCGGCGTACGTCCCGCTGCTCCTCGCTCAGCGCCAGATCCACGGTGCCACCTCTCTCGCCCGTCACTTTAATTACCGCTGCTAGTTTTATTGGTGCGGCCTACTATGTGCGCCATGGCCCGACCGCGCAAGCCCCTGCTCAGCCGAGACCGCATCGTCGAGACGGCGGGCGCCCTCGTCGACGCGGAGGGCCTGGCCGCCCTCTCGACCCGGCGGCTCGCGGCCGAGCTCGGGGTGAGCGGGCCCTCGCTCTACAACCACTTCCGCACCAAGGACGAGATCCTGGACGCGGTCGCCGACGCGGTCAGCGCCAAGATCGACCTGTCGATGTTCGAGCCGGACGACCCCCGCGACTGGCGCACCGCCCTGTACGACTGGGCGCTCTCCTACCGGGCCGCCCTCGCCGACCACCCGCAGATCGTCCCCCTCCTCGCCCAGGGCCCCGGCCGCCGCCCGGCGGGGCTCAAGGTCGCCGACGCGGTCTTCGGCGCGATGGTCCGGGCCGGCTGGCCGCCCGCCCAGGCCACCCACATCGGCGCCCTGATGCGGTACTTCGTCACCGGCTCCGCCCTCGGCTCCTTCGCGCGCGGCTTCGTCGACGACGAGACGGCCTACGACCCCGCCGACTACCCCCACCTCGGCCAGGCGCACCGCCTCGCGGAACACCGCGAGAAGGTCGACGAGGGCGCCTTCGCCACCGGCCTGCGGGCCCTGCTCGACGGCCTGGGGGCGCAGTACGAGAAGGACGCGCACGTTTCGGGCCGCGCCGAAGCCTGAGCGGGGGATGCTGGAGCCATGGGAGCCAGTGAACTCGCCGCCTTCGCGGCACTCTTCGCGGAGGAGAGCCGGGCCGCCATGGTGCTCGCCCTGCTCGACGGACGGGCCTGGACGGCCGGGGAGCTGGCCCGGCACGCGCGCGTGGCGCCGTCCACCGCCACCGAGCACCTGGGGAAGCTGGTCGCGGGCGGCGTCCTCACCGAGGAGCGGCAGGGCCGGCACCGGTACGTACGGCTGGCCGGGCCCGGGATCGCGCAGCTCGTGGAGGAGCTGACCGCCCGCGCCGGTCCGGGCGCGGACGAGGCCCCCCGGTCGCTGGCCGCCGTGAACGCCGGGCGGGCGATGGCCCGGGGCCGCACCTGTTACGACCACCTCGCCGGCCGGCTCGGGATCGCCGTCACGGACGCGCTGACCGCACGCGGACTGCTGCGCCAGGACACCGGCTTCGCGCTCACGGACCGGGGCCTGGCGTGGTTCGCGGACCTCGGCGTCCCCCTCGTCCCGAAGGGACGGCGGCCGCTCGCGCGCGGCTGCCTGGACTGGACCGAGCGCCGCCCGCACCTCGCGGGGATCGCGGGTGCCGCGCTCTGCGCGCACGCGCTGGACAGCGGCTGGTGCGTGCGGATCGGTTCCGAGCGGGCGGTGAAGGTCACCCCGGCCGGAGAGCGGGCCCTGAACCGCGAACTCGGGATCGAGGCGGACGCGGTGCGGTGAGGGGGCGGGGGGACGGGGTGGGGGGTGTGGGTGGGGCGGGGGCGCGGGGTGCGGCGGTGCGGCGGTGCGGGGTGTGGGTGCGGGGGGGGGTGGGTGCGGTGGTGCGGGGGGGGTGGGTGCGGTGGTGCGGGGGGGCGGTGCGGGGGTGGCGGCGCGGCTGCGGCGGTGGGGGCGCGGCGGGCACGGTGGCGGTAGCGCGGGCGGGGCGGCCGGGGCGCGGCGGTGCGGCAGGCACGGCGGTGCGGCGGTGCGGCAGTGCGGCAGTGCGGCGGTGCGGGCGGGGGCGATATTGCGGTGTGGACCGAAGGGTGGGCGTCCTACCGTCGGTGCATGCCGAAATCCGTCTCCTCCGCCCGGCTCGCGCTCGTCGCCGCCGGGGTCACCGTCGTCCTGTGGGCGTCCGCCTTCGTCTCCATCCGCAGCGCCGGGGCCGCGTACTCCCCCGGCGCGCTCGCCCTCGGGCGACTCCTCGCCGGGGCCCTGGTCCTCGGGGCCGTCCTCCTGATCCGGCGCGAGGGGCTGCCGCCCCGGGCCGCCTGGCCGGGGATCCTCGTCTCCGGACTGCTCTGGTTCGGGGTGTACATGGTGGTGCTGAACTGGGGCGAGCAGGAGGTCGACGCCGGTACGGCCGCGATGCTCGTCAACATCGGGCCGATCCTGATCGCCCTGCTCGGCGCCCGCTTCCTGGGCGAGAGCCTGCCGCCGCGATTGCTGGCCGGCATGGCGGTGTCCTTCGCGGGCGCGGTCGCCGTCGGCCTGTCGATGTCCGGGAAGGACGGCCACGCCTCGGTGCTGGGTGTGGCCCTCTGCCTGCTGGCGGCGGTGGCGTACGCGGGCGGGGTGGTGGCGCAGAAGCCCGCGCTGGCGCACGCGAGCGCGCTCCAGGTGACCACCTTCGGCTGCGCGATCGGCGCCGCCGCCTGCCTCCCCTTCGCCGGGCAGCTGGTCACGGAGGCGGCCCGGGCGCCCCTGTCGGCGACCGCGAACATGGTCTACCTCGGGGTCTTCCCGACCGCGCTCGCCTTCACGACCTGGGCGTACGCGCTGGCGCGGACGACCGCCGGACGGATGGGCGCGACCACCTACGCGGTGCCCGCCCTGGTGGTGCTGATGGCCTGGGCGCTGCTCGGCGAGCTGCCCGGCGCGCTGACGCTGGTGGGCGGCGCGCTGTGCCTGGCGGGGGTGGCGGTGTCCCGGTCCCGGCCGCGCACGGCCGCGCGCCCGGCGTCAGGGACGGACGCCGGTCTGGAGGAGGCCGCGGGCGAACGCCGCCAGTGAGGCGCCGATCCGCTCGACGGGGAGCCCGAGTTCGCGCCGCTGGAAGGCGAACAGCTCGGGCGCGAGCGGGGCGAGCGCGGTGTCGACGAGGGCGTCGGGGTCCTCGGCGCCGTGGGCGACGAGCAGGGTCCTGACGTGGACCCGCCAGAATCCGTACGCGCCGGTGCGGAAGCGCTCGGGGCCGGTCTCGGCGCCGAGCGCCAGCGGCAGGTGCTTCTCCAGGAGGTCGAGCATCGCGAGGTAGAACGCGGCGAGCCGCTCCCCCGCGGGCGCTCCGGGACCCAGCGGCGGGGGGCCGTACACGAGCTGGCCCTGGAGCAGGCGCTCGTGCTCGTCGAGCAGCGCGACCGCGACCGAGGACGGGTCGGGGAAGCTCCGGTAGAGGGTGGCGCGGCCGACTCCGGCGGCCTTGGCGATGCGGTCCATGGTGACCGTCCGGGGGTTTCCCTCGGCGAAGAGCCGTTCGGCCGCGGCGAGGATCTGGGCCCGGTTGCGCTCGGCGTCGGCGCGGCGGCGCGGGGTGGCGGCCGGGCGGGCGTCCGGGACCAGGAGGTCGCCCCCGGTCAGGGGGTCGCCGTCCGGCCCGAGCGCGCCGGCCAGGAAACGCTCGGCGGGGGAACCCTGCGCGGCGGGAGGGCGGTTCGCCGGAGGGTGGGCCGCCTGGTTCGTCGTCCGCGGCGGCTCCGCCCCGGGACCGCGCCGCTCGTGATCGCTCATGCGCCGAGCCTACTTCTCTTTCACCCAAACGGACACCTTGTCCGCTTGCATGCCCGCATGGCATTCTAAGTGGACACGACGTCCGCTTGTGGCGTCGGTTGCCCTGCCCTGCCCAGTGCAGCCCCGGCCCGGCCTGTCCTGGCCCGTCCCGTCCTGTCCTGTCCCGTCCTGCTCGGACGCTCCGCGAGGGAGACCGCTTCATGCACACCGCGCTGCTCGTCACCGCCCTGCTCGTCGGCTGCCTCCTCGCCGTCCAGGCATCGGCCAACCTCCAGCTCAACTCCGCCGTCGGCACCCCGTACGGCGCCTCGACGCTCCAGCTCGGCGTCGCCACGGCCCTGTTGACCGCCCTCGCGCTCGCCGCCGGAACCCTCGGCGCGCTCGGGAGACTGCCGGACGTGCCGCCCTGGCAGCTACTCGGCGGACTGGCCAGTCCGCTCTACATCACCAGCGGCATCCTGCTGTTCCCCCGGCTCGGCGCCCTGGCCGGCGTGGGGCTCTTCGTCACCGGCCAGATGTTCGCCTCGCTCGCCCTTGACCTCTTCGGTCTGCTCGGCCTGGAGCGGCAGGGCCTCAGCGTCGGGATCGTGCTCGGCGCCGCCGCCGTCCTCGCCGGCATCGTCGTGATCATCCGCGGCGGGCGCGGCGCGGCCCCCGCGGGCGCTCCCGGCCTCCCGTCGCCCGCCCGGACGGGCTGGCTCGCCCTCGGGATCGTCGCAGGCGGGGCGCTGCCGGTGCAGGGCGCCGTCAACGCCCGGCTGCGGGAGCGGCTCGACGCGCCGCTCGCCGTCGCCGTCCTCAGCTTCGCCGTCGCGACCGTCACCATCGCCGTCGTCCTGCTGGTGCTCCGGGCCACCCGGCGCACCCCGGCACCGCGCGTCGCCCCGCTGAAGAAGATGCCGTGGTGGGGCTGGCTGGGCGGCGCCTGTGCCGCCGCGTACGTCACCGGCACGTTCCTGCTCATACCCGCGATCGGCGCGGCCGTGACCGTCGCGCTGACGGTGACGGGTCAGCAGCTGACCTCGGCGCTCATCGACCACCGGGGGCTGTTCCGGCTGCCCCGGCGCCCGCTCACCCGGCCGCGCGCCCTCGGTCTCGCCCTGCTGCTCGCCGGTTCGCTCACCATCCAGCTGGCCTGAACGCCCCCGGCCCCGGTCATCCCCAGGAAAGGACACCACCATGACCGTCACCACGACCGCGCCCGCCGCCGTCGACACCCCGCCGCCCGGCGTCGTCGTCGTCCACTCCGACCTCTGGTGCTCCTTCGCGCACCTCGCCGTCCACCGGCTGCACGCCACCCGGGCCAGGCTCGGCCTGGAGGACCGGGTCTCCTTCGACCTGCGCGCCTTCCCGCTGGAGCTGCTCAACGACGCGCCGAGCCCGCGCCCCGGCACGGACAGCGAGGTGGCCCGGATGGCGTCACTGGAGCCGGACGCGGGCTGGCAGCTGTGGCAGGCCAAGGACTGGCTCTACCCGTCCACGACGCTGCCCGCGCTGGAAGCGGTGCTCGCCGCCAAGGAGCAGTCCCTGCGCGCCTCGGAACTCCTCGACCTCGGGCTGCGCCGGGCCTTCTGGGCCGAGTCGCGGTGCGTGAGCAACCGCCGGGTGATCCTGGACGTGGCGGAGGAGACCGGCGTGGTGGACGCCGCCGCCCTGGAGGAGGCCCTGGACGACGGCCGGGCCCGGCGCGCCCTCGCCGAGCAGACGGCCCTCTCCCGGACGGACGCGATCCGGTGCAGCCCGCACCTGTTCCTGCCGGACGGCACCGACGTGGCCAACCCGGGCGTGGAGGTGGGCTGGGAGGGCGCCTACGGCGTCGGCTGGCCGGTGGTGCACGGCGACGACCCGGGGGTGTACGAGTCCCTCCTGCTGCGGGCCGCCGCCTGAACCGTGGCCGCCGGGGTCAGAAGAGGACGAGGGCGCGGCCGCCCTTGCCCGCGAGCATGGCGTCGAAGGCGCCGGGGATGCCGTCCAGGGTGATCCGCTCCGTGACGAGCGCGCCCAGGTCGAAGCGGCCTTCCCGGATGTGCGCGGCGATGACCGGCAGGTCGGCGGCCGGGTCCGAGTTGCCGTAGACGCAGCCGGCGAGGGTGCGGCCCCAGTGGAAGATCTCCAGCGCGTTGAAGGAGACCTGCTGGTCCTTGCCCCCGATGCCGACGACGGTGGTGCGGCCGCCGCGCCGGGTGGACTCCCAGGCGGTCCGGATGGTGACGGCGCGCCCCACGCACTCGACGGCCACGTCGACGCCGTGCCCGCCGGTCAGCTTCCGGATCTCCCGGGCGGTGGTCTCCGAGGCCACGACGTACTCGGTGGCCCCGGCGGCCCGGGCCAGCTCCTCCTTCTCCGGGGAGACGTCCACGGCGACGATCGTGGACGCCCCGGCGATCCGGGCGGCCTGGAGGGTGGCGAGGCCGACGCCGCCGACGCCGAAGACGGCGACGGTCTCGCCCTGGCGGACCCGGGCCGCGTGGTGCACGGCGCCCCAGCCGGTGAGGACGGCGCAGCCGAGCAGGGCGGCGTCGGTGAGCGGTACGCCCTCCGGGACGGGCAGGACGCAGTTCGCGGCGACGACCGTCTCCTCGGCGAAGGCGGCCACGTTGAGGCCCGGGTGCAGCTCGCGGCCGTCGGCGGCGCGGGCGTGCACGTTCGCCGCGCCGTTCAGGGCGTTGACGCAGAGCCAGACCTCGCCGAGCGAGCAGGGGTGACAGGCGCCGCAGGAAGGGGCCCAGTTGAGGACCACGCCGTCGCCGGGGGCGACATGGGTGACGCCCTCGCCGACGGAGACGACGGTGCCGGCGCCCTCGTGGCCGAGGACGGCCGGGACGGGGACGCGCATGGTGCCGTTGGACAGGGACAGGTCGGAGTGGCAGACGCCGGCCGCGGCGAGCCGGATCCGGACCTGGCCGGGGCCGGGCTCGGGCAGCTCGATGCCGGTGATCTCCAGCGGGGCACCGACGGCGGGCAGGACGGCGGCACGGATCACGGGACTCCCTTTCTGCGGGGTCGGGGCGGGGCGCGGGCCGGGGCTCAGAACTGGAGGGACTTCGTCTGGAGGTACTCGGCCAGGCCGTGCTCGCCGAGCTCGCGGCCGACGCCGGAGCGCTTCCAGCCGCCGAAGGGGGCGAGCGGGTTGAACCGGCCGCCGTTGATGTCGACCTGGCCGGTCTCCATGCGGCGGGCGAAGGCGACGGCCTCGGCCTCCTCGCCCCAGACGGCGCCGCCGAGGCCGTACTCGGTGCCGTTGGCGATCGCGAGGGCCTCCTCCTCGTCCTCGTACCGGAGGATCGAGAGGACCGGGCCGAAGATCTCCTCCTGGGCGATGGTCATCTCCGGGGTGACGTCGGCGAAGACGGTCGGGGAGACGTAGTAGCCGGTCTCCAGCGGGGCTTCGGGGCCGCCGGTGACGAGCCGGGCGCCCTCCTCGACGCCCTTCGCGATGTAGCCGCGGACGCGGTCGCGCTGACGGGCGCTGACCAGCGGGCCGAGGCGCTCGCCGGGGACGTACTTCGCGGCGGCCTCGGCGGCGAGGGCGACGGCCTCCTCGTACCGGTCGGCGGGGACCAGCATCCGGGTCCAGGCGCTGCACGTCTGGCCGGAGTTGGACATGACGTTGCCGACGCCGACGGCGACGGCCTTGGCGAGGTCGGCGCCGGGCAGGATGACGTTGGCGGACTTGCCTCCGAGTTCGAGGGCGACCCGCTTGACCGCGCCGCCGGCGAGGGCGCCGATGCGGCTGCCGACGGCGGTGGAGCCGGTGAAGGAGACGAGGTCGACGCCGGGGTGCTCGGCGAGGGCCTGTCCCGCGACCGTGCCGAGGCCGGTGACCAGGTTGAAGACGCCCGCCGGGAGGCCCGCCGCGTGGACGGCCTCGGCGAAGAGCTGGGCGGTGAGCGGGGTGTCCTCGGCGGGCTTGAGGACGGTGGTGCAGCCGGCGGCGAGGGCCGGTGCGACCTTGGCGACGATCTGGTGGAGCGGGTAGTTCCAGGGCGTGATGGCGGCGACGACGCCGACCGGCTCCGCGTAGACGGTGGAGTTGCCGACCTTCTCCACGAAGGGGTGGGTGGCGGCCAGTTCGGCGTACGAGCCGGCCACGGCGACCGGCAGCCCGGCGTGCACCGTCGCGGCGAGCTTCGGCGGGGCGCCGAGCTCGGCGGTGACGGTGGCGGCGATCTCCTCGGCACGGGCGGCGAGGGCGTCGCGCAGGGCGGCGATCCGGGCGGCCCGCTCGGCGGGCGGGGTGGCGGACCAGCCGGGCAGCGCTGCGCGGGCGGCGCGCACGGCGGCGTCGACGTCCTCGGCGGTCCCGGCGGGGACCTGTGCGATGACCTGCTCGGTGGCGGGATCGACCACGGGGATCGTGCCGGAGGAGGCCGCGGGGCGCCACTCCCCACCGATGTACATCGCGTCGTGGGCCTTCATCCGCTTCCCCATTCCCTCTGCACTCGACCGCTCGCCTGCGGCGGGGCCGATCCGTTCGGCCCCGCCGCCCCAAACTAGCGCCGTTAGTTTTAGGGCGCCAGGGCCTGTCGGAGTGGGGCGGATCTCATCGCGGGGCGGATCGGGCGGAGCGCGCGGGAACGGCCCCGCGCCGGGCTCCGTCCGGCCCCCGACGGGGGCGGCGGTACCCGACGCGGGGCCGGCGCGGTCCCCGTCGTTCAGATCGTCTTGTCGACACCGGTGAGGTGGGCGAAGACGACGATGTTCGCGTCGTAGCCGGACGCCCGCTCGTAGGCTCCGCCGCAGGTCAGCAGGCGCAGCTCGGGCCGGCCGGTGGAGCCGTACACCTCCTTGTCGGGGAAGGCCGACTTCCGGTAGGTGCGCACCTTGTCCACGGTGAAGACGGCGACCCGCCCGTCGGCACGGGCGACACGGACGGTGTTCCCGGGGCCGAGCGAGCCGAGGTCGAGGAAGACCGCCGGGCCGGTGAGGGTGTCCCGGTGGCCGACCATCACGGCCGTGCCGCGTTCGCCGGGCGCCGGGCCGCGCGCGTACCAGCCGACCTTCTCCGGGTCGTCGACCGGGGGCACGCCCAGCTGCCCCTTCCGGTCGAGCGCGAGGTCCAGGACGGGTGCCTCGATGGTGATCGCGGGCACGGCGAGGGCGGTGGGGCGCGAGCGGGAGAGCGGGGCGGGGGCCCGCGCCGGTTTCGCGGGCCGGGCGCCGGACGCCGGGGCGGGAGGGCGGGCCTCGCCGCCGCCGGCACGACTCCGGGCGCCGTCCTTCGGGTCGGCGCCCCGCCCGCCGCCGGCCGCCGGGGCGTCGGCGGCCGCGGGGACGGACTTGGCGTCGGCCCCGGCGACGGGCCGCCGGTCAGCGGGGTCTTCGTCCCCGCTCCACCACACGCCCCCGGCCATCAGGACCGCGGCCAGTGCCACGGTCCTGGCGAGCCGGAAGAGCCGTCGTCGCCGGCGCGTGAGACGGGCCTTACGCCGCGCCATTGCTGCGGCGGCGCGAACGGCGGATCAGCACCACGCCGGCGAGGCCCGCGAGGCCGGCGGCGGCGGCCGCGCCGGCGCCGAAGGCCGAGGACTCCTCCTCGGCGGCGAGCTGGGCGACGCCACCGCCACCGGCGCCGACCGGGCCGTGCGGGGGCTTGTGGTGGCCGTTGCCACCGTTGTGGTGACCGCCGTTGCCGTTCGGCGGGTTGGTGAAGTGGTCGCAGTCGACCTTGAAGACCTTGCTCTTCTTGGCGCCCATCTGGCCCGTCCAGGTCCACTCGACCTTGTACATGCCGTCGGGGAGCTCGATGTCCGGGGTGTAGCCGTTGCCGGTGGGGTCGACCATGATCGCCCCGCTCTTGACCGTGCCGCCCTTGGGGGGCTGGGGCGCGATCGTCCAGTTGAGCGTCTGCAGGCCGTCGAAGCCGAGGGCCGCGATGTAGAACGTGCAGACCCTGGGCTCGTTGCGCTGGTCGGTCTCCGACGTCCGCGGCGGCTCGTCGGCGCGGCCGGCGTGGTGGATCTTGACGTCGCCGTTGTCACCGGGGGCGGCGTAAGCGGCCGGCATGCCCGCGAAGGCCAGGCCGCCGAGGACGGCGGTGGCGGCGGCGGTGCCGACGAGGGGACGGAAGGTACGGACAGTCATGCGGGTTCCTCCAGGAAGAGCACGGTCGGTAATCTTTGGAGATAATCCGACTATCCGTCACAAACCGTGCACACGCGGTAGCGACATGCTCGCGCCGCGCCGACATCGCCCGTCCGGCTCAGACGATCCCGAAGAGGACCGCCGCCGCGAGGACGACCAGCGAGGTGAGGGCGGCCCACTTCACGGTGAAGCGGGTGTGGTCGCCGAACTCCACCTTCGCCATGCCGACCAGCACGTACACCGCCGGGACCAGCGGGCTCGACATGTGCAGCGCCTGGCCTGCGAGCGAGGCGCGGGCGATCTCCAGCGGGGAGACGCCGTGCGCGGCACCGGCCTCGGCGAGGACGGGCAGGACGCCGAAGTAGAAGCCGTCGTTCGACATGAAATAGGTGAGTGGCAGGCTCAGCAGGCCGGTGACCAGCGCCATGTGCGGCCCCATCGCGTCCGGGATCGCGCCGACCAGCCAGTCGGCCATGTGCTTGACCATGCCCGTGCCGGTGAGGACACCGGTGAAGACGGCGGCGGCGAAGACCATGCCGGAGACGTTGAGGACGTTGTCCGCGTGGGCGGCCAGGCGCTCCTTCTGTTCGGCGGGGCGCGGGTAGTTCACGGTGAGGGCGAGCGCGGCGCCGATGAGGAAGAGGACCGGGATCGGCAGCAGTTCGAGGATCATCGCGGTGAGCAGGCCGACGGTGAGCGCGGCGTTGAACCAGTACAGCCCGGGCCGGAGCGTGGCCCGGTTCGGGTCGAGGCCCTGGAAGCCGGGCGCTCCGGCGTCCCCGGCCGCCGCGCCGGCGCCCTTCTCGGCCGGGACGTCGCCGGCCGCCCCGCCGGTCCGTCGCGCCGCGCCGCCCCCGACCTTTCCGCCGCCCGAGCCCACGAGGACGGTCTCGTCGGCGGTCTCGGGCGCGAGGGCCTGGTCGAGGGTGAGGTAGCCGATCCGCTTCCGCTCGCGGCGGCCGAGGACGTACGCGAGGGCGATCACGAAGAGCAGGCCGACGGCGAGGGCCGGGATCATCGGGACGAAGATGTCGCCGGCGTCGAGCTTGAGCGCGGTCGCGGCGCGGGCGGTGGGGCCGCCCCAGGGCAGGGTGTTCATCACGCCGTTGGCCGTGGCCGCCACTCCGGTGAGGACGACGAGGCTCATGCCGAGCCGCTTGTAGAGCGGGTACATCGCCGAAACGGTGATCATGAAGGTGGTGGAGCCGTCGCCGTCGAGGGAGACGATCGCGGCCAGCGCCGCCGTACCGACGACCACCCGGACCGGGTCGGCCTTGCAGAAGCGCAGGATGGCCCGGACGATCGGGTCGAAGAGGCCGACGTCGATCATGACGCCGAAGTAGACGATCGCGAACATCAGCATCGCCGCGGTCGGGGCCAGCTTGCCCACGCCGTCGATGACGTAGTCGCCGAGCTGCGCGCCCTGCCCGACCGCGACGCAGAACAGGGCGGGGATCAGGACGAGCGCCGCGATCGGCGACATCTTCTTCATCATGATCAGGACCAGGAAGGTCGCGATCATGGCGAAGCCGAGGACGGTCAGCATGGAGGCACCTCACGTTCACCGTTGAACAGCCGCCGAGCGGCGGTCCGGATGACCGTAGGTGCCCCCTTCCGGCCTCAACAAGGGGTCGGCCCGTGAGCAATACGAGCAAAACCCCAGGTCACAGCGGCCTCCTCAGTCCAGCGGGGTCACCTCGACCCGGAAGCCGTTGAGGACGGCGGTGCCGGAGAGCGGGTCGAGGAGGGAGCCGTCGAGGAGCTGGTTGACGTTGACGCCGGGCCGGGCGGCGGCCACGGTCAGCCGGGTGCCGGGGCGGTCGTGGCCCCAGCCGTGCGGCAGGCTGACGACCCCGGGCCGCACCGCGCCGGTGACCTCGACCTCCGCCGTCAGCTCGCCGCCCGCGCCCTTGATCCTGGCGGGGGCGCCGTCGGCGAGCCGCAGCCGGGCGGCGTCGTCCGGGTGCACCTGGAGGGTGCAGCGGTTCGAACCCCCGTTGAGGGCCGGGGTGTTGTGCAGCCAGCTGTTGTTGGACCGCAGGTGGCGGCGGCCGACCAGCCGGAGGACGCCCGGCTCCGGTGCGGCGGCGAGGGCGGCGCGCAGCCGGGGCAGGTCGGCGGCGATCGGGGCCGGGAGGAGTTCGATCCGGCCGCTGCGGGTCTTCAGCACCTCGTCCAGGCGGGGCTTGAGCGGGCCGAGGTCGATGCCGTGCGGCCGGGCCTTCAGCTCGTCGAGCGTGAGCCCGTACGGACCGAGGCGCAGCATCAGGTCGAGCCGCCGCTCGGCCCCGCTCTCCCCGGTGAGCCCGGCGGCGAACTCCTTGGGGTCGGCGCCGTACGCGGGCGAGTACGGCTGGGTGACGGCCTTGGCGAGGACGGTGTCGACGGCGAGGTCGTCGACGGCGGAGGGCGGCGCCCCGTGCATGCCGGACGCGGCGAGGACCAGCCGGGCGTGGATCTCGCACTCGTCCATCCCGCCGGGCTCCAGGGGGACGGCGGCCGGGGTGTAGCGGACCTGGTCGCGGACGGCGAAGCCGTTGAGGGCGAAGTCGAAGTGGGCGCTCTGGGAGGGCGGCGGCGGGGGCAGCAGGACGTCGGCGTGGCGGGTGGTCTCGTTGAGGTAGGGGTCGACGCAGACCATCAGGTCGAGGGTGCCGAGGGCCGCGTCGAGCCGGAGTCCGTCGGGGGCGGAGAGGACGGGGTTGGCGGCGATGGTGATCAGGGCCCGGATACGGCCCTCTCCCGGGGCGTCCGTCCCCGGCGTGTCGATCTCCTCGGCGAGGGCGGCGAGCGGGAACTCCCCCTTGACCTCGGGGTGTCCGGAGACGCGGCTGTGCCGGCGGCCGAGGAGGAAGCCGCGGCCGGGGCCGGCGGGGCGGGGCGCGGGGGCGGTGGCGGAGCGGGGGAAGAGGACCCCGCCGGGCCGGTCGAGGTTGCCGGTGAGGACGTTGAGGACGTCGACGAGCCAGTTGGCGAGGGTGCCGTGGGCCACGGTGGAGCTGCCCATCCGCCCGTAGACGGCGGCGGTGGGCGCGGCGGCGAGCTCCCGGGCGACGGCGCGGATCGTGCCGGGGTCGAGCTCGCAGGCGGGTGCGACGGCCTCGGGGGTGAACTCCCTCACGGCGTCCCGGACCTGGTCGGCGCCCTCGGTGCGGCCGGCGAGCGGGCCGGGGTCGGCGAGGTCCTCGGCGAAGAGGGTGTGGACCAGGGCGGCGAGGAGGAGGGCGTCGGTCCCGGGCCGGGGGGCGAGGTGGCGGTCGGCGAGGCGGGCGGTGCGGGTGCGGCGGGGGTCGACGACGGTGAGGGTGCCGCCGCGCCGGCGCAGCGCGGTGAGGCGCCCGGGGAAGTCGGGGGCGGTGCACAGGCTTCCGTTGGAGTCCAGCGGGTTGGCCCCGACGATCAGGAGGTGGTCGGTGCGGTCCAGGTCGGGCACGGGGATGGCGAAGGGGTCGCCGAAGAGGAGGCCGGCGGCGACGTGCTTGGGCATCTGGTCGAGCGTGGAGGCGGTGAAGAGCCTGCTCGTGCCCGTGGCGCGGAGGAGGAGCGGCGGGTAGAGCGCCCCGGCCATCGTGTGCACGTTGGGGTTGCCGAGGACGATACCCAGGGCGTCGGGGCCGTAATCCTCGATCAGCGGCCGGAGTCTCGCGGCGATCGTGTCGAAGGCCTCTTCCCAGCTCGCTTCCCGGAGCCGGCCGTCCTCGCGGACGAGCGGGACGCGCAGCCGGTCCGGGTCGCCGTCGATCTGGGGGAAGGCGGCGCCCTTCGGGCAGACGAAGCCCCTGCTGAAGATGTCGTCGCGGTCCCCGCGGGCGCCGGTGACCCGGCTGCCGTCGAGGGTCAGGACGAGTCCGCAGGTCGCTTCGCAGAGCGGGCAGATGCGCGGGGCGGTGGGCATGACGACTCCCGTGGGCGGTGGCGGGACGGCGGCTCGCGGCGAGCATACCGACCGGTAGGCACGGTGGGGAGGGGAACGACGGACCGGGATGCGACGGCACGGGAGGGGCGGGGAGCACGCCCTCGGCGAGAGACGGGGTCCGGGCAGGAGGGCGCGCCCGCGGTCAGGCGGCGAGCGAGGGGGCAAGGTAGGCGTGCAGCAGCAGCCGCGTCTCGGCGATGAGCGCCGGGTCGCCCCCGGGGGCGGCGCGGAAGGCGAGGCGGACCAGGGTGTCGGCGGTCTCGACGCCGACGAGCACCTTGCGGCGCAGGGTCTCGTCGGCGGCGCGGCCGAGATGGATGGCGAGGAGTTCGCAGATCCGCTCGGCGACCAGGCCGTTGGGGTCCTCGGCGGTCCCTCCCCCGCCCTCCTCGGGCCCGGGGACGCCGAAGTCGACGAGGGCGAAGCCGGGGACGCTCCGCTTCATCGCGATGAACTCGTCGAGGACGCCGTCGATCGCGGAGTGCGCGTCGAGGGCGGGCGTCCGCTCGAAACGGGTGGAGATCCGCTCGGCGTACCGGTCGAGGTTGCGGTGGGCGAGGGCGGCGACCATGGCCCGCTTGTTGCCGAAGAAGCGGTAGACCGAGCCGATCGGGACGCCGGCGCGGACGGCGACGGCCCGGGTGCTCAGCTGTTCGTAGCCGGTCTCGTCGAGGAGGCCCGCGCAGGCGTCGAGGATGCGGGCGAGCCGCTCGGCGCTGCGCTGCTGGACGGGCGTGCGGCGGAGTGCGGGGGGCGCGTCGTGCGGGCTGGTCTGGGGCACGGGGTCCATGATGCCGCTCCGATCCTGTTCAGGCGATGAGCAGTCCGATGCCGCCGAGGGTGTACGCGATCATCAGCGCGAAGAGCGGGAGTTGGCCGACGACGGCGCGGGCGGGCGGGAAGAGGCGGACGGACCGGTCGTGGGCGGCGACGACGCCGAGGACGTGACCGGTGACGATCGCGGCGATCTGGAGGACGGCGAGGCCCGCGGGACCCAGGGGTGGAGCGGGCGAGGGGGCGTTGTCAGTGCCCGCTGCCATCATGACGGTACGTGGTCCTTCGACCACGAGGAGTGAGAAGTAGTGGGCGGTGAGATAGCCGAGCGCGATGGGCAGCAGTGAGTGGGCGAAGGAGGTGAGGGGCGTGGTGAGTCCGCGGTTCAGCAGCCGGAGGGTGCCGGCGCAGAGCCCGTAGCAGGCGGCGGCGAGGGCGACGGCGGCGAGGAGGCCGAGGGTCGCGGTGGTGGTGGGGCCGAGGGAGGAGGTCTGGAGGGTGGTGATCCAGCGGGGGTTGTCGGAGACGCCGTCGTAGGCGGTGGTGCCGAGGAGGACGCAGACGGCGGCGGCGAGCCCGGGGGTCTCGGGGGTGGAGTCGAGGCCGTTGAAGGGGGAGCGGAGGACGAGCCGGCCGTCGGCGCGGCGGCCGAGCGGGGAGAGGCGGGCGAGGAGGGAGGAGTAGGCCTCGAAGGGGTCGGCGTGGGCGAACCAGTCGGCGCCGTGGCGGGCGGCGCCGAGGAGCTGGACGGCGAGATAGAGGGCGAGGGCGGTGAGGAGGACGGGGCGGGAGGTGTTGTCGGGGGCGACGAGTTCAAGCCAGGCGAAGAGGAGGAGTCCGGCGGCGGCGGGGCGGATGCCGACGGCGGCGGGGACGGGCCGCGGGGCGCGGGGCGGCCGGAGGGAGAGGAGGGCGCGCAGCGGGTTGAGGAGGCGCCAGGCGGGGCCGAGGAGGAGGGAGGCGGGGACGAGCCCGACCCAGAGGAGGACGTAGAGGGCGCCGGGGGCGGGATTGCGGTCGGGGTCGTCGGGGCCGAGGAGGAGGTGGGCGAGGAAGAACAGGGCGAGCGCGGCACCGAGGAGGCGGAGGGCGGTGCGGGTGGCGGGGGCGTCGGCGAGGCGCTGGAGGGCGGCGGGCAGGGGTCGGCCGGCACGGTCGCCGCGGAAGCGGGAGGCGGACCAGAGGAGGGCGAGGCCCAGGAAGGAGACGAGCAGGGCGGTGAAGGCGCCGGCGTACGCGTAGAAGGGGGAGAGCGGCAGGTCGTGCTGGGCCCCGACGCCGTGGGCGAGCGGCAGCGGCGGGGACGGGGGCAGGGACAGGGAGGGGGGTGCACCGGCCGTCATCGGACGACCAGTTGGGTGAGCACGAGTCCGGACTCGTGGGTCTCCACCTCGAAGAGGCCGGTGCGGTCGGCGGTCAGAGCGAGGGTGGCCGGGGTGCCGGGGGCGAGGGCCGCCTCGCGGTCGTAGCCGTGGACGTGCACGGTGTCGGCGCGGTCGGAGGTGACGCGCAGGGTGATCCGCTCGCCCTTCCTCAGTTCGACGCGGGAGGGAGCCGGGGTGACGGTCGAGCCGGTGACGCGGATGTCGAGGGTGCGACCGGCGGGGGTGGAGGCCGGGTCGGGGTCGACGGTGGACGAGGACGTGGCCGGAGGGGACGGGGGCGTGGAGGGGGAAGCGGGGGTGGAGTCGGGGGCGGTGGCAGGAGCGAGGGGGAGGGTGGTCTGGACGGGGGCGCCGGCGACGGACCAGGCCGTGTGGTCGTCGGCGTAGAGGCGGACGGTGAGGGTGCGGGCGCCGGGCGGGACGTGGAACCAGGGGCCGTACGCGCGGGCGGTCTCGCGGCCGTCGACGAGGAGGCGGGCGTGGCCGCGGCCGGCGAGGGCGCCGCCGCCGGTGGACTCGGGGGTGAAGCGGAACCTCTCCACGGTGAGGTGGACGTTCCAGCCGCCCTCGGTGTCCGGCCGCGCCTCGGCGCGGACGGTGGGCGCGTCGGCGGCCGGGAGGTCGCGGAGGCGGTGGCCGGAGTCGTCGCGGGCGGCGAGCAGGGTGCCGCCGGCGTCGGTGGCCTGCTCGTGGCCGGTGCCGGGCTTGTGGTGGGTGGTGGCCCGGCCGCCGCAGCCGGCGGCCAGGAGCAGGACGGCCGCGAGGGCGGCCGCCACGAGCGGGGCCGTACGGCGGCGGGGCGTGAGGCGGGGCATGGAGCGGCCGGGCACGGGACGAGCGGACACGGGGCGAGCGGACACGGGGCGGCGGGCCGTACGGCGGCGGGCGGCGGGGCGGCTCATGCGGCGGCCGCCTCGGGGTGGCCCTGCGACGGGCGGTCGGGGGTGTCCGTGGGGTCGGCGGGGCCGGTGGGGCCGGGGGCCGGGCGGGTGCCGGCGGCGACGACGGCCCAGAGGACCCAGACGACGCCGAGGAGGAGACGGAGCCAGGCGGGGCCGAGGGGGATGCCGGGGATCATCAGGACCGCCTTGTCGAAGGCGTCGAGGAGGGTGAGGAGGCCGAGGGCGACCGTGGTCCAGGCGAAGACCGGGCGGGCGGGGCGCAGGAGGAGGCCGGTGACGGTCCACCAGGTGCCGGTGAGGAGGAGGGCGAGGGCGGGGACGTGGGTCGGGGTGAGGGCGAGGGTGGAGCCGGCGACGTCGAGGGCGAGTCCGGCGAGTCCGGTGAGGAGGGCGGCGGCGGCGAGGCGGCGGCCGCGCAGCCGGCGCCACCAGAGGGCGGTGCCGACGAGGGCCGGCAGGAGGGCGGCGGCGAGGGCGATCTGGGTCTCGACGCGCTCCAGGCCGCGGGCGCCGTACCAGTCGCAGCCGGCGGGCAGGCGCCGGGCCTGGACGCTGTAGTCGGCGCAGACGAGGAGCTGGGCGAGCTTGACGGGTTCGCCGACGAGCCGGGCGGTGGCGCCGGAGACCTCGCCGCGGGCGGTGCCGCAGGCGGGCAGGGTGCGGGGGCTGGAGGCGCCGGTGTCGTCCTGCCAGCAGTTCCCGCGGCCCTGGCCGTCCCACCAGACGTCGGTGCGGTTGGGACGGGGGTTGCCGGCCTTGTCGGTGCCGAGGCGGTTGTTCGCGTAGCGGTTGTGATGGGAGGTGTCGGTCTGCTTGGCCCAGGCGGATTCGCCGCGGATGAAGGCGGGAACGGCGTTGAGGTAGAAGCCGGTCCGGTCGTGGCCGTAGATCCAGTTGTCCTCGTAGAGGTTCCAGTTGCCGCCGGCGGTGATGATGCCGGTGCCGGGCGGCATGGAGATCTGGGGGCAGACGACGCCGTTCTCGTAGCCGCGCTCGGCGGGCGGCTTCGCGCAGGTGCCGTCGGCGACGTGCCGGTAGTAGTCCTCGTTGTTGTCGTGGATCAGGTTGCGCTCGAAGCGGGCGTGGTTCTGCGGGAGTCCGGGGTGGCCGGGGAAGGCGGAGTCCATGGAGGCGCCGCCCATGTTGTGGTCGAACTCGTTGTCGTGGACCAGGACGGAGTCCCCGGCGGTGCCGGAGTAGCCGACCATGTTGTGGTGGCTGCGGCAGCCGGTGATCTCGATGGAGTAGCGGGGGACGTCGTAGCCGCGGCCGTCGTTGATGTCCGAGGCCGAGCCGGGGTAGATGCCGGAGTCGCCGTTGCCGTAGGACTCGCAGTTCTTGTAGAGGCCGTGGTCGGAGGCGAAGGTGAGGAAGCCGTACTCGTCGTTCCAGCGGGTCAGGACGTCGTCGATGACGAAGCCGTCGGCGGCGAGGACGTACAGCGAGTTGAAGGTGGTGCGCTGGGCGGTGAAGTTGCGGAAGTAGATCCCGTCGGACTTGTCGGCGCGGATCGCGTTGAGCTTGGCGTACTTGGCGTCGACGACGACGTCGAGGCGGGAGGCGCCGGTGCCCTCGATCTGGAGGTCCTTCTTGCCCAGGATCGCGACGAGGTTCTGGTTGTGCGGGCACCGGGCCTGCTGCTCGTAGCTGAGGATCTGGTAGCCGAAGGAGGACGTGGGGGCCTCCAGGGAGGCGCAGGCGCCGGTGGGGGCCGGGAGCGAGGGCTCCTCCTCGTACAGGCCGGGGAGGATCGCGATGTTCATCCCGGGCCGGTCGACGGCGTCGACGGCCTGCTGGAGGTGGCGGTGGCCGGAGCGGACGCAGCGGGCGAAGAGCTCCTGGTTGCGGGCCTTGAGGCCGGCGGGGAAGGCGGCGATCCGGCGTTCGAAGTCGGCCCGGTCCGTCTTGCAGACGAGGAGGTCGGGCTCGCCCGCACGGTGCCGGGGCACGCTGCCGGAGCCGTCGGGGAAGGTGACGGGCCGCTCCTCGTGCGCCTGGGCGCCGGGGGCGGTGAGCAGGGCCGCGGCGAGCACCGCGAGCACGACCGAGAGCACGGAGACGAACCTTCGGGTCCACGACATGGCGGGAGAGTAGAGCATTGTTCATCTTTTTGACCCCACCGTGCGGGGACGGATCGCGAGGACCGGTCCGTCCGCCCCGTTGACGGGAGCGACGAGGAATCCTACGGTCATCCATAGGATTCCTTTCAGGACAGGAGCGGGCGATGACGACCGAGCAGGCCAGGAAGACGGCCGAGGCGATCGGCTACAGCACCGGATTCGGCAACGAGCACGGTTCGGAGGCGCTCCCCGGCGCCCTTCCGGAGGGCCGCAACTCGCCGCAGCGCGCCCCGCTCGGGCTCTACGCGGAGCAGCTCAGCGGCAGCGCGTTCACCGAGCCGCGGGCGCACAACCGCCGCTCGTGGCTCTACCGGATCCGCCCCTCGGCGGCCCATCCGCCGTTCGTCCGGACCGACAACGGCGCCGTGCGCACCGCGCCCTTCGCCGAGACCGTGGCCGACCCCAACCGGCTGCGCTGGAACCCGCTGCCGGACCCGGCGCCGGGCACCGACTGGCTGGCCGGCCTGTGGACCCTCGGCGGCAACGGCGACGCGACCCAGCGCACCGGCATGGCCGTGCACCTCTACCACGCCAACGCCTCCATGGAGCGGGTCTTCGGCGACTCCGACGGCGAGCTGCTGATCGTCCCCGAGCGCGGCGGCCTCCTCCTGCGCACCGAGCTGGGCCTGCTGGCCGCCCGCCCCGGCGAGGTGGCGCTGATCCCGCGCGGGGTCCGCTTCCGCGTCGAACTGCTCGACGAGACCGCGCGCGGCTACGTCTGCGAGAACTACGGCGCCCCCTTCCAGCTCCCCGACCTCGGTCCGATCGGCGCCAACGGCCTCGCCAACGCCCGGGACTTCCGCGCCCCGCTCGCCGCCTACGAGGACGTCGAGGGCCCGGTCGAGGTGGTCAACAAGTTCTGCGGCAACCTCTGGACGGCGACGTACGGCCACTCCCCGCTCGACGTCGTCGCCTGGCACGGCAACCACACCCCGTACGTCTACGACCTGCGCCGCTTCAACGTCATCGGGACGATCTCCTACGACCACCCCGACCCGTCGATCTTCACCGTGCTCACCTCGCCGTCCGACACCCCCGGCCTGGCGGGCGTCGACTTCGTGGTCTTCGCCCCGCGCTGGCTGGTCGGCGAGGACACCTTCCGGCCGCCGTACTTCCACCGGAACGTGATGAGCGAGTACATGGGCCTGATCGAGGGCGCGTACGACGCCAAGGCCGAGGGCTTCGTCCCGGGCGGCGGCTCGCTGCACAACATGATGTCCGCGCACGGCCCCGACCGGGAGACCTTCGACAGGGCGAGCGCCGCCGAGCTGAAGCCGCAGAAGATCGACGACGGCCTGGCCTTCATGTTCGAGACCCGCTGGCCGGTGACGGCGACCGCGCAGGCCGCCGGCGCCGACCACCTGCAGCGGGGTTACGACGACGTGTGGCAGGGTCTGGAGCGTCACTTCCGGCCGTAGAGAACCCCGCTTCCCGGCCGTAGAGTCCGCTCAGCCGTCCCACCGCGCCGCCGTACGGAGAACGCCGTGACCGCCTTCGCCCCCGACTCGCTGGTCCTGAACCGCAAGCTCCCGCTGTGGTACCAGGTCTCGCAGTCCCTGCGCGCCTCCATACTGGGCCGCACGCCCGACGCCCCGCTGCGGCTGCCCACCGAGGAGCGGCTCGCCGCGCACTACGGCGTCAGCGTGCTGACCATGCGCCAGGCGCTGAAGGAGCTGGAGGAGGAGGGGCTGATCAGCCGGCACCGGCGGCGCGGCACCTTCATCGAGCCGGGCGCCCGGCGGTCCACCCCGCGCCGGCTGCTCGGCTCGATCGACGCGATCGTGGCCCAGCAGTCCGGCGAGCGGACCACGGTCCTCGGCCACGGCCCGGAGCCGGTGCCCGGCGAGCTCGCCGAGTACTTCCCGGACGTGGCCGAGGTCGCGACCTACCGCCGGCTGCGCTCCGACGGGGAGAGCGACGAGCCGACGAACTGGGCGGAGAACGCGGTCCGGCCCGAGTTCGCCACCGCGATCGACCCGGCGGACCTGGAGCGGTGGCCGATGACGAAGGTGCTGCGGGACGTCGTCGGGGTGCGGATCAGCCGGATCACCGACACGGTCGAGGCGCGGCTCGCCGACCCGGAGACGGCCGAACTCCTCAGGGTCCCGCTGCTCTCCCCGATCCTCCACTACACCGGCGTCACCTACGCCGAGGACGGCCGGGTCGTCGACGTCGCCCGCATCCGCTACCGCGGCGACCGCTTCTCCTTCACGGTGACGGTCGAGGCCCACTGACACCGGGAACCCCCGGGGCCGCCGGGCCCCTCGCGGTCGCCCGCCCCGGAACCTCTCGCGGTCGCCCGCCCCCGCCCCCTCGCGGACGCCCGCCCCCGACCGCCGCCGGCGCTGGCCCCGTACGGACGGCGCTCGTTAGCATGCGAAGCGTGACTCAGGCTCCGCGGCGGCAGGCACCCCCACCGGACGACGACGCGCCCCTGCTCGACGAGTTGATGCCGTGGGCGGTGGCGCCGCTGCGGTTCGGGCGGGCGTGGGTCGTCGCGCCCGATCCGCGGACGCTGCGCGGGCGGTGGGAGCGGCTGGTCGCCGCGGAGGGCGGGCAGCGGGAGGCGCTGTTCCGGCCGAGCCGGGCGCGGACGACGGGGACGGCGGTGGCGGCGCTGCCCGGACAGCGGACCGGGACCGGGCGGCTCGCCCGCGAGGCCGGGCCCTGCCCCGAGCCCGTGCGGGTGCTGACCGGGCCCTTCGACGAACAGTGGCTGCTGCCCGACCACCGGCTGCTCGACACCGCCCGGCCCGAGCTGTGGCGGGTGGCGGGCGGGCCTCAGGTCTTCGCCGTGGAGCAGGGGTACGTGCCGGGGGCGGCCGGGCCCCCGCTGCTGGTGACCGGCGCGCTGCCCGAGGGGCGTTCCCCGGCGGGCCGTCCGGGCCGCATCCGGCCGCTCTTCCGGCGTCCCGGCGGCCAGGAGCCGAACCTCGCGCCGGGACTGCTCGGCTTCCTCCGGGAGCGGTACGGGCGCGGGCGGCCGGTCGATCCGGTCCAGTGGCTCGCCTGGGCCGTCGCGGCCTCGGTCCCCTCCCCCGCCGGCTGCCGGGTGCCGCTCCCGGCCGGCCCGGAGGCGTGGGAGGCGGGCGTGGCGCTCGGCCGGGAGCTGGTGGACGTCCAGCTGCGGGGTGCGCTGACCGGGACGCGGCCGCGGCTGCCCGGCGGGCGGCGGCCCTATGTGCGGGCGGCGTTCCCGCCGCGCCCGGAGTCGCTCTCGTACGACTCCGGGGGCGAGGTGCTGGGCGTCGGCGGGGGCCTGGTCTCGCCGGTCCCCGAGGCGGCCTGGGAGTACCGGGTCGGCGGGGTGCGGGTGCTGGAGCAGTGGTTCGCCCGCCGGACCGCGCCGGCCGAGCCGGGTTCGCTGGAGGCGATCGGCCCGGCGGCCTGGCCGCAGGAGTGGACCTCCGAGCTCCTCGACCTGGTGACGGCGCTGGCCCTGCTCGGCGCGCGCGAGGCGGACCGCGCCCCCTTCACCGCCGGCGGCGGACCGGGCCGGGCGGCGCTGCGCGCGGCCGGGGTGCTGCCGGTGCCGGACGGGGCGCGCCGCCCCGCCTCGGTGCTCGACCACCAGGAGGAGGGCCCGGGGGGCCAGTTCACGCTGGTGTGACGGACTCCCCGGCCGGTCCGGCGGCAGCGGCGAGGGAGCCGAGCAGCCGGGTGGGGGCCGTCGCGCAGCCCTCCTCCGGGTCGGCGGGGGCGGCGGGCCGGCTCGGCGGCGCCACCTTCGCGCTGGCGCTGCTGCCGGACGCGCACGTCCCCACCGACGGCGGGCCGGGCCGGCTGCGGACGCTCGCCGAGTGGAACCCGGTCTCCGCCGTCGCCACCGCCGTGCGGGCGCTCTTCGGCCACGCGCCCGTGCCGGCCGGTGCCGCCCGGCCGGTGGCGGACCCGCCGCTGCGGTCCCCCGGCCTGATCGCGGTCCTCGCCCCGCTCGCCGTCCGCCGGTACGCGCGCCGCTGAAGCCGCCCGGCCGGCGGCGGCGTGATCCAGGTCCTGATGACAGCGGCCGCCCGGGCGCGGTAGGCAGACGGCATGAGCACTCAGCCACTCCCCCTGGACGGGATCACGGTCGTCTCCGTCGAGCAGGCCGTCGCCGCGCCCTTCGCCACCCGCCAGCTCGCCGACCTCGGCGCCCGGGTCGTCAAGATCGAGCGGCCCGACGGCGGCGACTTCGCCCGTGGCTACGACACGGCGGCCCGGGGGCTGGCCTCGCACTTCGTCTGGTGCAACCGCGGCAAGGAGTCGGTCGCCCTCGATCTCAAGGACCCGCGCGGACTCGCCCTGACCCGGCGGCTGGTGGCCGGCGCCGACGTCTTCGTGCAGAACCTCGCGCACGGCGCGGCGGCCCGGCTCGGCCTCGACGCGGCCACGCTCTGCGCCGCGCACCCGCGGCTGGTCGCCGTGGACGTCTCCGGGTACGGCCCCGACGGCCCGTACGCCCACCGGAGGGCGTACGACATGCTCGTCCAGTGCGAGACCGGGCTCGTGTCGGTCACCGGCACCCCCGGACAGCCCGTCAAGTCCGGCATCCCGGCCGCCGACATCGCGGCCGGGATGTACGCGTACGCGGGCGTCCTCGCCGCCCTCGTCCGGCGCGGCACGACGGGCCGGGGCGGGCCCGTGGAGGTGTCGCTGTTCGACGCGCTCGCGGAGTGGATGGGCCATCCCCTGCACCACGGGGCGCACGGGGGTACGGCCCCGGCGCGCACGGGGCTCGCGCATGCGGTGATCGCGCCCTACGACGCCTACCCGACGGCCGACGGCGGTCTGGTGCTGCTCTCGGTGCAGAACGACCGGGAGTGGCGGCGGCTCGCCGAGCGGGTGCTGGAGCGGCCGGAACTCGCCGACGACCCGGCCTTCGCGACCAACGCGGCGCGGGTGGCCGGCCGGGCGGCGACCGACGCGGCGGTCGGCACGGCCCTCGGCGCGCTGCCGGCGGCCGAGGCGGTGGCCCGGCTGGACGCGGCGGGGATCGCCTGCGCGCGGCTCAACTCGGTGGCGGAGCTGGTACGGCATCCGCAGCTGGCGGCGCGGGACCGCTGGCGTCCGGTGGACTCCCCCGCCGGCCCGCTCCCGTCCCTGCTCCCGCCGGTCGTCTTCCCGGACGGCCCGGAGGCCCCGATGGGACGGATCCCGGCGCTGGGCGGGTCCACGGACGCGGTCCTCGCGGAGCTGGGCGTGCCGGCGGCGGAGGTGAAGGAGCTGAGGGCGGCCGGTGTGATCGTCTGACCGAAACGCCCCGGGGGCGGGTACGACGAAGCGCCGGACGGGTGGGGACGCGTCCGGCGCTCTCGGCGTGCGGGTGGGTACGGGCGGCGGGCCGGGGCGGACGGCCGCGTCAGGGACGCGGATCCGACGCCCTGGGGCGCGCGGCGGGCGTCAGTGGCGCGAGCCGAAGAGGGTGCGGCGCAGGCGGCGGAGCGGGGCGAAGAGCGAGACGCGCGCGCGGTCGCCGTGCGGGCTCTGGACCGGCGCCTCGTGCCGGCGTGTCGTCAGTTCCCGCATGAGCAGCGTCGCCTCCGCCACCTCGCGCTGGGGCACGGCGGGACCGCCGAGCACCGCGAGATGGCGGTCGAGGCGCGAACTGGTCGCGCTGCTCCCGCAGGTGATGGCAGGCACACGCGGCCTGCTGCGCATCGTTATCTGTTCCATGTCACTCCCCACCCGTACGAGGGCACCCGGCCCGGGCAGGTTAACCCTATCGCCCCACGGTGACACGCGTGTATCCCGCCGACGGGATTCACAGCACTCGTACGGGGGTTGACGGTCACTCTACGAATCCATCTGATTCCAGGGCGACTTGGACAGGGTTCGAACACCTGCCGAACCGTCACCAACCATCCTGCACCCCGGCCCCCGGCCCGAGGCCCCGGAGGCCGGTGTGATCTACGCCACCGGACTCCGTACGGGTGGGTCGCCACCCGCGCGGACCGCGGCTACCGTGGCTCCATGACGCTGATCGCGGGCCGTTACCGGCTGCTCGACGCCCTCGCGGAGGGTGCTGCGGGGATCGTCTGGCGCGCCCGGGACGAGGCGCTCGGCCGCGAGGTGGCGGTCAAGGAGGTGCACGCCCCGCCGGGCACGCCCGAGGCGGAGGAGCGGCTGCTGTACGCGCGGGTCGAGCGCGAGGCGCGGGCCGCGTCGGCGATCTCCGGTCCGGGGGTGGCCGAGGTGTACGACGTGGTCGTGGAGCACGGCCGGCCGTGGATCGTGATGGAGCTGGTCCGCGGGCTGACGCTGGCGGAGACCCTGGAGGCCGGCGGGGCGCTGCCGGACCGGGAGGCGGCGCGGGTCGCGCTCGGGGTCCTGGCGGCGCTGCGGGCGGCCCGGGAGGCCGGCGTCCCCTATCACGCGCCGGGCCCGGACCGGGTGCTGCTGGCCAACGACGGGCGGGTGGTGGTCACCGGCGTGGCCACCGGGACCTCGGCGCCGGACGCGTCGCCGTCCGGCCCCGAGGAGGACCCGCGGTCGGTGGGCGCGCTGCTCGGCGCCATGGTCGCCGACCCCCGGTCGGGGCCGCTGGCGCCGGTGGTGGAGGGCCTGGCCGACCGGGACGCGGGGGTGCGCGCCGGGGCCGTACGGGAACTGGAGAAGGCGGCGGGAGCCGGGGAGCGGCCCCGGGGGGACGGGCCGGCCGGCGGGTCGGCGGAGCGCGCGCCGGGGCGCCCGGAGACCCGGGAGGGCGATCGGGAGCACCAGGGCCGGGGTGGTGTGCGCGGGGCGCGCACGGAGGAGCGCGCGGGGGCGGAGGAGCGCGCGGGGGCGGAGGAGCGCGCGGGGGCGGAGGGCCAGCGGGGGCCACGGCGGGGCACGGTGATCGCGGCCGGTGTCGCCGGGCTGCTGGTGATCGCGGGGGCGCTGGTCTGGCAGGCCGTCAGGGACGAAGGTCCGGGCGCCGGTCCGGGCGGGGGCGGGGCGTCGAGCACCGCTCCGGCCGTTCCCGGCGCCACGGGTACGGGTGCGGAGGTGGGGGGACCCGCCGCTACGCCGCGCTCCTGAAGCTCGGCAGGTAGCCGCCCGACTGGCCGGCGGCCGTCGGGTGGTAGGACTCGCCGATGTTGAGCCAGTTGACGCTGTGCAGCCAGGCCGAGCCGGAGCAGATCTCGTGTCCGGTGAAGGCCGGGACGACGCTGGCGAAGGCGAAGCCGTGGTCCGCCGCGCGCTTGGCGACGGCGGCGTTGAGGTGGTCGGAGGCGCCGTTGATGGCCGCCCGCTCGGTCTCGCTGAGGCCGGCGATGCAGCCGCCGCCCAGCTGGTAGAAGCGCGGGTAGCCGAGGACGACGACGCGGGCGGCCGGGGCCTTGGCGCGAATCGCGCCGTACACGGCGTCGAGCCGGGCCGGGAGGGTGGAGTCGACGTACCCCTTCGCCTGGTTCACCCGGTTGACGCACGTGGACTCCGACTGGAGCACACAGGTCGTCATGACGTCGGCGAAGCCGGCGTCGTTGCCGCCGATGGTGATCGAGACGAGGTCGGTGGCGGAGGAGAGCGGGCCGAGCTGCTTGCCGGTGACGTCGGTGGTGACGGCGCCGGAGCAGGCCGTGAAGGCGAAGGACGAGGGGGCGTTGGCGTTGGCCCAGAGGCGGGGGTAGGCCTTGGTGGAGCGCTTGCAGTCGCCGCTGGCGCTGTCGTAGCTGCCGGCGCCGACGCCGGAGGAGTAGGAGTCGCCGAGAGCGACGTAGTCGAGGGCGGCGGACTCGGCGGCCTGAGCGGCTCCCGCCCCGGTCAGGGCGAGGACGGAACCGAGCAGGAGCGAGGACGCGAAGGCCGCGAAGCGCGACAGTTTCATGGAACCTCCCTGTAGCAGGATCTCTGCGCTACCAGGAAGTAGCATCGGATCCGCCGCTGCGGAAGTGTTCATGTCAAAAGTGACCCTGGAGAGTGAGTGAACATCCCTCAGGAGCCAGCAGTTTTCGGCCACCTGAGGAACCGGAAGCTCCACTCCCGCATCCCGGTCGAACGCGATCACGACTCAGCCGTCCGGCTCCGCACAGGAGCACGACCGGGCCCCACCACCCCCACCCCGAAAACGGATTGATCGAATCCGATCGACAAGAGAGCGCTTACGAGCGACTTTCGCTCGCCAAAGTGCCAGAAACCGGGTCGCTCCAGCGGGACTTGCCATACAGTCCCATTCATCAATACCGTCGTACATCTCACCCGCATCGGTCCATCGGCAAGCGACTCAGGGGAAGACGCAGGCATCACGATGGGTCCCGGAGCGGGGCGCGGTAGGGGGGTGCCGTGCTCGGTGTGTCCATGCGCTCCGGGTCGCGGGTACCGCGCGGCCAGTCATGCCAACTCGCCGGTCTCGCAAGGAGATCGCTTCCGTGCGGGGATGGCGAGAACCCCCCTTTCGAACCGGACATTCAACCGGGCCGCCCAGGGGTGGGCCGCCCACCGGACGAGAGGGAGACCGACCGATGAGCTCGTTCCTGCGCCCGGCCGTCACGGGCCGCGAATTCACCGAACCGAGCCGAATAGCGGCCCGCTACCGGGCCATCACGAACCATCTGGCGATCACTCCCCCGGTGAGTGTCGTCATTCCCGCGATGAATGAGGCGGAAAATCTTCCGTACGTGTTCAAGTCACTGCCGGAATGGATTCACGAAGTCGTCCTCGTCGACGGAAATTCAACGGACAACACCATCGAGGTGGCCCGGGAACTCCGGCCCGACGTCAAGGTCGTCAAGCAGGTCGGCAAGGGCAAGGGCGACGCCCTGATCAGCGGCTTCGCGGCCTGCACCGGCGACATCATCGTGATGGTCGACGCCGACGGCTCGGCCGACGGCCAGGAGATCGTCTCCTACGTCTCCGCCCTCGTCGGCGGCGCCGACTTCGCCAAGGGCTCGCGCTTCGCGAACGGCGGCGGAACCGACGACATGACCGGCATCCGGCGGCTCGGCAACTGGGCGCTCTGCTCCCTCGTCAACCGCAAGTTCGGCGCCCGCTACACCGACCTCTGCTACGGCTACAACGCCTTCTGGAAGCACTGCCTCGACGAGATCGTCCTCGACTGCACCGGCTTCGAGATCGAGACCCTCATCAACATCCGGGTCGTCAAGGCCGGCCTGAAGGTGCAGGAGGTCCCGAGCCACGAATACCTGCGGATCCACGGCGTCAGCAACCTCAACGCGGTGCGCGACGGCATCCGGGTCCTGAAGGTGATCCTCCGGGAGAAGCGCGTCCCGAAGGCCGCCCGGGCGCTCCGCCGTCCCGCCGCCTTCTCGGTCAACGTCCCGCGGGGAGAGGTCTCTTGAGCGACCGGCCGGCCCCGCCCCGCTTCTCGGTGGTGATCTGCGTCTACACGGAGGAGCGGTGGGGGGACATCCTCGCCGCCGTCGACTCCGTCCGGAAGCAGTCGCTGCCGCCGCTGGAGACCCTGCTCGTCGTCGACCACAACGAGCGGCTCCTCCACCGGCTCGCCGAGGAGTTCGCGGGCGAGCGCGACCGCGCGGAGGTGCGAGTGCTCGCCAACGCGGGCCCCCGCGGCCTCTCCTCCGGCCGCAACACCGGCATCGCCGCCGCCCGCGGCGCCCTCGTCGCCTTCCTCGACGACGACGCGGTGGCCGAGCACGACTGGCTCCACCACTTCGCGGCCGGGTACGAGGACCCGGAGGTCGTCGCCGTCGGCGGGCGCACGCTGCCCGTCTGGGCCTCCGGCCGCCGGCCCGCGTGGTTCCCCGAGGAGTTCGACTGGGTCGTCGGCTGCACCTACCGGGGGCTGCCCCCAGGCCGGGTGCGGGTCCGCAACGTCCTCGGCGGCAACGCCTCCTTCCGGCGCACCGCCTTCGAAGCCGCCGGCGGCTTCGCCACCGGCATCGGCCGGGACGGCGACCGGCGCCCGCTGGGCTGCGAGGAGACCGAGCTGTGCATCCGGCTCGCCGGCGCGGTGCCGGGCGCGGTGCTGCTCATCGACGACCGGGCAGTCATCCACCACAAGGTGCCCGCCGCCCGCGAGCGCTTCGCCTACTTCCGCACCCGGGTCTACGCGGAGGGCCTGTCGAAGGCCCTCGTCGCCCAGAGCGTCGGGGCCGGCAAGGGCCTGGAGTCCGAGCGGCGCTACACCAGCCGGGTGCTGCCCGCCGGAGTGCTGCGCGGGATGCGGGACGCCCTGCTGGGCCGGGCGGGCGGCGCGGGCCGGGCCGGCGCGATCGTCACGGGCGTGGCGCTCGCCGCCGGCGGCTACGCGCTCGGCACCCTCCGCGCCCGCCGCGGCGGCTCCCCCGCCTTCTCGTGGGGGCCGATCACACCGGAGGACGCACCCGCCGCCGACCGCCGGGAGCCGGCGGCCGAGGCCGAGGGGGCGGTCGCGTGAGCGACGCCTCCACGAAGACCCCCACCGGGTCCCGCCAGGACCCCGCCCCGGTGCCGGTCCTCATGTACCACGCGGTCGCGCCCGATCCGGCGCCCGCGACGCTCGGGCTCTCCGTGACGCCCGAGGCCTTCGCCGCGCAGATGGACGTGGTGGCCGGACGGGGCTTCACCCCGGTCACCACGGCCGCCCTCGCCGCCGCCTGGCGGAGCGGGACGGCGCTGCCGCCGCGGCCGGTGCTCGTCACCTTCGACGACGGCTACGAGGGCGTCCACCGGTACGCCCTGCCGGTGCTCGCCCGGCGCTCCTTCGCGAGCACCGTCTTCGTCACCAGCGGCTGGCTGCCCGGCCGGCACACCACCGGAGGCGCCCTCGACACCATGCTCTCCTGGGAGCAGGTGCGCGAACTGGCCGCCGCGGGCACCGAGATCGGCGGGCACAGCCACAGCCACCCGCAGCTGGACCAGCTCGACGCGCGGCGGCTGCGGTTCGAGGCGCTGCGCTGCCGGGAGCTGATCGGCGAGGAGCTCGGCACCGCGCCGGACTCCTTCGCCTACCCGTACGGCTACTCCAGCCGCAGGGTGCGCGCCGCCGTCCGGGAGGCCGGCTTCGCCCAGGCCCTCGCGGTCGGCAACGCGCTCGCCCGGCGCCGCCAGGGGCCGTACGCGCTGGAACGGGTGACCGTGCGCCGCTCCACCACCACCGCGGAGTTCGTCCGCCTCGTCGAAGGCCGGGGCGTGGGGCGGAACTTCGCCGCCGACCGGGCGCTGACGAAGGGGTACGCGCTCGCCCGCAGGGCGCGCGGCGCGCTGCGCGGGCACTGGATCTGAGGGGCGGCGGGCGGCGCGTCCCGCCCGGCAAAATCCGGTGCGCCGCCCGGACGGTTGACGGATCATGGCGGCATGCCAGACACCCCCGCCGTACCGTCCGGGCCGCGCCAGGCGCTGCCGGTCGTGGTCAACCTCGACGACAGCGACTCGCCGGGCGACGTCATGGACGCGCTCTTCCTCGACCGGTTCACCACCGGGGAGCAGCCGCACTCGCACGGCCTCACCCTGGACCGGGCCAAGCCCGACGCGACCCTGCTGCCGCCGGGCGCCCGGGTGCTGCGGGGGTCGAAGGAGGAGGACCGCAGCTCCGTCCTCGCCGAGGGCGACGGCTGGACGATCCTCTCCTCGCGCTGGAAGCACCGCGCCGACGTCACCGTGACCGCGACCGACGCCGAGCTGGCCGCGCGGATCCTCGCCGAGGCCACGGACGGCGCCAAGGACGAGCCGGAGCCGGAGCCCGAGGACGTCACCATGGGCTTCTGGTACCTCGCCCCGCAGCGCGGGCCGCGCCGGATGACCCGGCGGATCAGCGCGGACACCTGGGACGGGGCCCGGCCCAACTACACCGCGCCGGTGGCCGGGGCGATGGACCGGCTGATGAAGCTGACCCCCGAGGACGTCACCGGCCGGCTCCTGCTGCTGCACGGCCCGCCCGGCACCGGCAAGACCTCCGCGCTGCGCACCCTCGCCAGGTCCTGGCAGGACTGGTGCCAGGTCGACTGCGTGCTCGACCCCGAGCGGCTCTTCAACGACATCGGCTACCTGATGGACATCGCCATCGGCGAGGAGGGCGACGGCACGGAGAAGGAGCGGTGGCGGCTGCTGCTCCTGGAGGACTGCGACGAGCTGATCCGGGGCGGGGCCAAGGAGGCCACCGGCCAGGCGCTGTCCCGGCTGCTGAACCTGACCGACGGTCTGCTCGGGCAGGGCCGGAACGTGCTGGTGGGGCTCACCACCAACGAGGACCTGGAGCGGCTGCACCCGGCGATCGTGCGCCCGGGCCGCTGCCTGGCGCGGATCGAGGTCGGGCCGCTCACCCGGGCCGAGTCGGTGGCGTGGCTGGGGCGGGACGAGGGCGTGCCCGCCGAGGGCGCCACGCTGGCGGAGCTGTTCGCGCTGCGGCGCGGGGCCTCCCCCACCGAACTCCCCGAGCAGCGCGCCCCCGCCCCCGGTCTCTACCTGTGAGCGGGGCCCGGGCCCGCCGGGGTCCTTCCCGGCGGGCCCGGACCGTCACTCGGAGTCGTACGCGGCCCTCAGCGCGTCCCGTACGGCGGCCTCGGCCTCGTCCCGGGTGAGGCCCAGGCGGTAGGCCTCCTCCGCGTACTGCGCGGCGGCGGAGGCGGCCCGGCGGCTGGCGGCGTCGCCCGCCGCCGCGACGAAGGTGCCGTGCCGGCCCCGGGTCTCGATGACCCCGTCGGACTCCAGTGCCTTGTACGCCTTGGCGACCGTGTTCGCGGCGAGCCCCAGCTGCTCCGCGAGTCCCCGGACCGTCGGCAGCTTGTAGCCGACCGGGAGTCTGCCCGACCGGGCCCGCTCCGAGATCTGGGCGCGCAGCTGTTCGTAGGGGGCGGTGGTGGACTGGTGGTCCACGGCGATTGTCAGTGTCACCCGCCCGATTCTGCCCCCACCCCACCGGAAAATGGGAGGCGGCGGCACGGCCCCGGCCGTAGCGTGCGGCCCCATGACTGTCATCGTCCGTGACGTACGGCCCGACGACGCCGAGGGTTTCGCCCGCGTCCGGCGCGCCGCCGTCCCCTTCATGCTGGCCACCGCCGAGCAGGTGGCCTTCGACTGGGCCCACGCCCATCCCGAGGCCCACTACCGGCCGCTCGTCGCCGTGTCGGAGGCCGGCGAGGTGATCGGGACCGCTCAGGTGGGCATCGCCCACGACGCCCCGAGGCCCGGGATCGGCTACCTCAACGTGTACGTGCACCCCGACCGCCAGGGGCTCGGAGCGGGCACGCTGCTGGTGCGCACGGCCGAGGAGTACCTGGCCGAGCGGGGCGCGACGGTGCTGTACGGCTGGGCCATGGACGAGCCGTCGAACCGCGCGTACGCCGAGCGGCGGGGGTACGCGCCGAGCCGTACCGCGCACTTCCTGCGGCTCGACCTGACGGCGGGGCTGCCGCCGCTCCAGGACCCGCCGGCCGGCGTCGAGCTGCTGACGGCCGGGGAGTTCGCGGCCGACCCGCGACCGCTCTTCGAGCTGGACGCGGTGACCAGCGCCGACGAGCCGGGGGACGTGGGGGTCGAGCTCGACGACTACGCGCACTGGCTGGAGACCACCTGGAACCACCCCCTGTTCGACCGGGCGCTGACGGTGGTGGCGGTGGTGGACGGGGTGCCGGCCGCGTTCAGCGCGGCGCGGACCGACGGCCTCGGCCGGTACGCGACGGGGATGACGGGCACGGCGCCCGCCTTCCGCGGGCGCGGCCTGGCCAAGCTCGCCAAGAACGCGTCGCTGCACCGGGCGCGGGCGGCGGGCTGTACGGAGGCCTTCACCGGGAACGACGCGGGGAACGGGCCGATGCTCGCGATCAACGAGTGGTTCGGGTACGCGATCGGCGCGACGGAGGTGCGGTATGTCAGGACGCTCGGTTGAGGTGGCGCTGTGGAAGGCGGGGCGGCTGAAGATCCGCTACCCCGCCGAGGTGGTGGCGGAGTCGGCGACCCGGCTGTCGGTGCGGGCGCCGTGGGCGGCGCCGGGGGTGCGGGACTTCGGCTTCGTGCGCTTCGAGCCGGGTGACGTCTTCGTCGAGCACTACTGGAACGACCGCTGGTACACCGTCAAGGAGGTGTGGTCGGCGGGCGACGGGCTCAAGGGCTGGTACTGCGACATCACCCGGCCGGCCGAGTTCGGGGCGGCCGGGGTGACGGTCGAGGACCTGGACCTGGACCTGTGGGTGTCGGCGGACGGCAGCGAGGTGCTCCGGCTCGACGAGGACGAGTTCGCGGCGAGCGGTCTGGCCCTCTCCGACCCGGAGGCCGCCGAGCGGGCCGTGACCGCCCTCGACGAGCTGGAACGGCTGGGCCGCCGGGGTCTGGTGGCGCTGCTCGACGGCCCGCGTTGAGGACCGGCTAGTTCAGGGTCACGGGGGCGTTCTCGACGGCGCGGAAGCCGGGGGCGGGGAGGCCGAGGCCGCCCTCGGGGACGAGCTGCATGAGGGTGGCCTCGACGCGGGCCTCGCCGGGCTGGTAGCCGGGGTCCTTCACCACCGCGGTGTTGGTCCAGGTGCGGACGAGGCCGTCGCAGACGGCCCGGGTGCCGCCGATGCCGGCGGAACGGTCCTGCTGGCGGAGGGTGGAGCTGACGAAGACCGGGCCCGCGCTGTCGTCGAGGCAGCGGTAGGTGCCGGAGAGGGTGACGGTGGCGTCGGCGCCGAGGAGGCCGGCCGGGTCGACCGTGAGGAAGTCCGCGAGCCGTCCGGCCGGGTCCGCCGCGGGGCCGCCGTCCCCTCCCGCGTGGGCGAGGGGGGCGGCGGTCGCGGCGAGGAGCACGGTGGCGGCGAGGGCGAGTCGGACGCGCATGTCGGGGTTCCCTTCGGGGGGTGGGGGGGAGTTGTCGCCCGCCAGGGATACCGGATCCGGCCGCCCGTTGTCCGAAACTCACTCCTTCATCGGCGCGTTGGCCGGGCGGCGCGCCGATCGTCGTACCGTCGTACGCGCCCGGGTTCAGGCCCCGGCGCGCCGGCGGGTCACCGCCTTCCGCAGCAGCGGCCACAGCAGGAGCAGCAGCACGATCGCGTACACGGCCACCGAGAACGGGGTGTTCACCAGACCGGTGACGGAGCCGTCGCTGATCTGGAGGGCGCGGCGGAGCTGCTGCTCGGCGGCCGGGCCGAGGATGACGCCGATGACCGCGGGCAGCACCGGCAGGCCGTACCGGCGCATGCCGAGGCCGAGGAGGCCGATCACCAGGAGGACGACCAGGTCCAGGGCCTCGCCGCCGACCGCGTACGCGCCGACGGCGGCGAAGAACAGGATGCCGGCGTAGAGGTACGGGCGCGGGATGCGCAGCAGCTTCGCCCAGACGGGCGCGAGCGGCAGGTTGAGCGCGAGCAGCAGGACCATGCCGACGAAGAGCGAGGCGATCAGGCCCCACACCAGCTCGGGCTCCCGCTCGAAGAGCAGCGGACCGGGCTGGATGCCGTACTGCTGGAAGGCGGCGAGCATCACCGCGGCCACGGCGGTCGTCGGCAGGCCCAGCGTCAGCATCGACACGAGGGTGCCGGCGGCCGAGGCCGAGGCGGCCGACTCGGGTCCGGCGACGCCCTCGATGGCGCCCTTGCCGAACTGGTCCTTGTGCTTCGAGAGCCGCTTCTCCGTCACGTACGACAGGAAGGTCGGGATCTCGGCGCCGCCGGCCGGGATCGCGCCGAACGGGAAGCCGAGGAACGGGCCGCGCAGCCACGGCTTCCAGGTGCGCCTCAGGTCCTCGCGGCCCAGCCACGGACGCCCGACGGGCACCGGCCGGCCCGGGGTGCGGCGCAGGTGGGCGGCGACCCACAGGGCCTCGCCGATGGCGAAGAGGCCGACCGCGACGATGACGACGTCGACGCCGTCGGCCAGCTGGAGCGAGCCGAAGGTGAGCCGCTGCTGGCCGGTGAGCTGGTCGAGGCCGACCAGGCCGATGGTGAGGCCGATGAGCAGCGAGGCGACGCCGCGGATCCGGGAGGAGCCGAGGACCGAGGTCACCGCGATGAAGGCGAGGACCATCAGCGCGAAGTAGTCGGGGGCGCCGATGTCCACGGCGAGGGCCGCGACGGTGGGGGCGAGGACGACGAGCAGCACCGTGCCGATCATGCCGCCGGCGAAGTGGCCGATGGCGGCGGCGGCGAGCGCCTGCGCGCCCCGCCCCGCCCTGGCCATCGGGTGGCCCTCCATGGCGGCGACGACGGCCGCGCTCTCGCCGGGGGTGTTGAGCAGGATCGAGGTGGTGGAGCCGCCGAACATGGCGCCGTAGTAGATGCCGGCGAACATGATGAACGCGCCGGTCGGTTCGAGGCCGTACGTCACCGGGAGCAGCAGGGCGACGGCCATCGCGGGGCCGATGCCGGGCAGCACGCCGATCGCGGTGCCGAGGAGCACGCCGACGGCGGCCCACAGCAGGTTGACCGGGGTGAGGGCGGTCCCGAAGCCCTCCATCAGGGAGTTCAGGGATTCCATGGGTCAGAGCACTCCCATCAGCGGGCCGCCGGGCAGCGGAACGCCCAGCAGGCGGTCGAAGACGCCGTAGGTGAGGAGGGAGAGGACGGCCGCGATCAGCGGGTCGCGGGCGGGGTGGCGGCTGCCGAGGGCGTAGGCCGCGCCCCAGAAGAGCAGGGTGCCGGAGACCGGGAAGCCCAGCGGGCCGATGAGGACGGCGAAGCCGAGGAAGACGCCGACGAGGAGGAGCACGGTGCGCCAGTCGGCGGGGGCCGCGAGGTCGACGTCCTCGCCGCCCTCGGCCTCGCCCCGGCCGCCGTGGAGCACGTCGAGGGTGAGGAGGACGGCGACGACCAGGAGGCCGCAGCCGACGAGGAGGGGGACGGTGGCGGGGCCGACGGGGCCGCGCGCGGAGACGTCGACGTCGAGGGTGAGGGCGTCGGTGAGGACGAGGACGCCGAGCAGGAACAGCAGGGCGCCGACGCCGAGTTCGGAGCGGGAACCGGGCCGTTCCTTCGGGTTCGTGGTCACAGTCCGAGCTCCTTCAGCACCGTGTCGACGCGGGCGTTCTGGTCGGTGAGGAAGGCGCCGAACTCCTCGCCGGGCAGGAAGGCGTCGGTCCAGCCGTGGGTCTTCAGGGACTCGCGCCACTGCGGCGAGCCGTGCAGCTCGGTGACGAGGGTGACGAGCCGGTCCCGCTCGGCGTCGGTGAGGCCGGGCGGGGCGACGATGCCGCGCCAGTTGGTGAACTCGGTGTCGAGTCCGGCCTCGCGGAGGGTGGGGGCGTCGAGACCGGGCACGCGCTCGGCGCCGGTGACGGCGAGGAGGCGCAGCTCGCCGGCCTCGATCTGGTCGAGGTACTCGCCGACGCCGGAGACGCCGAAGGCGACCTTGTCGCCGAGGATGGAGGCGAGGAGTTCGCCGCCGCCGTCGAAGGGGATGTAGTTGACGTCCTTCGGCGGGATGCCGGCGGCCCTGGCCATCAGCATCGGGGCGAGGTGGTCGGGGCCGCCGGGCGAGGAGCCGCCGCCGACGGGCAGCTTCCCGGGGGCCTCCTTCCAGGCCGCGAGCAGCTCCTGGATCGTCCGGTACGGGGAGTCCTTGGAGACCACGACGATGTCCTGCTCCTCGGTGAGCCGGGCGATCGGGGTGGTGTCGGCGAGGGTCCTGGGCGTCTTGTTGGTGTGGACGGCTCCGACGACGCCGAGCCCCATCGACATGGCGAGGCGCCCGTCGCCGCGCTCGCCGACGAGCCGGGTGAGGCCGACGGTGCCGCCCGCTCCGGGCAGGTTGAAGACCTCGATGTCGCCGGTGAGGCCGGCCTCCTCGGCGTTCTTCGCCGCGGTGCGGGCGGTGATGTCGTAGCCGCCGCCGGGCGTGTTGGGGACCATGAAGCGCAGGCCGGGGATGTCGGTGCCGGTGTCGGGGCCGCTGCCGGGGGTGAGCAGCGGCGGCCCCACGAGCACCAGCAGCGCCGCCCCGAGCAG
This sequence comes from Streptomyces sp. NPDC014656, assembly GCF_043084305.1. Lineage (NCBI taxonomy): Bacteria > Bacillati > Actinomycetota > Actinomycetes > Kitasatosporales > Streptomycetaceae > Streptomyces > Streptomyces sp. NPDC014656. Next base: position 83,991 of record NZ_JBIBZN010000018.1, read on the forward strand.
GGCGAAGGGGGTGCGAAGACGCAACGAGGCCGCCTCTCGGTGGTTGGGGGTGGGTTCCGGGCGGGCCCGGGAAGAGTGAAGTGGCCCACATGTTGCCCGCGCGTGAGGAAGCTGTCGCGCTTCCGCAACCAACGGACGTTGTGGTCCTTGTGGTCGCGACCTACCGTGTCCGGCGTGACGAAGGTGCTGGTGGTCGACGACGACTTCATGGTGGCCAAGCTGCACAGCCGCTACGTGTCGGCCGTGCCGGGCTTCTCCGTCGTCGGTGTCGCGCACACCGGCGCGGAGGCGCTGCGCGCCGCCCACCGGCTCCGCCCCGACCTGGTCCTCCTGGACATCTTCCTGCCGGACATGGACGGCATCGGGGTGCTGCGCGAGCTGCGCGGGGCGGGTCTCGCGGTGGACGCGCTCTTCATCACGGCGGCGCGGGACGCGGGCATGGTCCGGGCGGCGCTGCGGGCCGGCGCCCTGCACTACCTGATCAAGCCCTTCCACCAGGCGGCGCTGCACGAGCAGCTGCGGCACGCCGCCTCCCTGCGCACCCGCCTCGACGGCCTGGACGAGGCGCGCCAGGAGGACGTGGACCAGATCTTCGGCACCCGCCCGCCCGGCTCCCGCGAACTCCCGAAGGGCCTGGCCCCGCACACCGCCGACCTGCTGGAGGGCATCCTCCGGGCGCACCCCGAGGGCCTCTCGGCGACCGAGTGCGCGGAGGCCGGCGCGCTCTCCCGCGTCAGCGCCCGCCGCTACCTGGAGCACTTCGCCGCGACCGGCCGCGCCGAGGTGACGCTGCGGTACGGGGGCACGGGCCGCCCGGAGCGGCGGTACCGGCCGGCGGGGTGAGGACGGCCCACGCGGAGCGGGCGGCGCTCCGCCCGTCGGTCCCGTCCGGCGCTCCCGCCCCTCGGCGCCGGGGTTGTCTGATCCGCTTCTTAGCCTCGCCTTAACGCGGTCCTAAGGATCGTCGTCTCCCGCTCCTCACAGGGCTTTTCGCGGTTCCGGAGGGCTAGCTTGCTGCTCGTCCCCCCGCCTCACCCCCGTGAAGGAGCCGTCCCCCCATGACCTCACGCCGTACGCTCGCCGCCACCGTCACCGCTCTGGCGCTGTCCGGGCTCGCCGCCTCGCCCGCCTTCGCGCACGGGTCGATGACCGATCCGGTGAGCCGGGTCGCGGCCTGTTACGCGGAGGGGCCCGAGTCGCCCTCGTCGGCGGCGTGCCGGGCGGCGGTGGCGGCGAGCGGGGCGCAGGCGTTCTACGACTGGAACGCGGTGAACATCGCGAACGCGGCCGGGCAGCACCGGCAGCTGATCCCGGACGGGAAGCTGTGCAGCGCGGGCAACGACAAGTACCGGGGGCTCGACCTCGCTCGGGCGGACTGGCCCGCGTCGGGGATGACGGCCGGGAAGCACACCTTCCGGTACAAGGGGACGGCGCCGCACAAGGGGTCGTTCGCGCTGTACGTGACGAAGGACGGGTACGACCCGACGCGGCCGCTGAGGTGGTCGGACCTGGAGGCGGAGCCGTTCGTGACGGTGACCGACCCGGGGATGCGGGACGGCGACTACGTCTTCGAGGGGACGGTGCCGGAGAAGTCGGGCCGTCACCTGATCTACTCGATCTGGCAGCGGTCCGACTCCCCCGAGGCGTTCTACACCTGCTCCGACGTGGTGTTCGGGGCGGAGCAGCAGGGCGGGGGCGGGGGCACGGCCCCGACGGCCCCGACGGCACCCGCGACCGCTTCCGCCGCCGCACCCGCCACCGCCGCGCCGGCCGCTCCCGCGCCGGCCGCCTCCGCGCCGTCCGAGGAGCAGATCGAGGAGGGCCGGGAGCACTCCACGGTCGAGCACGGCGGGCACGGGGACGCCGACGCGTCGACGGGGCCGGAGCCGAAGGCGACGACGCAGGCGCCGCCCGCTCCCGCGCCCGCGTCCGCCGGGGAGGCGGTGGAGCTGGCCGAGACCGGCGGCGACGCCGCCACGCCGTACCTCGCGCTGGGGGGGGCCGGTGTGCTGGCGGCCGGAGCGGCCGTGCTGTTCGCGGCGACCCGGCGGACCCGGCGGGGCTAGCCGACCACGGACAGGCAGGTGGTCGGGGTGGCGTGGGCCGGGTCGAGGGCGTTGGCGACCTCGTGGAAGGTGACCCGGTCCACCGTGCCGATGGCCACGTGCTCGGAGAGGTCGAGGGCGCACTTGTCCTGGATGAGGACGTTGGTGACGTCCGGCCCCGAGAGGAACTGCGTGCGGTACGGGGTGACCACCTCGTCGTACTTGGTGGCGATGACGTGGTAGCGGACGCCGGGCACGGTGTCGCCGCCCTCGTTGAGCTTCGTGAGGAAGGCCGAGCCGGCGATCTGGTCGGCGAGGCCCGGCGTGGACGCCTTGATCAGGTCCTCGGCGCCCGGGAAGTACGGCAGCAGCCGGGTCAGGCCGAGCAGGGTGGTGCCGTGGTTGTCGGGGGCGATGCCGACGAGCGCGTTCACCTTCTCGGCGCCGCCGAGGAACTTGAGGTACCAGCGGGGCATCATGCCGCCCTGCGAGTGGCCGACGAGGTCGGCCTCGGGGGCTCCGGTGGCGGCGAGGACCCGGTCGACGAAGGCGTCGAGCTGTCCGGCGGACTTCTCGATGGGGCCGAGGCCGTGGAAGAGGGGCACGTTCGGCAGCTGCCCGTAGTCGAGGGAGTAGACGCAGTAGCCGCGGTTCACCAGGTAGGGGGCGAGGGCGAGCCAGTTGTCGACGGAGTTCCCGAGGGTTCCGTGGACGAGGACGACCGGGCGGGGGTGGGCGGCGGAGGGCTTGCAGGTCCAGTCGTTCCAGCCCCGGCTCGGGGCGGCGGCCTGGGCGGTGGCGGTGGGGGCGAGGACGGCGGCGACGGCCAGGAGCAGGACGGTCAGCGCTCTGGCGAGGCGCTTGCGGAGGGTCCGGGGGCTCTGGGGATTCCGGGGGTTCCGGGGCAGCATCGGGCGATCTCCTTGCGGCTCAAGGGGATGGTGGGGGTGCTGTGCCCTGCGGTCCGGACCACAAGTGGGGATGTTCTCCAGCCAAGTTACGCACGGGTGTTACCGGCTGGGAAGTTACGCGTCGGTAAAAACTGGCGTGTCGTCAGCGGGCTTCCCCGCGGAGGCGGTTCGGCCCCGGCCCGGCTGCGCGGCCGGCGAGCGGGCAGGGACGAGGACGGACGCGCGGCGGACGGGCCGGCGGGCTTCCCCGTCAGCCGTTCGGCCCCTCCCCGCCTGCGGGGACGTCCCCACGGCCGGAGCCTGGGGGGCATGAGTCTCGTCGACGAACTGAAAAGCGCCGTCACCCCCCGAGCCGCCCTGCTCGTCGTCGGGGTCTTCGCCCTCCAGCTCCTCTTCATCACCTCGTACGTCGGGGCCCTGCACAGCCCGAAGCCCACGGACGTGCCCTTCGGCGTGGCCGCGCCCCAGCAGGTCTCCGCCGGTCTGCTGAAGCAGCTGGAGGCGCTGCCCGGGGATCCGCTCGACCCGCGGACGGTCGCCGACGCGGACGAGGCCCGGGACAAGATCATGAACCGGGAGATCGACGGGGCCCTGATCGTGAACCCGGCGACCCGGACCGACACCCTGCTCGTCGCCTCCGGCGGCGGCACCGTGCTCTCCTCCGCCCTGGAGAAGATCTTCACCCAGGTGGAGGAGGCCCAGCGGCGGGAGCTGCGGACGGTCGACGTGGCCCCCGCCTCGCCGCGGGACTTCGACGGGCTCTCGGCCTTCTACCTGGTGGTCGGCTGGTGCGTCGGCGGCTACATCTGCGCCGCGATCCTCGCCATCAGCGCCGGCTCCCGCCCGGCCAACCGGGAGCGGGCGATCATCCGGCTCGGCGTCCTCGCGCTCTACTCGGTCCTCGGCGGCCTCGGCGGCGCGGTCATCGTCGGCCCGGTCCTGGGCGCCCTGCCCGGCTCCGTCGCCGCCCTGTGGGGGCTCGGCGCCCTGGTGGTCTTCGCGGTCGGCGCGGCGACCCTCGCGCTCCAGTCGGTCTTCGGGATCGTCGGCATCGGCCTGGCGATCCTGCTCGTCGTCGTGCTGGGCAACCCCAGCGCGGGCGGCGCCTTCCCCGCGCCGATGCTGCCGCCGTTCTGGAAGGCGATCGGCCCGGCCCTGCCGCCGGGGGCCGGCACCTGGGCGGCGCGCTCGATCGCGTACTTCAAGGGCAACGACATGACGGCGTCGATGCTGGTGCTCTCCGCCTGGGCGGTGGTCGGCGCGGCGGTCACGCTGGTGCTGTCCTCGGTGAAGCGCAAGCCGGAGGGCGAGCCGATCGCCGCGGAACTGGACGAGGTCAAGGGCTGACCGCCTGCCGCACGCAGGACGGAGGCCCCCGCCTCGGCGGGGGCCTCCTCACGCGTCCGGGGCTACTTCCCGTAGTAGGCCCGGGTCATCAGCTCCTTCATCTCGTCGATCATCGGCATCCGCGGGTTGGCCGGGGCGCACTGGTCGGCGTAGGCGTTCATCGCCTGCTGCGGCAGGGCCTCCATGAAGGCCGCCTCGTCGACGCCCTCGGCCCGGAAGCCGGCCGGGATGCCGCACCGCTCGCGCAGCTCCTCGACGGCCCGGGCGTAGGACTCCACGCCCTCCTGAGGCGTCGCGGCCGGCAGGCCGAGCGTCCGGGCGATCTCCTGGTAGCGCTCCGGGGCGCGGTAGACCTCGGCCTTGGGCCACGGCACGGCCTTGTGGGTGACGGTGCCGTTGTGCCGGATCACGTGCGGCAGGAGGAGGGCGTTGGTGCGGCCGTGGGCGACGTGGAAGGTGTTGCCGAGGGTGTGGGCCATGGCGTGGACCAGGCCCAGGAAGGCGTTGGCGAAGGCCATGCCGGCGATGGTGGAGGCGTTGTGCATCCTCTCGCGGGCCTCGGGTGCCTTCGCGCCCTCCTTCACGCAGGTCTCCAGGTTCTCGAAGACGAGCCGGATGGCCTGGAGGCACTGCCCGTCGGTGAAGTCGTTGGCGTAGGCCGAGACGTACGCCTCGGTGGCGTGGGTCAGGGCGTCGAAGCCGGAGTCGGCGGTGACGGCCGGCGGGAGGTGCAGCGGGAGCACCGGGTCGACGATGGCCACGTCCGGGGTGAGGGCGTAGTCGGCGAGCGGGTACTTCCGCGCGGCCTCCGGGTCGGAGATGACGGCGAAGGGTGTGACCTCGCTGCCGGTGCCCGAGGTGGTCGGGACGGCGACCAGCTTCGCCTTCTCCCCGAGCTTCGGGAAGCGGTAGGCCCGCTTGCGGATGTCGAAGAACTTCTCCTTGGTGTCCGCGAACTCGACCTCGGGCCGCTCGTACATCAGCCACATGACCTTCGCCGCGTCCATCGGGGAGCCGCCGCCGAGGGCGACGACGGTGTCGGGGCGGAAGTCCCGCATGGCGGCGGCGCCGGCCCGGACGGTGGCGAGCTCGGGGTTGGGCTCGACGTCGTCGATGACCTGGACGGCGACGGGCTCGGCGCGGCCGTTCAGGATGTCGGTGACCTTCTGGACGAAGCCGATCTCGCCCATGGTGCGGTCGGTGACGATCGTGACCCGGTGGACGTCCTCCATCTCGCCGAGGTAGCGGATGGCGTTGCGCTCGAAGTAGATCTTCGGCGGGATCTTGTACCACTGCATGTTGGTGTTGCGCCGTCCGATCCGCTTGACGTTGATCAGGTTCACCGCGCTGACGTTGTTCGAGACGGAGTTGTGGCCGTAGGAGCCGCAGCCGAGGGTGAGCGAGGGGAGGAAGGCGTTGTAGACGTCGCCGATGCCGCCGAAGGTGGAGGGGGCGTTGACGATGACGCGGACGGCCCTGACCCGCTTGCCGAACTCCTCGGCGAGCGCCTCGTCCTCGGTGTGGATGGCAGCGCTGTGCCCGAGGCCGTGGAACTCGACCATGGCGGCGGCCAGTTCGAGGCCCTGCTCGGTGGAGTCCGCCTTGAGGGCGGCGAGGACCGGGGAGAGCTTCTCGCGGGTGAGCGGCTCCCGCTCGCCGACCTCGGCGCACTCGGCGAGCAGGATCGAGGTGCCCTCGGGGACCTCGAAGCCGGCCTGTTCGGCGATCCACACCGGGGACCTGCCGACGACGTCCGCGTTCAGCCTGGCGCCGCCGCAGTCGCCGCCGTACGCGGTGGCGCCGAAGAGGTACTCCTCCAGCTTGGTCTTCTCGGCGGCGGTGACGACGTGGGCGCCGAGCCGCTCGAACTCGGCGATGCCCTCCTCGTACACCTCGGCGTCGAGGATGACGGCCTGCTCGGAGGCGCAGATCATGCCGTGGTCGAAGGCCTTGGAGAGGACGATGTCGTGGACCGCCCGCCGGAGCGCGGCGTCCTTGGCGACGTAGGCGGGGACGTTTCCGGCGCCGACGCCGAGGGCGGGCTTGCCGCACGAGTAGGCGGCCTCGACCATGGCGTTCCCGCCGGTGGCGAGGATGGTGGAGACGCCGTCGTGGCGCATGAGGAGGCCGGTGGCCTCCATGGAGGGCTCCTCGATCCACTGGACGCAGTGGGCGGGGGCGCCGGCGGCGACGGCGGCGTCGCGGACGGTCCGGGCGGCCTCGGCGGAGCACCGCTGGGCCGAGGGGTGGAAGGCGAAGACGATCGGGTTGCGGGTCTTGAGGGCGATCAGCGCCTTGAAGACGGTCGTCGAGGTGGGGTTGGTGACCGGGGTCATCGCGCAGACGACGCCGACGGGCTCGGCGATCTCGGTGATGCCGTTCAGTTCGTCGCGGGAGATGACGCCGGCGGTCTTGAGCCCGGCCATCGAGTGGGTGACGTGCTCGCAGGCGAAGAGGTTCTTGACGGCCTTGTCCTCGAAGAGTCCCCGGCCGGTCTCCTCGACGGCGAGCCGGGCCAGCTCCCCGTGGGCGGCCAGCGCGGCGAGGGACGCCTTCTCGACGATGTGGTCGACCTGCTCCTGGTCGAGCCGTTCGAACTCCGCGAGCGCGCCGAGCGCCCGTCCGACGAGTCCGTCTACCCTCTCCTTGGCCTCCATGACGGGCCTCCTTCACCGGTCCCTTGTTTCTTCCTTGCCTCCATTCGACACCTGATGACCTGCGACAAGGGGCGCGGAAAGACCTGGGGGAGGGGGTCGGAAGTCCTTTTGTGAACGGATTCACAAGATCTCGGGAGGGGAGGCCCCCGGCCGCACCGGCCGGGGGCCTCCGGGCGGGTCAGTAGAGGCTGACCCCGTACTTGGACAGGGCTTCCGGCACCGGCTGGTAGAAGGTGGTGCCGCCGGTGGAGCAGTTGCCGCTGCCGCCGGAGGTGAGGCCGAGCGCCTTGGTGCCGTCGTACAGCGCGCCGCCGGAGTCGCCCGGCTCGGCGCAGACGTTCGTCTGGATCATGCCCCTGACCGTGCCGCCGCCGGAGTAGCGGACGGTGGCGTTGAGGCCGGTGACGGTGCCGCTGCGGGTGCCGGTGGTGGAACCGGACCGCTTGACGGACTCCCCGACGTAGGCGTCGGCGGCGGTGAAGCCGCCCGTGTGGGCGAGCGAGGCGTTGTCGTAGCGGACCAGGGCGTAGTCGTTGCCCGGGAAGCTGGAGCCGACGGTGGCGCCGATCAGCGTGGACTGGGCGGAGTTGGCGTACCAGGTGTTCACCACGTTGCCGCAGTGGCCGGCGGTGAGGAAGTAGTACGTGCTGCCGCTGCGCACGTTGAAGCCGAGCGAACAGCGGTAGCCGCTGCCGTAGATGGCGTCGCCGGCCCCGAGCAGGGGCTTGAAGACCCCGGAGTCGCGCTGGACGCGCAGGGCGCCGGCGTCGGAGCCGGCCGCCGAGCGGACCTTCGCGAGCTCCGCCTCGGAGACGGTCGAGTCGGCGGTGACGACGACCCGGCCGGCGGCCTCGTCCACGTACCAGGCGATGCCGCCGACCCCCGCGGCGTCGACCGCGGACTCGGCGCGGGCCAGCTGGGCGGCGCCGGCCGGGCCGGGGGCGGGGGCGGCCTGGGCTCCGGGGAGTCCGAGGGCGGTGACGGCCGCGAGTCCGGCGGCGACGGCGAGCAGTCGGGTGCGCTTGATCCTCACTGTGCTCCTCACATCCTTCTGGGAAAAGCGGAGGGGGCCCGGGGGGTGAGAGGCCCGTGAGGCGAGGTCAGGTGACGTGTTCCTGACATCCACCGCCAGTGATGGTGCCGCCTCCCGGGAGGACGCACAAGACCGCCGCACGCGCGGATGCCCCGGCCGCACCGGTCGGAGGCACCCGTCGTCCGGATTCCGGAAGGCCCCCGGTCAGTCCGTCAGCACCCGCCGCTCCCCCGCCTCCACGGCGAGGTCCAGCGTGTTCCCCGGCGGCGGGAACGGGCAGATGAAGTGGTCCGCGAAGGCGCACGGCGGAAGCAGCGCGCGGTTGAGGTCCACCGTCACCGTGCCGTCCTCCGCGGGCGCCTCCGGGCGCAGGAAGCGGAAGCGGAAGGTGGACCGCCCGGCGGTGGCGTCCGCGAAGACCGCCCAGAGCGTGCCGTCCTCCTCCACCGCGACCTGGAGGGCGTGCACCCGCCCGTCGAGTTCGAAGACGACCTCTCCGGAGAGCCCGAGCCCGCGCTCCCTGCCGTCCGCGTTCTCCACCCGGACGGCGCGCGGCTCCTCGTACGGCCGGTAGACGCCCGGCACCTCCCAGCGCGGGTCGTACGGCGTGGCCTCGATGCCCCGGAAGGCCCGCCGCGCCGCCGAGCCCGGGTCGAAGTCCCTTACCGCCCACAGTCCTTCGCGGCGCAGCACCATGAGCCGGCGGTCCGCCGCCGCGACCCGGGACCCGTGGACCGGCGCGTGGTCGGCGGTGAGCCGGACGGTGCCGGCGAAGGGCGCGCCGTCGACGGTGAGCCCGTCCCCGGCGTCCGCCGTCAGGACCACCTCGTCGCCGTCCTCCCGCCACTCCCCCGGCAGGCCCGGCAGCCGGCCGTCGGGGAAGTCCGCGAGCCAGTGGGTGCCGGCGAGGGAGAGCGGGCCGTACGAGGAGGCCACCGCCGCCTCCCGCCGCTCGTGCCAGTGCCGCCAGTCCGCCGCGCGGGGATCCGTGCCGTCGGTGTCGCCGGGGACGCGGCTGTCGTGCGTGTCGCTCATGGTGTTCCACCCTTCCACACCGGCGCCGGAAGCCGGGGGCGCGACGCCGTCCCGCAGGAGGGCGAGGGCGGCGCGGGCGGCGGCGTCGTTCTGCGCGAAGGCGGGGCCGCCGCTCCGGGGCCGGGTGAAGCCGCCGCCCACCCCCGCGGTGGTGTACGGGCCGAGGGCGATCCGGCGCGGGTGCGGGCGGCCGTCGCGCTGGAGGATCCGCCCGTCGGCGGGGTCGACGGCGAGCAGCCCGCCGGGGGTGGCCCGGGCGCCGTCCTCGTACAGGCCGCGCAGCAGCGGGCTGGCGGTGCGCAGGACCGTGGCGGGGTCCAGCCGGGCCTCGACGAGGGCGCGGGCCTCGGTGACCGCTCCGGGCACGGCGGGCGAGGAGGCCCGGAAGACGCCGCGCCGCTCGTCGGCCACCACGGTGGGACGGGGTCCGAGGAAGCGGACGACACCGGCCTCGGAGAGCGCGAGCAGCCGGCGGAGCCTGGACCCGGGCGGGCCGGAGGCGAGGTGGCTGTAGAAGCCGTGCCACCAGGCACCGGTGTCGACCCGGTGGGCGAGCCGGCCGAGCTGTCCGTAGACGGAGTCGAGGGCGGCGACGACGGCGGCGTCGGCGCTGTGGGCGGGGTCGTGACGCCGGGTCAGGCCGGCGGTGACGCGGGCGCGCAGCACCTCCTGGAGCGCGTCGGCGCTCGGGGCGCGCAGGCCGTCGAGGGGGTGGTCGAGGGCCTCGGGGTCGAAGCGGTCGGCGGGGTCGGGGACGGCGGCGGCGACGAGCGCGGCGAGTCCGGGGTCGCCCGGCGGCGCGGCGGTCCAGCCGGCTTCGAAGGCGGCCCAGGGGCGGGCCGTGCGCTCCGGGTGGGCGGCGAAGAGCCGGTGGTAGTGGGCCCAGCCGAGCTCCCGGGCGACGTGCGGCCACACGTCGCGCCGGAAGTCGAGCGGCCCGTCCCCGGCGAGCAGGGCGTCGACCCGGTCGGGGCCGAAGAAGCGGGGCAGCGGGGGCCGTTCGCCGTCGAGGACGTAGCCCGTCTTGGCGTGGTACGGGACGCCCCGGCGGGAGCCGGCGTACAGCACCGGTTCGCGGCCGGAGGGCACGTACACGGGCGCGTCCCCGGGGCCCTCGTACCGGCCGCCGCGCCCCTCGGTGAGCAGCACCATCAGGTCGACGAAGGCGAGGCCGAGGCCCCGGACGAGGACGGGACGGCCGGCCGGGAGGGCGGCGAGGTCGAGCTCGGCGGTGTGGCCCGGCGGCAGGTGGACGAGGCCGTGGCGGGCGGCGAAGGCGGTCAGTTCCCGCTGTTCGGCTTCGGGTTCGGCGTCGAGGTGGCCGAGGGCGAGGACGACGAGGTCGGCGGGGAGGGGTTCGGCGCGGCCGGCGAGCAGGACGCGCTGCCGGCCCTCGCGCGGGCCCTCGACGCGCAGGGCGGTGGTGCGGTGCTCGTGGAGGGTGACGCCGGCGGGCAGCGCGTCCCGGGCCCGCTCGTAGGCCCAGCGCAGGTAGGCGCCCTGTTCGCGGCGGGTGGCGAAGCGGCGGTCGTCGGTCCCGGCCCAGGTCGCGAGCGTGGGTCCGGGGCGTACCGGCCCTTCGAGGGGGACGGTGTCGTCGGTGAAGAGGGTGACGTCCCCGGCCCGGGAGTTGGTCCAGAGCAGCGGGGACCGGTCGGTGCGCCAGATCCGGCCGGGGCCGGGCGGGTGCGGGTCGACCAGGTGGACGTCGAGCGGCCGGCCGCCGTGCCGCCCGGACAGGGCGGCGGCGAGCCGTTCCAGGAAGCCGGTGCCGCGCGGCCCGGCACCGACGATCACGAGGGAGGCGGCGCTCACCGGTCGCCCCCCTCCCGCCCGCCCTCGCCGGTCAGCAGTTGCAGCCGCAGTCGCAGCCGCCGCAGCCGTCGCAGCAGCCGCCGTCCTCGCCGCCGCACGAACAGCAGTTGGAGCAGCAGTCGCAGCCGTCGCAGCAGCTGCCGCAGTCGCACTGCGAGCAGAGGCTGTCCTTGCGCTCGCGGCTCCACGGGTCCTCGTAGGTGCCGCAGCACAGCTGGCAGGTGCAGGCGAGTCCGGCCCAGACCGCGCAACCTGCGATCAGGCCGCGCCGGTTGCGGTTCGGCGGTCCCGGCGAGAAGCCGCCGCCACCGCCGCCGCCCGGGCCGGGGTTCCAGGGGCCGCCCGGGCCCGCCGGTCCGCCGGGGCCGGGGCCGTACGGGTTGCCCGGCACCGGGCCGTAAGGGCTCCCGGGGCCGGGGCCGTTCGGCGCGTACGGGTTGCCGGGAACGGGGCCGTGGGCGTGCGCGGGGGCGCCGCCGCCGGCGCCGTGGGAGCAGGTGGTGGTGCCGAAGGCGCGGTCGACCGAGACGCGCAGCTCGTGCGCGAGGAGCTGGTGGACGAGCTTGCCGTCGGTGAACTCGGCGTCCCTCAGCGCCAGCCGGATGCCGTGCAGGGCGTCGTCGGCGAGCCGGCGGGCCTCGTCGCGGGAGGTGCCGGTGGCGGTGAGCGGGTTCCAGGCGCCGGTCTCCGCGTCGGCGCCCTGGTCCTCGACGGCGTCGAGGAGATGGGCGAGCCGGCCGAAGAGCCGGCCCGCCTCGGCGAGCGGTTCGGCGTTCCCGGGCCGGCCGGCGAGGAGCGCGGTGTGCGCGAAGGCGGCGGCGGTGGCGGTCTCGGTGGGCTCGGTGACGACGAGGAGCGAAGTGCCGGGCCCGGCCAGGGACTCGATCCCGGTCTGGCGGTCCACGGCGTCGACGAGGACGGCGGTGTCGAAGCCGACCGCGTGGCCCGCGCGGGCACCGGCCCTGTCCCAGGAGCGGGCGACCCGGCGGGCCGCCGCGGCGACCGGGCGGCGGGCCATCAGGCCGTCCCGGTCGGCGACATGGTCGCGCACCTTGGCCGAGGCGAGGACGAGCGAGACCGCGGCGGCGAGCCGGGCGCCCTCGCCGCGCGCGACGGGCGCGGTGCGCATGGCGCGCAGCGGGCAGGGCCCCGCGGTGCGGCGGCCGGATGCGGTGACGCCGGTCTGAGCCTCCGTCAGGACCGAGACGATGAGCCCGTCGTAGTTGGTGACGACCCGGGCGAACTGGCCGTGGTCGGCGCGCAGGGCCAGACACAGACCGCAGAGGTGGGCCATCCACTGGGTCTTGAGGTGGTCGGTGAGCCGGTGCGTGCAGGGCCTGACGATCCCGAACAATTCCATCCCCCGTGGTGCGGTGCGAATGCGTGCCGCGCGCGGAGCGCGCGACGGACCGCGCGGGGTGCTCGGGGGCGTCCCCGAGGAACCGCCGGACGGCCTCGCGGCATCGTAGCGAGGGGTGCGTTCACCCGTACGCGCCCGGCGTCACCCTTCTGGACCGACTTTCATATTTTCAGCAACATGGCCCTTCCCCACCCCCCGCATACCCCACGTTTCCTGACGTATCGCCAGAAAACGGGCCTCACGTTCTGCACCAGTACCGTCACGAATCCTCTGCGCGGCGCCTATCCACTTGGCGCGCGATCCGCATCATGGACGACGATAGGGATATGCGGAACCACAAGTGACCGCAGTGACCGCGTGAAAGGAGGCGTCCATGGGATCGGTGCGCAAGGCGAGCGCCTGGCTGGGACTCGTCGAGGACAACGACGAGCGTTACTACGACGACGAGTACGCCGACGGTGCCGAGAGCGGCGACGCCTGGGTGACGGACCCCCGGGTCCGGGTCGCCACCGACACCGCCGAGGAGCGGGGCCGCCGGATCGCCACCGTCTCGCCGGACGGCTTCCGGGACGCCCGGGGCATCGGGGAGCTCTTCCGGGCCGGGGTCCCGGTGATCGTGAACCTCACCGCCATGGAGTCGAACGACGCCAAGCGGGTCGTCGACTTCGCCGCCGGTCTCGCCTTCGGACTGCGCGGCTCGATCGAGCGCGTCGCCACCCGGGTCTTCCTGCTCACGCCCGCCGACACGGAGATCGTCAGCGGCGAGTCCGGCCGCCGTCAGCAGGACGGTTTCTTCAACCAGAGCTGACGCCCGCTCGTCACACGGACGGGCAGACGGACAGGCACGCCCGCACCCCGGCACACCGCACCACCCGGAACACCGACCGGTCCCGCACGACGCCCCCCCGGCCCGGCGCGCCCCGCCTCAGCGGACCCGGGTGGCCGCGCCGCTCATCGTCCCCGCCGGACCGCCGTCCGGCAGCGGCCGGGAAGCGTCCTGGGGCGCGGCGGCCGGAGCCGTGTCGGCCGGGGAGGCGACCGGCTGGCCGGGCACCCTGGCCGGCCCGGCGGCCCCGTCCCGCTCCGGAGCGGGCTCGGGAGCCGCGCCCCCGGCCTTCACCGCCGCCTTCGCCTCGGCCTCCGCCGCCCTCGCCACCGCCTCGGCCTCCGCCGCCTCCTCCAACGCCGCCTCGACGTCCACCGGGCACTCCATCACCCGGGGCAGCCGCACGGCCATCGCGGCACCGGCGAGGAGCAGGCCCGCGCTGACGAGGAGCGTGAGGTGGAGTCCGTCGACGAAGGCGTGGCGGGCGGCCGCGTGCAGGGCCTCGCCGGCCGCGCCGCCGAGCCGTCCGGCCACCTGGTAGGCCTCGCCGAGCGAGTTCGCCGCGGCGGCGCTCGCCTCCGCGGGCACCCCGGGGACGTTCGCGAGACCGGGGGCGTACGCCGCGTTCATGACGCTGCCGAGCAGGGCGATGCCCATGCCCGCGCCGAGCTGGTAGGAGGTCTCGCCGATCGCCGCCGCCCCGCCCGCGCTGCGCGGCGGCGCCTCGCTGAGCATCGACTCGTAGGCCGAGAAGAGGGTCGTCTGGAGGCCGAAGCCGAGCAGCACGAAGCCCGCGGTGAGCAGCAGGGGCCGGTCGTGCTGGCCCATGAGCGTGAGCAGCAGCACCGCCGCGGCGGTGAGCAGGAAGCCCCAGCCGACCATCCGCCGGGGCCCGATCCGGCGCAGGGTGTACGAGCCGGTGGCGCCGGCCGCCATGGCCGCGAAGGTGAGCGGGAGGAGCCGCAGCCCGGTCTCCAGGGGGCTGAGCCCGAGCACCAGCTGGAGGTACTGGACGGCGATGAGCTCCAGGCCGACCAGGGCCAGCATGGCGAGGACGATGCAGCCGACGGAGGTGGTGAAGGCGGGCCGGGAGAAGAGCCGCGTGTCGATCAGGGGGTGCGGCCTGCGCCGCTGGCGCCGGGCGAAGAGGACGAGGAGCAGCGCCCCCGCCAGCAGGGGTCCGGCGGTGGGCGCGGAGAGCAGCGGTTCGCCCGCGCCGGCCCGCTTCACGCCGAGGACGCAGCCGAGGACGCCGGCGGCTGCCATCAGGGCGCCGAGGACGTCCCAGGGTCCTTCGGCGCTCCCCCGGGACTCGGGCAGGAGGCGGCGGGCGAGCGGCAGGATCAGCGCCATCAGCGGGATGTTGATGAGGAAGACGGAGCCCCACCAGTAGTGCTCGACGAGGAAGCCTCCGAGCACGGGGCCGGTGGCGGCGCCGATCGCGGCGACCGCCGTCCAGATGCCGATGGCGGTGGCGCGTTCGCGCCGGTCGGGGAAGACCGTGCGGATGAGGGAGAGGGTCGCCGGCATGATCATGGCGCCGCCGACGCCGAGCAGCGCGCGGGCCGCGATCAGGACCCAGGGCTCGGTGGCGAGGGCGGCGACGGCCGAGGCGAGGCCGAAGAGCCCGTACCCGAGGAGCAGCACCCGGCGCCGGCCGACCCGGTCACCGAGGGTGCCGAAGAGGATCAGCAGCGAGGCGCAGACCAGGGGGTAGGCGTCGACGATCCAGAGCAGCTCGGTGGAGCCGGGGCGGAGGTTCTCGGTGAGCGAGGGGACGGCGACGTGGAGGATGGTCGCGTCGAGGGCGACCAGGAGGAGGCTGACGCAGAGGACGACGAGGACGAGCCAGCGGTTGGCGTCGCCACCGGCGGCGTTCCGTCCCGACCGGGCCGTGATCGTCCGCGACATGTACGTACCTCCAAGTGACGCTCTCGCTCTCGGCAGGCGCCGCCGACCTGGGCCGATGGGCCCGCGGCGGCGCGGCGACGAGGGGCGAGTGAGCCGTCAGCGTACGCGAGGACGGGCCCCGTGAGGGTGGCGCACCTCTCACCCCGGCGAGGCTCCGGGTGTGGCGTACGCCACTCCGCCCACCCCGCGCGTCGCATGGAATTCCGCACAGACGGGTGTTTGAAGTAATTCCGTGCCATACAAACAGGCTTCCGGAATCATCCCCGGCGCCAATAGGGCTGAAGGTCATCGGATTTTCCGACGAGGGCCCGGAATGGGCGGGCCGCCGAGACCCGCTCCACATCACATCGTCATCACGAAGGGAGCGGATCGACCGGGTCGTCTCCTCACCCCCTGTAACGTCGATTGGGTGCGTACCGACATCTTTGCCCGGCTGGACCGGGAGCCGGTCCCGCCGAAGATAGAGGTCCCGCGGATGACCCGGACGCGTCTCGCCCTCTTCGGCGGGACGTCGGCGTTCTATCTCATCGTCGTGGTGGCGGTGCTGCTGTCCACCTGGCTGGTGACCCTCGACTGGAAGATCATGCTCTTCCGTCCCTACCAGCAGTGGCCGGAGCTGCACGCCTTCCTGGACTACTACGTCGTCCTCGGCCAGCGCGGTCCGACGGCGGTGATGGTGGCGGCCTGGCTGGGCTGGCGCTCCTGGCGCCAGCACACCCTGCGGCCGCTCCTCTCCCTCGGCGCGGCCCTGCTGCTCCTCAACGTCACCGTCGGCGCGGTGAAGCTCGGACTCGGCCGGCTCGGCCCCCACTACGCGACCCAGGTCGGCTCGGCCGAGCTGTTCGCGGGCGGCGACATATTCCCCTCCGGTCACACCGCGAACGCGGTGGTGACCTGGGGCATCCTGGCCTACCTCGCCACCACCCCGCGGGCCCGCCGCTACCTGTCGGCGCTCTCCGCCGTGGTCGCCCTCGGCGTCGGCCTCACGACGGTCTACCTCGGGACGCACTGGCTGAGCGACGTGCTGCTCGGCTGGGCCGCCGGCCTGCTGATCCTCCTCGCGCTGCCCTGGTGCGAGCCGGTCATCGCCGTGGCGGAGGCGTGGGTCCTGGCCCAGCGCGACCGGATCAGGGAGCGGCTGGGGGCCCGGCGCCGGCTGGTGCCGTCGCTGCCGGTGGCCTCCGGCGGGCCGCGGCTCTTCCCGGCCCCGGCGGACCGGGAGGAGCCCGCGCGGGAGGTCGTGGGGGCGGCGAGCCACCCCCGGGCGGCCCGGAGCAGGCCGTCGTCGGACCGTCTCACCGCCTGACCCGTCCGTACGCGCGGGGCCCCGGCCGCACCGGCCGGGGCCCTTCGCGTGCCGGGTCAGCCGATCCAGCAGCGGGTGACGGTGTCGTCCTCGACCTCGAAGTTGAGGCGCCCGGCGAGGTACTCCATGGTGACGATCGCACCGGGCGGGAGGGCCCGGACGACGCGCCAGCCGCGGGTCCGGGCGAGCCGGGCGGCGCCCTCCGCGTCGAGGCCCACATAGGACTCGGGCGCGTCTCGGGGCGGTTCGGGGCTGCGCGAGAAGGGTGCCATGGGGTCCACGTTAGTCCCCCCGCGGTCACGCTTGCGTCACAACTTCTCGACGGCCGGACCGCCGGCCGTGTCCTGAACGGAACGCCTGTTTCCGGCCGTTTCTCCGGTAATTCGAAAAAGCTGCCGGAGGTTCGCACGAACCGTTCGGACGAATGTGCCGGGCGGGCGGAATTCCGGCGCGAGGAGGCCGATCGGCGAAATGTGCGCGGACCCGCGCGCGGCTCCCTCACCCTTCCCTTACACAATGCTTACGCTGACCGGACGCCGGAGAACGGAACACGGGGCGGAGGCACCGATGAGCACCGAGGCGGCGACCACCACGGCGGAATCGGGCGGGCGGGAGCGGCACGGCCGGATCCTGATCGACTGGCTCACCACCACCGACCACAAGAAGATCGGCCACCTCTATCTGGCGACCTCGTTCGCCTTCTTCCTCCTCGCCGGCCTGCTGGCGATGGCGATGCGGGCGGAGCTGGCCCGCCCCGGCCTCCAGCTCCTCTCCAACGAGCAGTTCAACCAGGCCTTCACCCAGCACGGCACGGTCATGCTGCTGCTCTTCGCGACCCCGACCTTCGCCGGCTTCGCCAACGAGCTGGTGCCGCTCCAGATCGGCGCGCCCGACGTCGCCTTCCCGCGCCTCAACATGTTCTCGTACTGGCTGTTCCTGCTCGGCGGGCTGATGGTGGTCGGCTCCTTCCTCACCCCGAGCGGACCGCCCGACTTCGGCTGGACCGCCTACGCGCCGCTGAACAGCGCCGAGCGCTCCCCGGGGATCGGCGCCGACCTGTGGATCATGGGGCTCGCGCTCTCCGGCTTCGGCACGATCCTCACCTCGGTGAACTTCCTCGCCACCATCATCGGGATGCGGGCGCCGGGCATGACCATGTTCCGGATGCCGGTCTTCACCTGGAACGTCCTCTTCACCGCGGTCCTGGTGCTCATCGCCTTCCCCGTCCTCGCGGCGGCGCTGCTCGCCCTGGAGGCCGACCGGCGGTTCGGGGCGCTGGTCTTCGCCCCCGGCAACGGCGGGGCGCTGCTCTGGCAGCACCTCTTCTGGTTCTTCGGCCACCCCGAGGTCTACATCATCGCCCTGCCGTTCTTCGGCATCGTCAGCGAGATCATCCCGGTCTTCGCCCGGAAGCCGATCTTCGGCTATCTGAGCCTGATCGCCGCCACCATGACGATCACCGGCCTGTCGGTGGTCGTCTGGGCGCACCACATGTTCGCGACCGGGGCGGTGCTGCTGCCCTTCTTCTCCTTCCTCTCCTTCCTGATCGCGGTGCCGACCGGGGTAAAGTTCTTCAACTGGACGGGCACCATGCTGCGGGGCTCGCTCTCCTTCGAGACCCCGATGCTGTGGGCGACCGGCTTCCTGGTGTCCTTCCTCTTCGGCGGTCTGACCGGGGTGATCCTGGCCTCGCCGCCGATGGACTTCCACGTCACCGACTCGTACTTCGTCGTCGCCCACTTCCACTACACGGTCTTCGGCACGGTGGTCTTCGCGACCTTCGCCGGCTTCCACTTCTGGTGGCCCAAGTTCACCGGCCGGATGCTCGACGAACGGCTCGGAAAGATCCACTTCTGGACCCTCTTCACCGGCTTCCACCTCACCTTCCTCGTCCAGCACTGGCTGGGCGCGGAGGGAATGCCCCGGCGGTACGCCGACTACCTCGCCGCGGACGGCTTCACCGCCCTCAACACCCTGTCGACGATCGGCGCCTTCCTCCTCGGGATCTCGACCCTGCCGTTCCTCTACAACGTGTGGTGGACCCGGCGGTACGCGCCGAAGGTCGCGGTCGACGATCCGTGGGGCTTCGGGCGCTCCCTGGAGTGGGCCACCTCCTGCCCGCCGCCCCGGCACAACTTCACCGCCGTGCCCCGGATCCGCTCCGAGTCCCCCGCCTTCGACCTGCACCACCCGGAGTTCGCGGCCCACGACCGGATGCGGATCACGGGCCCGCCGCCCGGGCGCGGCGCCTGAACCCACGCGCCCGGCCCGCCGGCGGCGGGCCGGGCGCTCTCTCAGCGCAGGCCGAAACGGCGCAGGGCCCGGCCCGCCGCGGCCTTGGCGGCGTACGCGGTGTCGATGGCCCGGCCCGTCCGGGCGTGGCGGGCGGCGGCGGCCGGCGGGTGGGCGCGGCGGGGCGCCCGGCCGTCGAGCAGCCCGGTCCACAGCTCCTCGTGGCGCACGGCGATCCGCGCGGGGTCGAAGCGCTCGGCCGCCACGAGGGCCGCCCGGCCCGCCTTCGCCCGCAGCTCCTCGTCGGCCATCAGCTCCCGCAGCGCCCGGGCGACCGCGCCGGCGTCGCCGACGGGGACGAGCCGCCCGTCCACGCCGTCCCCGACGATCTCGCGCGGCCCGTGCGGGCAGTCCGTGGCGACCACCGGCAGCCCGCACCGCATCGCCTCCACGATCGCCATGCCGAAGGCCTCCCGCTCGGAGGTCATCGCCGCGATGGAGCCCTTCGCCCACTCCGGCTCCATGGGGTGGACCTGGCCCATCAGGCGGACCCGCCCGCCGAGCCCCCGGGCCTCGATCTGCCGGGCCAGCGGCCCGCGCAGGTCCTGCGCGGCGTCGCCGCTGCCGTAGATCCGCAGGCTCCAGTCCGGGTGCTCGCCGGCCAGTTCGGCGAAGGCGTCGACGAGGACGTCGAACCGCTTGACCCGGGTGAGCCGGCCGGCCGCGACGACGACCCGCGCCGAGGGGTCGGCGGGCGGTCCGGCGGGGGCGGGCACGCTGTTGGGCACCGCCTCGACCCGGACCGAGTCCGGCAGCCCGAGCCGCCGGTAGGAGCGCGCGTCGGCCTCGGTGACGGTGGTGACGAGGTCGAGGAGCGCGTACTCGTGGGCGATGTCCCGGCGCAGCCGGCGGCTGTGCCCGTCGAGGACCAGGTGTTCCTGGGCGACGAGGAGGGGCCCGGCCCCGGCCTGCCGGGCCAGGTGCACGTTGAGCCCCGGCCGGGTGCCGACGACGACGTCCGCCCGCACCCCGCGCAGGTGGTCCCCGATCCGCGCGTCGGTCAGCGCGCTGTACTGCTTCCACCGTCCGTCGCCGCGGGGGAAGACCCGGGCGGGGAGGCGGGCGTCGGGGTGGTCGCCGTCGTAGTCCGGCGAGTCCGCCCGCAGGTCGACGAGATGACGGAGGGTCACCTCGGCCGGGAGGCCGAGGCGGGGCCGGTCGCGGTGGCGGAAGACCGAGACGATCTCCACCTCGTGCCGTTCCGCGAGTCGTTCGGCGAGCGTGAAAGTGGTCCGGATCGTGCCGCCGTAGTGATAGCCGTTGTGGAGCAGGAAAGAGATACGCATCTGCCGGTTCCCCCCGGTCAGTTGGTAGGTCGGGCCGACTGTACTGCTCCGGCCGGGCCCGCCCTCACGGCCGGTGACCGAGCGGGGGGAAGGCCGCGCGGTTCCGGGTCGTCTCGCCCCGGCTCACCCAGCCGCTCCCGTCCCGCCGGCGGTCCACCGAGGGGCGGGTCTCGCGCTCCGCGGGCGGCCTCGCCAGGTGCTCGAAGCGGACCGGCAGCGGCAACCCCCGCGCGGTGCACGGCTCCTGGCCGTTCAGGTACGTCCCGACGCACGTCCTGTCGCGTCCGCCCCGCTGGGGCGGGCGCGACAGGAGCGGGCCGCGTCGGTGAACCACATGGCGGCCGCCCGCCCCTCCAGCTGCCACTGGGACGCCTCCCGCTCCCCCGTCGCGGCCCGGAAGGCCCGGACCGCCGGGTGCCCGGTGTCCTCGAAGTCGCGGCTCGACCCGGTCGCCCAGGGGGAGTCGCGGCAGCCCGGCGCGCCGGTGCACGAGCTGCGGCGCGGCTCCCGCGTGTTCAGCGGCGAGGTGGCGAGGCGGCGGAGCGGCGGCCCTGAGGCCGGGTCCTCCGGCTCAGAGGGGCGCGATCCGCAGCATCATGCCGACGTACAGGCGGTTCGGGTCGGGGCCGATGACGCTCTTGTTGGCCTCGTAGAGGCGCTGCCAGCCGCCCTTGACGGCGAAGCGGCGGGCGATGGCGCCGAGGGTGTCGCCGGGCTGCACGGTGTGGACGCGGCCACTGAGCCCGTACCGCTTGGAGCAGACGGGCCAGGCGCCCCAGCCCTGGACGCGCAGGACGTCCTCGGCGACGGTGATCTGCTGCTGCCGGGTGGCCAGGTCGGCGCGGCGGGCGTACTTGAGCCCGCCGTAGTCGATCCAGGTCGGCTGCCAGAACTGGAGCCCGCCGTAGTAGCCGTTGCCGGTGTTGACGTCCCAGCGCCCGCTGCTCTCGCACTCGGCGACGCAGCCCCAGGGCCACTGGTCCTCTGCGCAGGCGTACGCGGGGACGCCCACCGGTCCCGCCGACGGTGGCGGCGGCACCGCGCCGGTCTCCGCGCCGGAGCTGTCCGCGCCCTCGCCCCGGGCCGCCTCCACGGCAGCGGCGGCGGCGGCGAGCGCGTCGGCGGCCTGCCCGGCGCCGGCCTCGGCGAGACCGGCGATCCCCGCCGCGTCCGGCAGCGCCGGTACGCCGGGGGCTCCGGGGGCTCCGGCGCTGCCGGGCCCGTCGTCGCCGGGGGCGGCGGAGGCGACGGGCGCCTGGTGGAGGGCGAGCAGCGCCGCCGCGGAGGCCGCCGCGAGCGAGCCGGCTGTCCAAAATCGGATCATCGACATCGCCGCAGGCTAGGACGGCCTCCGGGGGGCCGGCTCCGTGCCGCGCGGAACGGTGTTCACTTCCCACCCGGTCGGAGGCACCCGCCTCCCGCGCTCCCCGCGCGCGTCGGCGGCAACTTGCCCGCCTTCCACGCGTGACCCCGCCCGCGCCTGACCCGTTGAACTCGGCATGAGACGCCCGGGAAAGGCCCGGGGCCCGTCCGTACCGACTCCAGGGAGCCCTCCGTGCCGCGCATGCTCGACGTCAGCGAGGACGTACGCGCCGAGATCGGCGACGAAGAAGCCGACCGGCTGCTCGCCGGCGACAACGCCCCGGGCAGCTACGACTGCACCTCCTGCCGCACGCCGGGCGACTCCGAGCAGGAGCGGACCAGCACGGTGCTGTTCGTCGGCGAGGAGACCGCGGTCCTCGCGTTCGCCCACGCCAGCTGCATCCCGTCGCAGGTCGTCCGGGTCGCCGAGGACCAGCTCCAGGGCGCCGTCGCCTCCATCACGGCCGCCGACGCCGCCGACGCGCTCACGGCCGCCCACCCCGAGCAGGCCGTGCTCGGGGTCACCAGCGGGCTCGTCCTGATCGACGGCGAGCTGCACCCGGCGCTGGTCGTGGAGCCGACCGCGCCGGTCACCCGGCCCGGTTCGGGCGGGCTCACCGACGAGTTCCTCTCGCTCCTCGCCGAGCAGGGCTTCCACCGGGTCGACGACCTGAACACCCGGCCGGCCGCGCTGCCCGGCTGGTCGGTCCTGGTCGCCATGGGCCAGCTGCACTCGGTGCTCCAGCCCGGCGCGGGCGGCGCGGGCCAGACCGCCTGGTGGCAGGCGCACCAGCCGCTCCAGGTCACCGAGGGCTGGCGCGCGGCGGCCAACAAGTCGCACACGGTGCTCGTCTTCGCCGCGCCGGTCGGCTCCATCGGCCAGCAGCCGCGCGAGGACCTGCTGCGCGACGCCCTGGAGAAGGCCGCGGTGAACGGGCGCCTGGTCGCCGCGGCGATGCCGCTGGCCGGGACCTGATGGGCGACGGGCGTCCGGGGATAGGACCGGCGCGCGGGCCGCGGGTCCCGACCGTGCCCCGTCCCCGGCGGGCTCCTCTTTCGGAGAGCCGCCCGCATCCGACGGACGGCGGGGTCGTTGGCACCTACGTGCACCCATACGACCCCTTCCCCCAGCCGCATCCGAGTCCGATCCCCGCGATGCGCCCGGCGCAGGACGGACCGGCCGGATTCTCGGCGACGCCGATCTTCGACGCCCTGTACTCGGAGTACCGCCGGTCGTTCCGCACGCTTCCGGGCGACCGCAGCGGCGAGGAGCAGCTGGCCTTCCGGGCCTTCGGGACGTCGAGGAGCACGGGCCTCTCGGGGCTCCACGGTCACCCGCACGCGGCGTACCCGTCGGCCTGGTCGGCTCAGCAGCACCATCCCCCGCAGGCGGCGCTGCCGCCGGGGCCGCGCAGAAGCCCCTGAGCGGGCCGGTGGACGGCCGAGGGCCGGAGTCGTGACGACACGACTCCGGCCCTCGGCCGTTCCCCCGCGCGGGGTCTCCCCCCGCGCGGGTCACTTCTTCTTGCCGCGCTTCTCGCGGACGCGGACCGAGATGTGGATCGGGGTGCCCTCGAAGCCGAACTCCTCGCGCAGCCGGCGCTCGATGAAGCGGCGGTAGCCGGCCTCCAGGAAGCCGGAGGCGAAGAGCACGAAGCGCGGGGGCTTGGTGCCGGCCTGGGTGCCGAAGAGGATGCGGGGCTGCTTGCCGCCGCGGACCGGGTGCGGGTGGGCCGCGACCAGCTCGCCGAGGAAGGCGTTGAGCCGGCCGGTGGGGACGCGGGTCTCCCAGCCGGCGAGGGCGGTCTCGATCGCCGGGACCAGCTTCTCCATGTGGCGGCCGGTCTTGGCGGAGACGTTGACCCGGGGCGCCCAGGCGACCTGCTGCATCTCGGTCTCGATCTCGCGCTCCAGGTAGTAACGGCGCTCCTCGTCGAGCTCGTCCCACTTGTTGTACGCGATCACGATGGCGCGGCCGGACTCGACGGCCATCGTGATGATCCGCTGGTCCTGCACCGAGATGTTGTCGGTGGTGTCGATCAGGATGACCGCGACCTCGGCCTTCTCGACGGCGGCGGCCGTGCGGAGGGAGGCGTAGTAGTCGGCGCCGGCCTGGAGGTGGACCTTCTTGCGGATGCCCGCGGTGTCCACGAACTTCCAGGTCACGCCGCCGAGCTCGATCAGCTCGTCGACCGGGTCGCGGGTGGTGCCCGCCAGCTCGTTGACGACCACGCGGTCCTCGCCGGCCACCTTGTTGAGCAGGGAGGACTTGCCGACGTTGGGGCGGCCGATGAGGGCGATGCGGCGGGGGCCGCCGACGGCCTGGCCGAAGGTCTGCTCGGGGGCCTCGGGGAGCTTCCGCAGGACCTCGTCGAGGAGGTCGCCGGTGCCGCGGCCGTGCAGCGAGGAGACGGGGAACGGCTCGCCGAGGCCGAGGGACCACAGCATGGCCGCGTCGGCCTCGCCGGACTGGCCGTCGACCTTGTTGGCGGCGAGGACGACCGGCTTGCCCGCGCGGCGGAGCAGCCGGACGACGGCCTCGTCGGTGTCGGTGGCGCCGACGGTGGCGTCGACGACGAAGAGGCAGGCGTCGGCGGCCTCGATGGCGTACTCGGCCTGGGTGGCGACGGAGGCGTCGATGCCGAGGACGTCCTGCTCCCAGCCGCCGGTGTCGACGACCTTGAAGCGGCGGCCCGCCCATTCGGCCTCGTAGGTGACGCGGTCGCGGGTGACGCCCGGCTTGTCCTCGACGACCGCCTCGCGGCGGCCGATGATGCGGTTCACCAGGGTCGACTTGCCGACGTTCGGACGGCCGACGACGGCGAGCACGGGGAGCCGGCCGTGGCCGGCCTCCTCGATCGCCTCCTCGACGTCCTCGATGTCGAAGCCCTCTTCCGCGGCGAGCTCCATGAACTCCGCGTACTCGGCGTCGCCAAGTGCCCCGTGGTCGTGCTGGTCGTTCATGAAGTCCGTTCCTTGATCATTCGTGGTCGGTGGTCCCGGCGGCCGGAGCCGTGGGCCCACTACTGAGAGTGTCGCTCAGCGCCCGGTGAGGCGCCTGGCGTTTTTCAGGTGGTCGGTGAGGTGCTCCTGGATGCGGAGCGTGGCCTCGTCCAGCGCCTTGCGGGTACGCCGCCCGCTGCCGTCCCCGGCTTCGAAGGCGTCCCCGAAGACGACGTCCACCCGGCTGCGCAGGGCCGGCAGCCCCTTCACCAGCCGGCCGGGCCGCTCGGTGCTGCCCAGCACCGCGACCGGCACGATCGGGGCGCCGGAGCGGACGGCGAAGTAGGCGAGCCCGGCGCGGAGCGAGGCGAAGTCGCCCTCGCCGCGGGTCCCCTCGGGGAAGATCCCGAGGACACCGCCCCGCTCCAGCACGCCGAGCGCGTTGCCGATCGCCTTGCGGTCGGTGGAGTCCCGGTCGACCTTGAGCTGGCCGATGCCCTCCAGGAAGTCGCCCAGCGGCCCGACGAACGCCTCCTTCTTGATGAGGAAGTGCACGGGGCGCGGGGCGGTGCCCATGAGCATGGGGCCGTCGATGTTGTGCGCGTGGTTGACGGCGAGGATGACGGGGCCGGAGGCCGGGACCCGCCAGGCGCCGAGGACGCGCGGCTTCCAGAAGCCGTACATCAGCCCTATGCCGATGCGGCGGCCGACGGCGGCGCCCTTCGCGGAGGGCTGGGTCACTTCGCGGCCGCCCGCTTCTCCTCGACGAGGGTGACGACGCACTCGACGACCTGGTCGAGGGTGAGCTCGGTCGTGTCGACCTCGACCGCGTCCCCGGCCTTGGCGAGCGGGGAGGTCTTGCGGCTGGAGTCCGCCGCGTCCCGCTTGACCAGGGCCTCCTGCGTGGCCCGCACGTCGGCGCCCCTCAGCTCGCCGGAGCGGCGGGCGGCGCGGGCCTCGGGCGAGGCGGTGAGGAAGATCTTGAGGTCGGCGTCGGGGAGGACGGTCGTGCCGATGTCCCGGCCCTCGACGACGATGCCCCGCCCGGCCTCGCGGGCGATGCGGCGCTGGAGCTCGGTGATCAGCGCGCGGACCTCGGGGACGGCGCTGACCGCGCTGACCCGGGAGGTGACCTCCTCGGTCCGGATCGGACCGGAGGCGTCGACGCCGTCGACGGTGATCGTCGGGCGGGCCGGGTCGGTGCCCGAGACGATGACGGGCTTGCCGGCGGCGTTCGCCACCGCGTCGGCGTCGGTCACGTCGACGCCGTTGCCGATCATCCACCAGGTGATCGCCCGGTACTGGGCACCGGTGTCCAGGTAGTCCAGCCCCAGCTTGGCGGCGACCGCCTTCGAGGTGCTCGACTTGCCCGTGCCGGAGGGGCCGTCGATGGCGACGATCACGGATTCCACGGTGGAGGGGCCTTCCTGGGGTGGGTGGCGGTCCCGGCGGCAGCCCGGAACCCCTACAAGGTTACCGAGTCCCCCGCCCCGCCCTCCCCCGCCTCCGCGGGGACGGCCCCCCGCCGGAAGTCAGGGGGTGCGGAGGGACCAGCCCTGGGACTGGAGGGAGTGGGAGAGGTCGGGGGCGGCCTTGGGGTCGACCATGAGCTGGACGAGGCCCGCCTGCTGGCCCGTCGCGTGCTCGATGCGCACGTCCTCGATGTTGACCCCGGCCCGGCCGGCGTCCGCGAAGATCCGCGCCAGCTCGCCGGGCTTGTCGCTGATGAGGACCGCGACCGTCTCGTACGCCGTGGGCGCCGCACCGTGCTTGCCGGGGACGCGCGCGCGTCCCGCGTTGCCGCGGCGGAGCACGTCCTCGACCCCGGCCGCCCCGTCCCGCCGCTCCTCCTCGTCCGGCGACTGCAGGGACCGCAGCGCCCGTACCGTCTCGTCCAGGTCCGCGGCGACGCCGGAGAGGACGTCGGCGACGGGCCCGGGGTTGGCGGAGAGGATCTCGATCCACATGCGGGGGTCGGACGCGGCGATCCGCGTGACGTCCCGTATCCCCTGCCCGCAGAGGCGCACGGCCGACTCCTCCGCCTCCTCCAGCCGCGCCGCGACCAGCGAGGAGACGAGCTGCGGGGTGTGGGAGACGAGGGCGACCGCGCGGTCGTGGGCGTCGGCGTCCATGACGACGGGCACGGCCCGGCAGAAGGCGACGAGCTCCAGTGCGAGGTTGAGGACCTCGGTGTCGGTGTCCCGGGTCGGGGTGAGCACCCAGGGCCGGCCCTCGAAGAGGTCGGCGGTGGCCGCGAGCGGGCCCGAGCGCTCCTTGCCGGACATGGGGTGGGTGCCGATGTACGGGGCGAGGTCGAGGTCCAGCGCCTCCAGCTCCCGTCGCGGGCCGCCCTTGACGCTGGCGACGTCGAGGTAGGCGCGGGCGGCTCCCGCGCGCATCGCGCCGGCGAGGGTGGCGGCGACGTGCGCCGGCGGTACGGCGACGATCGCGAGGTCCACCGGGCCCTCGGGCTCCGTGTCGGTGCCCGCGCCGAGCGCCGCGGCGGTCCGGGCGCTCGCCTGGTCGTGGTCGCGCAGGTGGACCGTGACGCCCCGGCCGGCGAGGGCGAGTGCGGCGGAGGTGCCGATCAGTCCGGTTCCGATGACGAGCGCTGTTCTCACGGGGGGACGTCCTTGGGGGCGCGGGGCGGTGAGGCCCCAGCCTAGTCAGCCGCCGGGGGCGCACGCGCGTGCGCCCGTCCCGCGGGACGCGGGCCGGGCGACGGCGTCCGGGAGGCGCCCGGCGGCCCGCGTCAGAGCTTCTGCTCGCGGATGATGTCCTCCAGCGACCCGCCCTGCGGGAGCGTGCCGCCCGGGGTCAGCCTGTCGACCGCCTGCGGCAGCGACCGCGCGATCTCGTCGGCGGCCTGCTGCGGGGTGACGCCGGCGTCCCGCGCGACCTTCTGGAGGGTCTCGTCGGGGAGGGCCCGGGCGATCTGGTCGCCGTCGACGGGCTTGTTGTCGCCGGTGCCGATCCAGGACTGGGCCTGGTCGGCGAGGCCGGACCTGGTGAGCACGTCGAGGAGCCCGCCGAGCGGGTTCTGCCCGCCGCCCGCGCCGCCGCTCCCCCGGCCGCCGCCCGCGAGGGCGCCGAGCAGGGAGCCCAGGATGCCGCCGGCGCCGCCGGATCCGCCCTGTCCCGCGCCCGCGCCGCCGCCGAGGAGGGAGCCGAGGAGACTGCCGAGATCGTTGCCCGCCATGGGTTCCGCCTTTCGTCCGGTGAACAGCCCCGATCGCCTCAATCTCACCCATACCGTCACATTCCGCCACCCGGTGTAAGCGCCGTCCCCGCGAGCGGGTAGAAAGGGCGGATGCTGTTCCACGTCGTACCGCTGGACGTCTGGTCCGCGGACCCCGCCCGCCCCTACGCCCCGCCGTCGCTCGCCGCCGAGGGCTTCGTGCACTGCTCGCCGGACGAGCGGTCCGCGCTGGCGGTCGCCGACGCCCGCCACCGGGACGCGCCGGGCCCGCTGCTCGTGCTGGTGCTCGACGAGACCCTGCTCTCCGGGGAGGTCCGCTGGGAGGGTTCGGAGGGCCGGCTCTTCCCGCACGTGTACGGACCGGTCGAGCGGGGCGCGGTGACCGCCGTCCTGGAGGTGCTGCGGGACGCGGACGGCCGTGCGAGGGAGTTGGCGCCCCGGGTGTAGCCCGGGCCCGGCGTGTTGCGGGGGCGGCGGCGCGGACGGCGGGAAGCTGGCCCGTATGACTTCACGGACGACACCCCGCCGGACGGTCCTGCTCGCCGCGGCGGCCCTGACCACGGCGACCGCCGCGACGACCACCGCCTGCGGCTCGGACGACGGCGGGGGCGGCGACGGCGGTACGGAGTCGAGCGCCCCGGCCTCCCCGGAGCCGACCGGCACGGCGACCGGCGCCCCCACCTCCGCGCCGGGGACGGCCGGCGGCACCCCGCTCGCGAGCACCTCGGAGATCCCGGTGGGCGGCGGCACCGTCTTCACGGACCGCAAGGTGGTCGTCACCCAGCCGGAGGAGGGCGAGTTCAAGGCGTTCTCGGCGGTCTGCACCCACCAGGGCTGCCTGGTGAACAAGGTCGCGGACGGCACCATCGACTGCCCCTGCCACGGCTCGAAGTACAGCATCGCCGACGGGGCGGTGAAGGCCGGCCCGGCGCCCCGTCCGCTGCCCGCCGAGAAGATCACCGTCTCCGGGGAGACGATCACCCTCGCGTAGCCTGGCCGCCATGGACATGTCCCCCGAGGCGCTGGTGCGCGAGCACACCGTCTACGCCTGTGTGATGGGCTCGCGCGCCTTCGGCCTGGCCACCGAGGACAGCGACACCGACCTGCGGGGCGTCTACCTCGCCCCCACCCCGCTCTTCTGGCGCTTCGACAAGCCCCCGGCGCACGTGGAGGGCCCCGCCCCGGAACAGTTCAGCTGGGAGCTGGAACGCTTCTGCGAACTGGCCCTGCGCAACAACCCGAACGTCCTGGAGTGCCTCCACTCCCCGCTCGTCACCCACACCACCGAGTGGGGCCGCGAACTCCTCGGCCTGCGCGGCGCCTTCCTCTCCCGCCAGGCCCACGGCACCTTCGTGCGCTACGCCGGCGGCCAGCGCCGCAAGCTGGAGGCGGACGTCCGCCAGTACGGGCACCCGCGCTGGAAGCACGCCATGCACCTGCTGCGCCTGCTGGGCAGCTGCCGGGACCTGCTGCGCACCGGCGAGCTGCGGATCGACGTGGGCGGGGACCGGGAGCGGCTGCTCGCCGTCAAGCGCGGCGAGCTCCCGTGGCCCGAGGTCGAGGCGTGGATGAACCGCCTCCAGGACGAGGCCGACACCGCCCTCGACTCCAGCCCGCTGCCCGCGGCCCCGGACCACGCGCGCGTGCAGGACCTCCTGGTCCGCGCCCGCCGCGCCTCAGCCCTCCAGGTGCTCTAGCCGGGCCCGTACCACCAGGTCGTGCAGGGCGTCGCCGGCGCGGACCGCGTCCGGGAGGCCCGAGGCCGCCTGCGCCGCGTCGAGGACGCCGTGCAGGGCCTCCACCTCGGCCCGTACGTCCTCCGGCACGAGTCCGGCGGCGCCGTGCTCGGCGGCCGTCTTCGCGGCGACCAGGCCGGAGATCCGGGCCGGAGCCTCCGGCACCTCCGCCACGAGGGTCGGCAGGTGGGCCTGGACTTCGCCTGAGCGCATCAGGTGGATGCCGGTGAGCAGCGCCCGGTAGGCGTAGAGCAGCGGCTTGAGCTCGCCGCTCTTCTCGAAGAGCCGCCACTGGGTCGCGGCGAAGCCCCGGTAGTGGTGGGCGTGGTGGGTGGTGAGCACGCCGGGCACGAGGGCGGTCAGCTCGGCGTGCACCGGGGTGGTGTGCACGACCAGCGGCGAGGTGAGCTGCTCCAGGACGTAGCCGTTGCGGCGCAGCATCAGCCGGGCGAACTTCCGCAGGTCGTGCGTGACGAGGTCCATCTCGACCCCGTCGCGCTCCCACATCCGGTCCCGGGTCTCCTCCGGCTCCCGGAGGCCGACCAGCGCCTCGGCGGGGAGCAGGTGGACGCCCCGCAGGTCCACGTCGGAGTCGTGGGACGGGAAGCCGTACAGGTGGGCGCCGGAGACCGTGGCGAAGAGGAGGGGGTCGGGTTCCCCGGCCACCACGGCGGTCAGTTCGGCCTGGTGGGCCTCAAGGGTGAGCGTCATGGGGCCCAAGCCTCCCAGAAGCGGCTCACGCGTCCCAGAGGGCGCCGAGCTCCCGCAGCTCGTCCCGGTGCTCGATCCGCGCGGTCCACTCCGCCGGCCAGGCGTCCGCGCCCAGGTGGGCGCCCGCGAAGGCGCCGGCGAGGGCGGCGATCGAGTCGGAGTCGCCGCGCGTGCAGGCGGCCCGGCGCAGGGCGGTGACCGGCTCGCCGGGGAAGAGCAGGAAGCAGAGCAGCCCGGTGGCGAGCGCCTCCTCCGCGATCCAGCCGTCGCCCGTGTACGCGCAGGGGTCGAGCTCCGGGTCGGCGGTGCGCTGCACGGAGTCGAGCCGTTCGAGCACGGCGAGGCACTCGTCCCAGCCGCGCCGGACGAAGTGGAGGGCGTCCGGGTCCTGGGAGCGGGTCCACAGGTCGCCGAGCCAGCGCTCGTGGTACCGGTCGCGGTTCTCGTACGCGTAGGAGCGCAGCTGTCCGACGAGCCCGGCCGGGTCGACCCCCTGGGCGAGCAGCCACACGGCCCGCGCGGTCAGGTCGGAGGCGGCGAGCCCGGTGGGGTGCCCGTGGGTGAGCGCGGCCTGGAGCTGGGCGGCGCCGGCCCGCTGCTCCTCGCTCAGCCCGGGGACCAGCCCGATGGGGGCGACGCGCATGTTGGCGCCGCAGCCCTTGGAACCGATCTGGCTGGCGTCCTGCCAGCGGCGGTCGCCGTCGAGGAGCCGGCAGGCGAGCAGACAGGTGTTGCCGGGGGCCCGGTTGTTCTCCGGGGAGTGGTACCAGCCGACGTACTCGTCGCGGACGGGCCGGGTGAGCCGGTGCGGGGTGAGGGGGCCGCCGTCCATGGCGGTCCGGACGCCCCGGGCGAAGGCGAGGGTCATCTGGGTGTCGTCGGTGATGTACGCGGTCCCCCGCGTCACCGGCAGCTCCATCTCCCGCCAGGGCCCGCACTTCGCGAGGATCGCGGGCACGTCGTTGAACTCGGTCGGGAAGCCCAGCGCGTCCCCCAGCGCCAGCCCCATCAGCGTCCCCGTGGCAGCCTGCTTGTTCATGCGGATCGTCCTTCCGGTCGGAGCAGCGGCGGGTGGAGGGCGGTGGCCTCTCCCGCCCGGTAGAGCGCGGCCGGTTTCCCCCGTCCGCCGGTGCGGCGCGGCGGTCCTTCCACGGCCTCGACGAAGCCGGGGGTGGTGAGGACCTTGCGCCGGAAGTTGGGGCGGTCCAGCGGGACGCCCCAGACCGTCTCGTAGACCTCCCGGAGCTCGCCGAGGGTGAACTCGGGCGGGCAGAAGGCGGTGGCGAGGCAGGTGTACTCCAGCTTGGCGCCGACGCGCCCACGGGCGTCGGCCAGGATCACGTCGTGGTCGAAGGCGAGTGGCGGGACCTCGTCGTAGGGCAGCCAGCGGGCCTCCGCCGCGTCGCCGCCGCCGCGCGGTTCGGGCAGGTCGGGGACGAGGGCGGTGTACGCGACGGAGACGACCCGCATCCTCGGGTCGCGGTCCGGTTCGGTGTAGGTGCGGAGCTGTTCGAGGTGGAGCCCGGCGACGGTGGCGTCGGGCAGGCCGGTCTCCTCGGCGAGTTCGCGGCGGGCGGCGGTCCCGGCGGACTCGCGGGGCAGCACGAAGCCGCCGGGGAGCGCCCAGGCGCCCGCGTACGGCTCCTGGCCGCGCTGGACGAGGAGGACGTGGAGCCGGCCGGCGCGGACGGTGAGGACGGCGAGGTCGACGGTGACGGCGAAGGGCTCGAAGGCCCGGGGGTCGTACCCCTCGGGGCGCGGCGGGGTGGTCATCGGCGCTCCGGGAGGGGGTCGGCGAGGTGCGGGCCCTCGGCGAGCAGCGCGTCGACGGCCGCGACGGCGGTGGCGAGGCGCTCCTCGTGGGGGCCGGTGAGGACGACGGTGCGGCGGCCGCTGTGGGCGAGCTGGGCGAGGAAGCGGGCGGTCATCCAGGGGCGGAGGTGTTCGCCGTCGCGCAGGCCGTCGTCCTCGAAGTCGACGCCCCGGTGGTCGGTGAGCAGCCACAGGTGCTGGCGGCCGCGGGCGGCGATCTCGCCGGTGGCGGGGCTGGTGGTGCCCAGGTACCGCTCGTGCCAGATGGTGGTGGCGAAGGCGTCGGTGTCGCAGAAGAGGACGGGCGAGCCGTCGCGGGCGGCCTCCTCCTCCAGCTCGGCCTGGCGCTGGGCGATGACGGGGAAGTCGGTGGTGTGGAAGGCGACCTCGGACCAGTCGGCGCCGGGGCGCGCGGCCCGCAGTTCGGCGAGCTTGAGTTCGCTGTACTCGCGGCCGTACTCGGGGACGTACCGGGTGCGCGCCCAGATCCCGCCGCGCCGCCGGTAGTGGTCGGCGAGGGCGAGGGCCATGGTGGTGGTGCCGGTGGACTCGGCGCCGAGGACGACGACCCGGCGGGTGAGCGCGGCGCGGACGGGCGCGGCGAGGAAGTCCCAGCAGCCGGCCGGGTCGGCGCGGACGGCGGTGCCGGAGACGGGGAAGGCGGTGCGGCCGGGGTCGACGAGGACGGAGGCGGCGCCGAAGCGGCGGGCGAGTTCGTCGCCGTACGGCTCCGAGGTGAAGACGGCGTCGACCGGCTCGGGGACGGCGGCCCGGAAGACGGCCATGTGGGCGTCCCAGACGCCGGGGTCGGTGAGGTCGACGGGGATGTCGTCGACGGCGCCGACGACGAGGGCGTCGGGATGGACCTCGCGCATCCAGGCGACCCGCTCCTCCAGGGGGACGGACTCGACGGAGGAGGCGCAGACGAGGACGGTGACGCGCTCGCAGGCGGCGAGGGCGGTGCGGACGAGGTGGTGGTGGCCGGCGTGCGGCGGATAGAACTTGCCGAGGACGAGCCCGTGGCCGTGGCGGGTGCTCACGCGGTCGCCTCCAGCGGGCGGCGGGCGGCGGGGTCGCGGCTCCAGCCGCGCAGGCCGGCCACGCAGAGGGCCATGAAGCCGACGTACAGCAGCGAGGTCAGGTAGAGGCCCTTGTAGGCGTAGAGCGGGACGTAGACCACGTCGGCGGCGATCCACAGCCACCAGGACTCCAGGCGCTTGCGGCACTGGCCGTAGGTGGCCATGAGGGAGAGGCCGGTGGTGAGGGCGTCCCAGAAGGGGACGGTGGAGTCGGTGGCCCGGTCGAGGAGGAGGGTGAGGGCGAGGGTCCCCACCGCCCCCGCCGCGAGCAGCCAGGTCCATTCGGTGCGGGTGGTGCGCCGCACCGGCAGGGCCCCGGCGGAGCCTGGTCCACCCCCGTGGGTCCAGGTCCACCAGCCGTACGCGGCGAGGACGATGAAGACGATCTGGAGGCCGGCGTCGGCGTAGAGGCCGGCCTGGGTGAAGAGCAGGACGAAGAAGAGGTTGTTGGCGATGCCGACCGGCCAGTTGGCGAGGTGCTGCCGGGCGACGAGCCAGACGCAGAGGGCGCCGCTGCCGAAGCCGAGGACCTCGGTCCAGGCGACCGGGGTGTCCAGCAGCGTGAAGAGGGGCCGCTGAAGGGGTTCGAGTACGTCCGCGAGGCTCACGCCCGCCTCCTTAAGAGTCATTCTGACTATAAAAGACGGCGGGGCCCGCGCACAAGGCCGGGGAACGCGAAGGGCCCCGTGTCCGCGGTGCGGATACGGGGCCCTTCCGGTCGGGAGGCGGGTCCTACAGACCGACTTCCTTCATCAGCATGCCGACCTCGGTGTTGGACAGGCGGCGCAGCCAGCCCGACTTCTGGTCGCCCAGGCCGATCGGGCCGAAGGCGGTGCGGACCAGCTTCTCCACCGGGAAGCCCGCCTCGGCGAGCATCCGGCGCACGATGTGCTTGCGGCCCTCGTGGAGCACGACCTCGACCAGGTAGTTCTTGCCGAGCTGCTCGACCACGCGGAAGTGGTCGGCGCGGGCGTACCCGTCCTCCAGCTCGATGCCCTCCTTGAGCCGCTTGCCGACCTCGCGGGGCAGCGGGCCGGTGACGGCGGCCAGGTAGGTCTTCTTCACGCCGTACTTGGGGTGGGTGAGACGGTGGGCCAGCTCGCCGTGGTTGGTGAGGAGGATGATGCCCTCGGTCTCGGTGTCGAGCCGGCCGACGT
Source organism: Streptomyces sp. NPDC014656 (assembly GCF_043084305.1). NCBI lineage: Bacteria > Bacillati > Actinomycetota > Actinomycetes > Kitasatosporales > Streptomycetaceae > Streptomyces > Streptomyces sp. NPDC014656. The sequence goes on from NZ_JBIBZN010000018.1 coordinate 117,814, forward strand.
GGAAGAGCCGGGTCTCGCGGTTGGTGACGTAGTCGCCCAGGCACTGGCGGCCGTCGGGGTCCTCCATGGTGGAGACGACGCCGGCCGGCTTGTTCAGCGCGAAGAACTGGTACGACTGGGTGGCGACGGACAGGCCGTCGACCCGGATCTCGTCGCTCTCCGCCACCCGGAGGCCCTGCTCCAGGACGATCTCGCCGTTGACCTCGACCCGGGCCTGCTCGATCAGCTCCTCGCAGGCGCGGCGCGAGCCGTAGCCGGCGCGGGCCAGCACCTTCTGCAGCCGCTCGCCCTCCTGCTCGGCGCCCGGGAAGGTCTTGGGGGTCTTGACCTCGGGCTTGTTCGCGTACCGCTCGCGGTTGCGCTCCTCGGCCCTGGCCTCGTACTCGCGCGAGCGCGCCGGAGCGGCCGCGCGGCCGGTGCCGCGCTGCTGCTGCTTCGGGGACTGCTTCGGGCCGCCCTTGGCGCCGCCGCGGGCCGCGTCACCGCGGCCCTTGCGGGCACCGCCGGGACCGCCCTTGGCGCCGTCCGAGGGCATGCTCACGTCGTAGCTGCGCTCCTCGGGGCGGGCCTTGCGGGGGCGGCCGGCGCTCTGGCCGCGCTCGTCGCGGCCGTTGCCCGCTCCCCGGTAGTTGTTGCCGCGGCCGCCGCTCTTGGCACCACGGCTCCCGCCGTTGCTTCCGCTGTTCCTGCCGCTGCTGCTTCGCATCAAACTTCCGTCGTCTCTTCGTCCACTGGTTCGTCCCTGTCGGGATCGAACGACGGAACGCCCTCCAGGGAGTCCGGCTCGACCGCGTCCGCCTCGGGGAGGAAGGGCGCGAGCTCCGGAAGCTCGTCCAGGCCGCGCAGGCCCATCCGCTCCAGGAAGTAGTTCGTCGTCCTGTACAGGATCGCACCTGTTTCGGGTTCCGCGCCCGCCTCCTCCACGAGACCCCGCTGGAGGAGGGTCCGCATCACGCCGTCGCAGTTGACCCCGCGGACGGCCGAGACCCGGGAACGGCTGACCGGCTGGCGGTACGCGACCACCGCCAGGGTCTCCAGGGCGGCCTGGGTCAGCCGGGCCTGCTGGCCGTCCAGGACGAAGGCCTCGACGGCGGCGGCGTGGGCGGGGCGGGTGTAGTAGCGCCAGCCGCCGGCGACCCGGCGCAGCTCGAAGCCGCGCCCGTCGGCGGTGTACTCGTCGGCCAGCTCGTGCAGGGCGTCGGCGACCTCGCGCGGGGTGCGGTCGAGGACCTTGGCGAGGTGGGCCTCGGCGGCGGGCTCGTCGACGACCATGAGGACGGCTTCGAGGGCGGGCTTGAGGTCGCTCATGCGGACGGGTCCTCCTGGTCGAATTCCTGGGTCACCCGGGTCTCGCCGTCCCCGCCGGTCCAGGAGACCCTGAGCTCGCCGAGCGGGTCCTCCTGGTCCAGGGAGACGGCCTTCTCCCGGTACAGCTCCAGGAGGGCGAGGAAGCGGGCGACGACCGTGAGGGTGTCCCCGGCGGCGTCCTCCACCAGCTCCCGGAAGTCCAGGGTGCCGCGCTCGCGCAGCAGGGCGGCGACGATCCCCGCCTGCTCCTGGACGCTGACCAGCGGGGCGTGGATGTGGTCCACGTAGACCTGCGGCTTCGCCTTGGGCCGGAGTGCCTTCACGGCGAGCTTCGCGAAGCCCTCGGCACCGATCGAGAGGACGACCTCGGGGAGCAGCTCGGCGTGGTGCGGCTCCAGGCCGACGGTCCGGGGGTGGCGCCGGCCCTCCACCTCCCAGCGCCCGGCGAAGATCTCGGCGATCCGCTTGTACGCCCGGTACTGCAGGAGCCGGGCGAAGAGCAGGTCGCGGGCCTCCAGGAGGGCGAGGTCGGCCTCGTCCTCCACCTCGGCGGCGGGCAGCAGCCGGGCGGTCTTGAGGTCGAGCAGGGTGGCGGCGACCACCAGGAACTCGGTCGTCTGGTCGAGGTCCCCGTCCGGCCCCAGCCCCCGCAGGTGGGCCATGAACTCGTCGGTGACCTGCGAGAGCGCGACCTCGGTCACGTCGAGCCGGTGCTTGGCGATCAGCTGGAGCAGCAGGTCGAAGGGTCCCTCGAAGTTGGCCAGCCGCACGGTGAACCGCCCGTCGCCCGCCTGCGCGGCCCGGGGGCCGTCACCGGGCTCCTCGGGCGCGGGCACGGCTCCGGGGCCGTCACCGGGCCCACCGGACGCCGGTACGGCTCCGGCCCCGTCACCCGGCTCCTCGGGCGCGGGTGCCGGTGCCGGCGCGTCCGCGGGGGCGCGCCCCGGTGGCCCGGCCTCCGGGGCGGTCGCGGGGCGGGCGGCCGTGGTCTCGGGTGCCGGGGCGGTCGCGGGGTTCCCGCCGGGCGTCGCGGGCGGCGGGGCGGCGGCCCCGGGGGGCCCCTGCGCGGGCCCGGAAACGCCGCCGCCCCGTCCCAGCGCGCGGCGGCGCGGTGGGCGGGACGTTCCGTCGGCGTGCGGGTGCATCGGGGGCGGTTCCAGGGGTGCGGGGGCGGGGCCGCCCGCAGGCTACCGTCAGCGGCCGCGCAGACGGCGGACGAGGATGCTCGCGTCGCCGCGGGACTCCAGATCCGCCAGGACCACGGCGACCGCCTCGCGGACGATCCGGCCGCGGTCGACGGCGAGGCCGTGCTCGCCGCGCAGCACCAGCCGCGCGTGCTCCAGGTCCATCAGCTCCTCGGCGGAGACGTAGACCGTGATCTTCTCGTCGTGCCGCTCCCGGCCGCTGGGGCGCCGGTTGGCGGCCCGTCCCCGGCGCCGTGCGGGCGCGCCCGCCTGGGGGGCGGCCGCCTTCACGGGGGCGGGCTGCTGCGCGGGAACCGACTCGGTCTCCCGGGCGCGCGGCTCGGCCGCCTCCGAGGAGGCCGCCGCGTGCTCGGCGGAGCCGGCGGCGCCGCCGTCCGGGCCGGCCGCCGGGTCGCTCTCACCCGCCGGAGCGGGAACGGTTCGGCGGGGCGAGGACGACTGCAGCGCCATCCCCCCGGTCGTACGGAAGAGTTCGTCGGCTCCGGGCAGACTCACTCGGCGTGACACCGGGCGAGCACCTCCCTGGCGAGCTGGCGGTAGGCGGCGGCGCCCACGGAGTTGGAGGCGTACGTGGTGATGGGCTCGCCGGCGACCGTGGTCTCCGGGAAGCGCACCGTCCGGCCGATCACCGTGTGGTACACGTGGTCGTCGAAGGCCTCGACGACCCGCGCGAGCACCTCGCGGGAGTGGACGGTCCGGGAGTCGTACATAGTGGCGAGGATGCCGTCGAGCTCCAGCTCGGGGTTGAGCCGCTCCTGCACCTTCTCGATGGTCTCGGTCAGCAGGGCGACGCCGCGCAGCGCGAAGAACTCGCACTCCAGCGGCACGATGACCTTGTGGGCCGCCGTCAGGGCGTTCACGGTCAGCAGGCCGAGCGAGGGCTGACAGTCGATCACGATGTAGTCGTAGTCGTTCATCAGCGGCTTGAGGGCGCGCTGGAGCGTCGACTCGCGCGCGACCTCGGAGACCAGCTGCACCTCGGCGGCGGAGAGGTCGATGTTGCTCGGCAGCAGGTCCATGTTGGGGACCGCCGTCTTGAGCAGCACCTCGTCCGCCGACATGCCCCGCTCCATGAGCAGGTTGTAGACGGTGAGGTCGAGCTCCATCGGGTTCACGCCGAGGCCGACCGACAGGGCTCCCTGCGGGTCGAAGTCGACGAGCAGCACCCGTCGTCCGTACTCGGCGAGCGCGGCACCCAGGTTGATGGTCGACGTGGTCTTGCCGACGCCGCCCTTCTGGTTGCACATCGCGATGATCTTGGCGGGACCGTGGTCGGTCAGCGGGCCCGGGATCGGGAAGTACGGCAGCGGCCGTCCGGTGGGGCCGATCCGCTCGCGGCGCTGACGGGCAGCGTCGGGCGCGAGGGTGGCCGCGTACTCCGGGTCGGGCTCGTACTCGGCGTCGGGGTCGTAGAAGTGCCCCTCGGGCAGCTCGTCGTAGGCGGCGAAGTGGGTGGACTCTCGGCCCATCTCGTTGCCGGCCGTGGCGTTCACGTGTAGGCCGTCCATCGTCTTCAGCGTGTGGGTTGTCGTCATGGGGCGGCGCGTCGCGAAGGTCCGCACCGCGACGGAGCCGACCGGGGCACCTGGCGCAGCGCTCCCGGGAGTAAATGTCGACTCATTCACAAGTCGTCTTACCTCCTTGGATGTGACCAGGAACATTTATCGATAGGTCAGCGTGGCACCATGCCGACGGTTGGCGACTCTATGGCGTGTCACCGGTCCGCAGCAACACAATCGCCCGGACCCGGCCCGATGTGTCGGCAACCGAACACGCCTCTGTCAAGGGTGCGCGGCCATGCATCCACACGTTTCAGGGGTGTGCGAAACGGTTAAAGGGTTACGTTCGAGGCGAGTTGACCGAACGTTTTGGCGTGGCCGGAGACACAGCCGGCCGGACCTTGTCGAACAAGGTCCGGCCGGGTGCGTGACATTGACGGCGGGCGTTGACGGGGCCGTCCGCGAAGCCGTCGTCGGGGCGGCTCGGGTCAGCCGACGAGGGTGCTCAGCTCGACGTGCTCGTAGCCGTGCGCCTCGGCGACCTCCTTGTAAACCACCTTGCCGTCATGGGTGTTGAGGCCCAGGGCGAGGGCGGCGTCGCGGCGGAGCGCCTCGACCCAGCCGTTGTTCGCCAGCGACACGATGTAGGGCAGCGTGGCGTTGGTGAGGGCGTAGGTGGAGGTGTTCGGGACCGCGCCGGGCATGTTGGCGACGCAGTAGAAGACCGAGTTGTGGACCTGGAAGGTCGGCTCGGCGTGGGTGGTCGGGTGCGAGTCCTCGAAGCAGCCGCCCTGGTCGATCGCGATGTCGACAAGGACACTTCCGGGCTTCATCTTGGCGACGAGCTCGTTGGTGACCAGCTTCGGGGCCTTGGCGCCCGGGATGAGGACGGCGCCGATGACGAGGTCGGCCTCGACGACGGCCTTCTCCAGCTCGAAGGCGTTGGAGACGACGGTCTGCACCTTGGTGCCGAAGATCTTGTCGGCCTCGCGGAGCTTGTTGATGTCGCGGTCGAGCAGGGTCACGTGGAAGCCCATGCCGACGGCGATCTGCACGGCGTTCCAGCCGGAGACGCCGCCGCCGATGACGACGGCCTTGCCGGCGTGGGTGCCGGGGACGCCGCCGGGGAGGACGCCGCGGCCGCCGGCCGAGCGCATCAGGTGGTAGGCGCCGACCTGCGGGGCCAGGCGGCCCGCGACCTCGGACATCGGGGCGAGCAGCGGGAGCGCGCGGTTCGCGGTCTCGACCGTCTCGTAGGCGATGGCGGTGGTGCCGGACTCCAGGAGGGCGTCCGTGCACTCCTTCGAGGCGGCGAGGTGCAGGTAGGTGAAGAGCGTCTGGTCCTTGCGGAGGCGGTGGTACTCCTCCGCGATCGGCTCCTTGACCTTGAGGAGCAGGTCGGCGGTGGCCCAGACCTCGTCGGCGGTGGCGAGGATCTCGGCACCGGCGGCCACGTACTCCTCGTCCGTGATCGAGGAGCCGACGCCGGCGTTCTGCTCGATGAAGACCTGGTGGCCGTTGCGGACGAGCTCGTGGACACCGGCGGGGGTGATGGCCACGCGGAACTCGTTGTTCTTGACCTCGCGGGGGATGCCGACCTTCATCGTCGATCACGGTCCTTGAATCAGGGGGATAACTGGTGCACTGCGATACATACCCGGATGCATTGCGGCGCACCGGGGCAGACCACGTTCGAACGCGGCGGAACCAGTCTAATGAAGGAGTTCCCGCTGTCTAGCCTTTCAAAGTACTAATCTTCTGCGGAGCCACTGCGGATTTCGTAGGCGAAGCGTTCCGTTTCCAGAAGACGGTCCGCCGCAGCCCGGTGCAGCCGCGCCGCCGCCGGATCCCCGAGCCGGTCCAGGGTGTCGGCGAGCCGCAGCTGGAGGGCCGCCTGGAGCCGGGTGTCCTGCGCGCGGCGGGCCCACTCCACGGCCTCCTCGCAGGTCCGCAGCGACTCCTCGGGGCGGCCCGCGTACTCCTGCACCCGGGCCGCCTCGCTCAACGCCCGTGCGTGGCCCGGGAGATCGCCGAGCCTGCGGTAGCCGGCCGCCGCCGCCCGCCAGTGCCGCAGCGCCTCGCCGTACCGCCCCGCGTAGGTCTGCACGGCACCGAGACGGGCGTACAGGCGCGCCTGGTCGGCCCGCTCGTCGTGGGCGAGGCGCTGGGCGAGGGCGCGGCCGTACCAGTCGCCGGCCCGCTGCCAGTCGCCGAGCTCCTGATAGCTGCCACCTACGGATTCCATTGCGCGGCCGGTCGCGTACGGATCATTTGCTTGCCTTCCGGCCTCCCAAGCCAACCGATATCGCAGCAGAGCGTCCTTCGCGCGGCCGGTCCGGGCGTCGAGGTCGCCGAGGTTGAGCAGGGCCGCCGCCCGCTCGCGGTGCAGTCCGCGCCGCTCGGCCACGTCCAGGACGAGCCGGTGCAGCCCGTACAGGTCGGGCGCCGCCGCCTCGGCGCCGCCGTGCGCGGTGAGCGCCCGCACCAGGGAGGCGATGAGGCGGCGGGCGAGGGTGTCCAGCTCGCCGTCGGCGACGGCCGTCCGGGCGCAGGCCAGCAGCGCCGGCCGGCGGGAGGCCAGCCAGCGCGCGGCGTCCTCGGGGCCGGGGAAGCGCAGGGCGCGCGGCAGGCCGGCGAGCTTGCGCCGGGCCGGGGAGCCCTCGGGTTCGGTGACCGCGCGGCAGGACTGGAGGAGCCGCACGGTCCGCTCCAGCATCCGGGCCCGGGCGAGCTGCACCTCGGCGGGCCGGTCGCGCTCCTCCAGCTGGGCGCGGAGCAGGGGGACGAGATGGCCGGGGGCCTCGTACTCCCCGTCCCCGGTCTCGGTGACCAGGCCCAGGCGGGCGAAGTCGGCGAGCGTGGTCGCCGCGGCCTGGACCGAGCAGCCGGCCAGGGCGGAGGCGGTGTGGGCGTCGGCCCGGCCGAGCGGGGCGAGCGCCAGGTAGCGCAGTATCCGGGCGGCCGGCTGGGGCAGCGCCTGGTGGGCGAGGAGGAAGGTGCGGGTGAGGGGGTCGCCGTTCAGGCCGCGCAGCCGCTTGGCGAGGTCGGCGACCGAGGTCTCGGGCCGGCCCGCCAGCCAGCCGCCGGCGAGGACCACCGCGCCGGGCAGTCCGCCGCACTCCTCGACCAGGGCCTCGGCGGCCTGCGGGTCGACGGTGATGCGGACCGAGCCGGTGGCGGAGGTCAACAGTTCGATCGCGGACTTCGGGTCGAGGCCGCCCAGGGTGCAGGGCCGGACGTCCGGGATGCCGGTGAGCGGCCCCTCGGCCACCGCGACGACCAGGGCGTCGGGGTTGTCCGGGAGCAGCGGATCGGCCTGCTCGGCGTCGACGGCGTCGTCGAGTAGCAGCACCGCCCGGCGCCCGCCGAGCGCCTCGCGGACCAGTTCGGTCAGCTCGTCCTCGCCGGCGCCGGGCGGTTCCGCGACGCCGAGGTCGCGCAGCAGCTCGCGGGCGGCCCGGGCGGTGGGCACGGGCTCCCCGCCGGGCTCGGTGAGCCGGGCGCGGTAGACGCCGTCGGGGTAGCGCTCGGCGACCGAGGCGATCAGCTCCTCGGCGAGCGCGGTCCGGCCGGAGCCGGGCCGCCCCGCGACGAGCAGGACGCGGGCGCGGGGCGCCTTGCGCCCGGTGAGGGTGTCCAGTCCGGTCCGCTCGATGTCGGCGCGGAGGGCCTTCAACTCCCGCTGCCGGCCGTAGAACTGCCGGCTGCCGGCCGCCGCCACCGCCTGATCCGTCACGGGCCACACTCCCGTCCACCTGCGCACGAGCCATCCCGCGGGGGACTCCGCACGGGCGTGTACGAGCGTAGTTCAGCCCCCGCCGCCGACCCGGTGGAGCGCGGCGGACACATCGCCCGATCGGATCAGCAGACAGTCACACCGGCTCGACCGAACGGACGGCCGACCCCCTCCCCACGCAGAGCGGACCGAACGGTCACGGAGCGCGTCCGCGAGGGGGCCGCGGACCGGCGGCTACGCCTCGAACGGCCGGGCCGGCCAGGGAGCGTCCGCCGGGCGCAGGGCGTCGACGCCGTCGCCCGCGCGGGCGGCGACCAGCGACAGCACCCCCACCACCAGGCAGTTGTTGTGCAGCTCCCCGGCGAGGACGCCGCGGACCAGCTCGTCCAGCGGGACCCGCGCCACCTCCATGTCGGCCTCCTCCTCGGAGACCGCGTACCGCTCCCCCTCCGCCTCGGCGAGGTCGCGCGCCAGGAAGATCCGTACGGCCTCGTCGCAGCCGCCCGGGGTGGTGTACACGTCCGCGAGCACCCGCCACTCCCCCGCCTTGGCGTGCGCCTCCTCGTACAGCTCGCGCTGCGCGGCGTGCAGCGGGTTCTCGCCGGGCACGTCGAGCAGCCCGGCCGGGATCTCCCACAGCTTCTGCCGCACCGGGTGCCGGTACTGCCGCAGCACGAGCACCCGGTCCTGGGCGTCCAGGGCCAGGACGGCCACGGAGCCGGGGTGGACCTGGTAGTCACGCCGGACGACGGAGCCGTCCGGCATGACCACCTCGTCCGTGCGGACACTCGTCTTGGCGCCCGTGAAGGGTGTGGTGGTGGCGACGACCCGCCACTCCTCCGGGGTGTCCTGCACCTGCATCGGTAGTCCTCCCACTTACGACCACGCGCGGCCGCTCACGACCACATGCGAAAACCGGGGTACCGGCCCGTCAGGACCCGTACCCCGGCAACGTTAACGCCTTGCTACTTCTTGCCCGTCTTGCGCTCGACGGCCGCCTTGACCAGGCCCGCGAAGAGCGGGTGCGGGCGGGTCGGGCGGGACTTCAGCTCCGGGTGCGCCTGGGTGGCGACCAGGTAGGGGTGGATCTCCTTCGGGTACTCGACGAACTCGACGAGCTTGTTGTCCGGGGAGGTGCCGGAGAAGACCAGGCCGGCCTTCTTCTCCAGCTCGGCGCGGTACGCGTTGTTCACCTCGTAGCGGTGACGGTGGCGCTCCTCGACGTACGGCTCGCCGGCGTAGGTCTCGCGGACGACGGAGCCCTCGGCGAGCTTCGCCGGGTAGAGGCCCAGGCGCATCGTTCCGCCCAGGTCGCCGGCGCCCTCCACGTAGGCGAGCTGCTCCTCCATGGTGGAGACGACGGGGTGCGCGGTGGCCGGGTCGAACTCGGTGGAGTTGGCGTCCGGGATGTCCGCCAGGTTCCGCGCGGCCTCGATGACGATGCACTGGAGGCCCAGGCAGATGCCGAGCAGCGGCACCTTGTTCTCACGGGCGTACTGGATCGCGCCGATCTTGCCGTTCACACCGCGGTCGCCGAAGCCGCCGGGGATGAGGATCGCGTCGACGTCGCCGAGCTGCTTGCGCGCGCCCGCCGGGGTCTTGCAGTCGTCGGAGGTGACCCACTTGACCTTGACGCGGGCCTTGTTGGCGAAGCCGCCGGCGCGCATGGCCTCGGTGATGGAGAGGTAGGCGTCGGGCAGGTCGATGTACTTGCCGACGAGCGCGACGGTGACCTCGTGGTCGGGGTTGTGGACCCGGTCCAGCAGGTCGTCCCAGGTCGTCCAGTCCACGTCACGGAAGGGCAGGTCGAGCTTGCGCACGACGTAGGCGTCGAGGCCCTCGGTGTGCAGCACCTTCGGGATGTCGTAGATCGACTTGGCGTCGATGGCGGCGACCACGGCGGCCTCGTCGACGTCGCACATCAGCGAGATCTTGCGCTTGATGGCGGTCGGGACCTCGCGGTCGGCGCGCAGCACGATCGCGTCGGGCTGGATGCCGATGTTGCGCAGGGCGGCGACCGAGTGCTGGGTCGGCTTGGTCTTCAGCTCGCCGGAGGGGCCGATGTAGGGCAGCAGCGAGATGTGGACGACGAAGACGTTGTCGCGGCCGACCTCGTGGCGGACCTGGCGGACGGTCTCCAGGAAGGGCAGCGACTCGATGTCGCCGACCGTGCCGCCGACCTCGGTGATGACGACGTCGACGTCGTCGGTGGCCATGCGGCGGATCCGCGACTTGATCTCGTTGGTGATGTGCGGGATGACCTGCACGGTGTCGCCGAGGTACTCGCCGCGCCGCTCCTTGGCGATGACCTGCGAGTAGACCTGGCCGGTGGTGACGTTGGCCGAGCCGTCGAGGTCGACGTCGAGGAAGCGCTCGTAGTGGCCGATGTCCAGGTCGGTCTCGGCGCCGTCGTCGGTGACGAACACCTCACCGTGCTGGAAGGGGTTCATCGTGCCCGGGTCGACGTTGAGGTACGGGTCGAGCTTCTGCATCGTGACCCGCAGGCCCCGGGCCTTGAGGAGCGCACCCAGGCTGGAGGCGGTGAGCCCCTTGCCGAGCGAGGAGGCGACACCCCCGGTGACGAAGATGTGCTTGGTCGTCGTGGATTTGGGCGGCATCGCCAAGAGGGGGCTCCCGTGGTCGCGTTCTGGAGGTGCGAAGCGGCAGGTCCTCCGGAAGAATCGGGGGTGCCGTCGCTGCGGTTTCGGGGGTTTCGGCTGGCGCCGTTTCCCACCGGTCCACGGGGTACCAGGGTATCAGTGACATCCGGAGACCGCTTCCGGCCACACGCTCGGCACACCGGCCGACCGGGTGGGGCGGACTCCGGAAGGGCCGTTTTCCGGGGCGGGAGCGGGACACCACCCGGGGGAAACGTTCGGGCAAACATCCGGAGAACATCCTGTTCACCCGTATGGAGCAGCGCGTTACGCGGGTGATCACCACGGTCACTACTGTGCGGACCATCCCGCCCGGCCCCGCCGCCGAGCGGCCGGCCGACGGCACCACCCCCGTCCGTGGAGCCGGACCGGGAGCCCGTGTCGCTTCCCCTCGACCCGCTGCCGGAGCCGGCCATACCGCACACTGGCACCGCGGGCACCTCTTGCAACTCGCACCATCCCGCTGCACGCGCCCCGAGGGGCGGACAGGCCGTTCGACTGGAGTGAAGCACGTGGCCGGGCGTATCGAGGATTACGCACTCATCGGGGACATGCAGACCGCGGCACTGGTCTGCCGGGACGGCAGTGTCGACTGGCTCTGCCTCCCCCGCTTCGACTCGCACGCGGTCTTCGCGGGGCTGCTCGGCACCGAGGAGCACGGCTTCTGGAGAGTGGGCCCGGCCGTCCCGGACGAGACCGAGCCGGCCCCCGCCGACCGCCGCCGCTACCGGGGCGACTCGCTGATCCTGGAATCCGAGTGGGACACCCCGCGCGGCACGGTCCGGGTGACCGACTTCATGCCGCCGCGCGACGGCGCGCCCCAGCTGATCCGGATCGTGGAGGGGGTCAGCGGCCGGGTGCGGATGCGCTCCGCGCTGCGGATGCGGTTCAGCTACGGCCGGATCGTGCCCTGGGTGCACAAGGTCGGCGAGCGCACGGTCGCGGTGGCCGGACCCGACTCCGTCTGGTTCGACACCGACGCCGAGACCCACGGCGAGCACCTCACCACCTACTCCGAGTTCACCGTCACCCCCGGCGACCGGATCACCTTCACCCTCTCCTGGCAGCCCTCGCACAAGGAGCCGCCGCCGCTTCCGGACCCGGAGGGCTCCCTGGAGGCCACCGCCGGCTTCTGGCGCGACTGGGTGGAGCACTGCACCTACCACGGCCCCTACCGGGAGGCCGTGGTCCGCTCGCTGATCACCCTGAAGGCGCTCACGTACGCCCCCACCGGCGGGATCGTCGCCGCGCCGACCACCTCGCTGCCGGAGGAGATCGGCGGCGTACGGAACTGGGACTACCGCTACACCTGGCTGCGGGACGCCGCCATCACCCTCTCCTCGATGCTGCGCACCGGCTACCGCGAAGAGGCCCGGGCCTGGCGGGACTGGCTGCTCCGCGCGGTCGCAGGCGACCCGGAGAACCTCCAGATCATGTACGGCATCGCGGGCGAGCGGGAGCTCGGCGAGGCGGAGCTGGACTGGCTTCCGGGCTACGAGAACTCGGGCCCGGTCCGGGTCGGCAACGGCGCCGCGAGCCAGCTCCAGCTCGACGTGTACGGCGAGGTCACCGAGGCCCTGCACCTGGCCCACATGACGGGCCTGTCCCGGAACGACTACGCCTCCCTGCTCCAGCTCAAGCTGATCGACTACCTGGAGAAGAACTGGGACCAGCCCGACGAGGGCATCTGGGAGGTCCGCGGCCCCCGCCGGCACTTCACCCACTCCAAGGTGATGGCCTGGGTGGCGGTCGACCGCACGATCAAGCTGATCGAGTCCGGTGACGCCGACGGCCCGCTGGAGCGCTGGCGCGAGCTGCGCGACGAGATCCACCGGGACGTCTGCGAGAAGGGCTACGACAAGGAGCGGAACACCTTCACCCAGTCGTACGGCTCCAAGGAGCTGGACGCCTCGCTGCTGCTCATCCCGCAGATGGGCTTCCTGCCGCCGGACGACAAGCGGGTGATCGGCACCATCGAGGCGATCCAGCGCGAGCTGTCCACCTCGGACGGCTTCGTGCTGCGCTATCCGACGGCCGGCGAGGAGGCGGGCGTCGACGGCCTGGAGGGCGACGAGGGCGCCTTCCTCGCCTGCTCCTTCTGGCTCGCGGACGACCTGGCGATGATCGGCCGGGTCGACGAGGCCCGCACCCTCTTCGAGAAGCTGCTGGCGCTCCGCAACGACCTGGGGCTGCTCGCCGAGGAGTGGGACCCGCGGCTCCAGCGGCAGGTGGGCAACTTCCCGCAGGCGTTCAGCCACGTCCCGCTGATCGACACCGCCCTGCGGCTGACGGCGAGCGGGGCGTACGGCGGCTGAGCGGGGGCGCACGGCGGCCGAGCGGCGTGCCCGGGGGCCCGGACCTACCATGAGAGTGTCCTGGCCCCCGTACGAAAGGGGGGCTCCCGATGCCTCCCCACGTCACCGTTCCGGACACCGCCCTGGCCGGCCTCCGCGAGGACCTGGCCGGTGAGGTCCTCGTGCCCGGCGATCCGGGATACGACGAGGCCAGGCGCGTCCACAACGGCATGATCGACCGCCGGCCGGCGGTCATCGCCCAGTGCGCGACGCAGGCCGACGTGGCCAACGCGGTCCTCTTCGGGCGGGAGACGGGCCTGGCCGTCGCGGTGCGCGGCGGCGGCCACAGCGTCGCCGGCGCCTCCTCCGTCGACGGCGGCCTGGTGATCGACCTGCGGCGGATGCACGCCGTGGTCGCGGACCCCGAGCACCTGGCGGTACGGGTCGAGGGCGGCGCCCTGATGAGCCATCTGGACCGCGCCACCCAGCCCTTCCACCTGGCCACCACCGGCGGCCGGGCCTCCACCACCGGCGTCGGCGGCTTCGCCCTGGGCGGCGGCTCCGGCTGGCTGGAGCGGAAGTTCGGGCTCGCCTGCGACAACCTGCTCTCCGTCGACCTGGTCACGGCCGAGGGCAAGCACGTCGTGGCGAGCGCGGAGGAGAACCCGGAGCTGTTCTGGGCGCTGCACGGCGGCGGCGGCAACTTCGGCGTGGCGACCTCGCTGACCCTGCGGCTGCACGAGCTGCCCGCGATGAGCTTCGCGCTGCTGCTCTTCCCGCCGTCCGCCGGACCCGCGGTGGTGGAGGCGTACCGGGCGATGGCGGAGACCATGCCGGACGAGGCGGGCGGCGGCGTGCTCTACTTCCCCGCCCCGCCCGCGCCCTTCGTCCCCGCGCACCTGGTCGGCGAACTGGTGGTGGCCGCCCTGGTGACCTTCGCCGGGCCCCGGTCGGGCGTCCGGCACCTGGCGGGCCCGCTGACCGCACTGCGGCCGGTGGTGGAGCTGGTCGAGGAGATCCCCTACGCGGACCTCCAGTGCATGCTGGACGACCCGCCGGGGCTGCGGAACTACTGGTCGGCGGAGTACCTGGGCGCGCTGCCGGACGAGGCCGTGGAGGTCTTCTGCGCCCGCGGCGAGCGGATCCCGGCGGGCACGGCCACCCAGCACGTGCTCTTCCCGCTCGGCGGCGCGGTGGCGCGCGGTCCGTCGGACTGGCCGCTGCCGTGGCGCACCGCCCCCTGGGCCGTCCACCCCTTCGCCACCTGGGAGGACCCGGAGGCCGACGGGCGCGCGATCCAGTGGGTGCACGACGTGCGGACCGACATGCGGCCGTGGACGACGGAGGCGGTGTACCTCAACTTCATCGGGACGGAGGGCGAGCAGCGGGTCGTCGCCGGTTTCGGGGCCGGAAACTACCCGCGGCTCGCCGCCGTGAAGGCCGCGTACGACCCCGACAACGTCTTCCGCCTCAACCACAACGTCGCGCCGGCCGCCGCCGCGGCCTGACGCGCTAGCGGAGGGCGTCGATCACCTCCCTCGCGGCGCGCTCGCCCTCGGTGGCGCCGCCCTCCATGAAGCCCTGGAAGTCGTAGGAGCAGTGCTCGCCGCCGATGTGGACGTTGCCCTGGGCGGTGCCCTCGTACCCGGCGTACCGGTGGAGGTAGCCGACCGGCCAGCAGGAGTAGGCGCCGAGCGCGTTCGGGTTCTTGTGCCAGGCGGAGAGCTGGGCGCGACCGTTCCAGGCCCGTGAGGTGCCGGGGAAGAAGGCGTCGACCCCGGCGAGGTAGCGGCTCACCAGGTTCCTCACGTACGGGTCGGACTCGGTGGAGAAGGGGCCGGCGGGGTTCAGGTTCCGGGCGAGGCGGCCGCCGTTGTACTGGATGAGGATGCCGCCGGTGCCGCCCTGGACCTTGGTGGTGTCCCAGGTCTGCTGCACGTCCAGGTCGGTGAAGCAGTCGCCGGCGGAGACCCCGGGCCAGGGGCCGGTGCCGCGCCAGGGGCGGGTGCCGAACTGCATGTTGAGCTTGGTGCAGTAGCCCATGCGGGCGTCCCGCAGCAGGTTCGTCATCAGCGGGTCGAAGCCGGCCCGGGTGAGGTCCAGCCGCTGGAGGACCGGCAGCGGGACGCACAGGACGGTGTGGTCGGCGGTGACGGTCCGGGTGGAGCCGCCCTCGGCGAAGGTGAGGGTCTGGGTGCCGTCGGCGTTCGCCCGTACCGCCTGGAGCGTCCAGCCCCTGCGGAGGGTGCCGGGGTTCAGGGCCCCGGCGATGGCGTTCGGGAGCCGGTCGTTGCCTCCGGTGATGTGGTAGCGCTCGTTGGACAGGCCCCAGATGTTGAAGTTGCCGGGATTGGTCTGGTAGCCCATGAGCAGGACGAGGGCGAGCGAGGACTGCTCGGTGGTGTCGGCTCCGTACTCGACGTTGTAGGCGACGTCGATGAACTTCCCCAGCGGCGAGGCGTGCCCGCCGGGGACGCGGCTCTCGATCCACTCGTACACCGACATGTCGTCGAGGGCGGTGCCGGTCGGGGTGGACCGGTTCCAGAGGACCTCCCCCGCCTCGGAGAGGTCGCGGCGCAGCGCCTGGTAGACGCCGTTGAAGTCCTCGTCGGCCTGGTGGCGCGGGTAGTAGCCGCCGCCGAACCAGAGGACCTCCTCGGCCCCGTTGGGCCCGCCGCCGAGGAAGTCCTCGGTGGGGAGGCCGAAGCGGCGGCAGAGCTCCAGCATCTTCTTGTGGCTGGTGTCGATCAGCTCGCCGCCGATCTCGGAGGTCTGCCCGTAAGCCCAGTGGTCCCGCTGGGTCCACATGCGGCCGCCGACGCGGGCCGGGTCGGCCTCGTAGAGGACGGGGGCGAGGCCGGCGTCCTGGAGGGTGAGGGCGGCGGTGAGTCCGGCGATGCCGGCGCCGACGACGGCGATCCGGGCGTCGGACCGCACCGGCGGGTCGGGGACGGCGGCCGCGGCGGGGACGGCTCCGGCGGAGACGGCGGCGCCGGCGATCCCGGCCGCGGCGGCGGCCTTGAGGAGGGTGCGGCGGCCGAGGGGGTCGTTCCTCAGGCCGCGCAGCTCGTCGACGGGGAGGCCGAGCCGGCGGGCGTCGGCGTGGTCGGCGGCGAGGCGGTTCAGGAGGTGCATCGGGTTGGTGCGTGCCATGGGGCGCTCCTGGAGAGATGGGGTGTCAGCCGTGCGGGGTCAGCCGTGCGGGTCAGCCGTGCGCCGCGGGTACGGGCTCCGCCTGCTCGTCGTCGCGTTCGGCGGCGTCCTCCAGGACGATCCGGCCGATGATCTCGTACCGCTCGGGGCGCCGGGCCTTGAGGTAGAACCCGAGGCCGAGGCCGCCGAAGAAGACGGTGCCGACGATCCACGGGATCGCCTTGAAGAAGAGGGAGTCGGCGGCGAGTCCGGCCGCGGTCTCCATGTTGACGACGAGGAGGACGACGACGGCGGTCATGGCGATGCCGCCGAGGAGGGGCGCGGTGAGGGTCCTGAACCAGTGCCGGTCCTCGGGGTGGTTCTTGCGGAAGTAGCCGATGACCGCGAAGGAGCAGAGCGTCTGCACGATGAGGATGGCCATCGTGCCGAGGATCGCGAGCAGCGTGTAGAGGTGGATGTAGGGGTCCTGGCCGGTGAGCCAGAAGGCGCCGACGAGGCAGACGGCGATCACGCTCTGCACGAAGGACGCGAGGTACGGCGAGCCGTGCCGGGGGTGGGTGCGGCCGAGCGCCGGGTGGAGGAAGCCCTCGCGGCCGATGGCGTAGAGGTAGCGGGAGGCGCACTGGTGGAAGGCCATCCCGCAGGCGAAGGAGCCGGTGAGCAGCAGCCACTGGAAGGCGTCGACGGCCCAGGCGCCGATGAAGGTCTGGGTGGGCGCGAAGAACAGGTCGAGCGGGGAGGCGGAGGAGGACAGCTTCACCGAGCCGGCCAGGCCGTTGCCGGCGATCGTCATCCACGACACGTAGATGTAGAAGAGGCCGACGCCGACCACGGAGATCAGGGTGGCGCGGGGGATGACGCGCTTGGGGTCGCGGGACTCCTCTCCGTACATGGCGGTCGACTCGAAGCCGACCCACGACCAGAAGGCGAAGAAGAGGCCGAGTCCGGCGGAGGCGCCGGTGAAGGCGTTCTTCGGGTTGACCGGCTCGACGGGGATGCCGTCGGGGCCGCCGCCGTGGATCAGGACCGCGGTGGCCACCGCGAAGAGGACGGCGATCTCCGCGATGAGCATGACGCCGAGCGCCTTGGCCGTCAGGTTGATGTCGAAGTACGACAGGACGGCCGTGACGGCCAGCATGGCGGCCGCGTACAGGACCCACGGCAGGTCGACGCCGAGCTGGTCGGCGACGGTGGTCTTCGCGAAGTAGGCGAAGACGCCGACGATGGACGCCTCGAAGACGATGTAGGCGAGGACGGCGAGCATGCCGGAGGCCATGCCGGCGATCCGGCCGAGGCCGTGCGAGATGTAGCCGTAGAAGGCGCCGGCGGCGGTGATCCGCTTGGCCATGGCCACGTACCCGACGGAGAAGACGGTCAGGACGACGGTGGCGAAGAGGTACCCGGCGGGGGCCCCGACGCCGTTGCCGAAGCCGACGGCGATGGGGAGGTTGCCGGTCATGGCGGTGATCGGCGCGGCGGTGGCCACGGCCATGAAGACGACGCCGACGAGCCCGACGGAGTTCGCCTTGAGCCGGTCGACGCGCGGGGCCGGCTGTGGAGTGGAGGTGTCTGCCATGGCGGGAGAGCATCCACCCGCGTGACGTAGGCCACAAGCGACAATCGGTCATACAAATCCCGCCGTGCCACGACGAGTTGTCGCCCCCGAGGGCGAACGGACCCTCCCCGTGACCGTGGGGAGATGTCCAGGAAACACCGTGGACGATACCGTCCGCCCATGGACACGCAGGGCGGCATCACCGTACAACGGGCACTCGAACTCCCGGGGCTCCGCAGCGGCCTCCCGGAGGTCGTCGCCGGCGCCGACCGGCTCCAGCGGACCGTGCGCTGGGTGCACGCCGGCGAGGTGCCGAACATCGCGTCCCTGCTGAAGGGCGGCGAGCTGCTGCTGACCACCGGCCTCGGCCTGGGCACCCGCCCGGCCGAGCAGCGGGCCTTCGTGCGCCGCCTCGCCGACCGGGGCATCGCCGCCCTCGTGGTCGAGCTCGGCCCCCGCTTCGCCCGCCTCCCGGCGACGATAGTGGAGACCGCCCGCTCCGCCGGGCTGCCGCTGGTCCAGCTCCACCGCGAGGTGCCGTTCGTCGCCGTCACCGAGGAGATCCACACCGAGATCGTCAACGGCCACTACGCCCTCCAGCGGCAGGCCGAGGAGGTCCACCGGCAGTGCACCGAGGCCCTGCTCGGCGGCGGCGGGGTGCCACAGGTGCTCCGGATCCTCTCCGACTTCGCCGCCAACCCGGTCTTCCTGGAGACCGCCGAGGGACAGCTGCTGTACGCGGCGGGCACCGAGTCCGGGCCGGCCGACCCGCTCCAGGTCTGGGACGGGCTCCGCGGCCAGCGCGCGGCCCGCGAGTCCGGCCCGCCGACCGGCACGGTCCTCGTCGACGTCCCCGGCGGGGGCCCCGGCGCCGGCTCGGTCCGGGCCCGGCTGGTGCTGCTCGCGGTCTCCGGCGCCCTCTCCCCCCTGCACCGGATGGCCGCCGAGCGGGCCGCGGGCCTCCTCGCGGTCGTCCTCATGCAGGCCCGGCAGGAGGAGGAGCTGGCGGCCCGCGGCCGCGGCGACTTCCTCACCGACCTCGCGGAGGGCCGGATCTCGGCGGAGGACGCCCCGGCACAGGCCCGCGTCCTCGGCTTCAAACCGGGCGAGGGCCCGCTGCTCCCGGTCGTCATGCGCCTCGCCCCCGAACTCTCCCCGTCCGGCAGCTGGGCGCTGCTCGCCCGCGCCGTCCACGAGGAGCTGTCCTCCGTCGGCGTCCCCGCCCTCCTGGGCGTCCGCCCGGTCGAGGGCCGGGCCCCGCTCCTGCTGGGCCTGCGCTCGGAGTCGGAGCGGACGGCGGTCGCCGACCGGGTCGCGGCGGCGCTGCGGGCCGGCGCGGAGCGGGCCGGCCTGGAGGGCACCGGGGCGCACCCGCCGGTCGTCGTGGTCGGCATGGCCGGCGGCTGGGCGGCGGCCTCCGCCGGGCTGCGGCACGCCGCGGAGACGGCGACGGCGGCCCAGGGCCTGACGGACCGCCCCTGGTACGACGCCCGGCGCCTCGACATCGACCTGCTGCTGTGGCGGCTGCGCGACCACCCGGACCTGGCGGCCTTCGTCGACCGTGCGATCGGCCCCCTGCGCGACCACGACCGCGCCTCCCGGCCCCCGCTGCTCCCCACCCTGGAGACGTACCTGGCGCACGCGGGCCGCAAGGCGGAGACGGCCCGCGAGCTCCACCTCAACCGCCAGACCCTCTACAACCGGCTCGCCCGCATCTCCGAGCTCCTCGGCACGGACCTGGACGACCCCCAGACGGTCCTGGCGCTCTCCCTGGCGCTGCGGGCCCGGCGGCACACCCCGTAAGGGCCCGGCGCACCGCCCGCGGCGGCGGGTCTAGCGCGTCGCCGCGAGCTCGTCGTACACGCTCAGGACGTGGGCGATCGTGTCGTCCTCCGACGGCCAGGTCCGCGCCTGTACGCGTCCCGCCGCCGCGAGGTCCATCCGCCGCTCCGCGTCGTCCAGCAGCCCCCGGACGGCCGCCGCGAGCGCCGCCCCGTCGCCGTACGGCACCAGTTCCGCCGCGTCGCCGACGAGTTCCGGCACGCCGCCGACCGCCGTGGCGACCAGGGGCACGCCGAGCCGCAGGGCCTCCTGGGCCAGCAGGGAGCGGGCCTCCCAGCGGGAGGGCAGCACCGCGACGTCCGCCGCGGCGAGGAGTTCGGCGACGTCGTCGCGCCGCCCGACGATCCGGACGGCGAGCCCCTCGGCGACGATCCGCCGCTGGAGCGCGGTCCGTTCGCGCCCCTCGCCGGCGATGACGAGCAGCGGCTGCGGATCGAGCTCCCGCCACTCCCGCGCCGCGTCGAGCAGCGTCCCGTACCCCCGGCCGGGTTCGAGCGCGCCGACGGCCATGAGCAGCGGCCGGTCCACGGCGCCGAGTTCGGCCCGGGCCTTGCCGTCGTGGAGGCAGACGGGCCCGCGGGCGGCGGGCAGGGTGACGGGGGCGAGCCGCGCGTCGCGGGCCCCGCGCCGCCGGGCCCGGTCGACGAGTTCGGAGGAGGTGCCGAGGACGACGGCCGCCGCCCGCGCCGTCCGGCGCTCCAGGAGCCGTACGAGACCGGCCCGGGCCCCGTCGGCGTGCGGCCGGCCGTGCCAGGTGGTGACGAGCGGGGTGCGGGCGGGCCCGACGCCGCCGGAGACGGCGAGCGCGGCCCGTACGGAGGCGTGCAGCCCGTGCGCGTGGACGACGTCGGCGCCGATGCAGGCGTTGCGGAGCACGCCGACGGTCGCCGGGTCGTTGCGGCGGGGCAGCGGCACGACGTGCGCGCCGGCCCCGGAGTAGTCGTAGAGGCGGTCGAGTTCGGCCGGAGCGCACACGGTCACCCGGACGCCCCTCGCCACCAGCCCCGAGGCAAGTGATCGGACGTGAGCGCTGCTGCCCGCGCTGCCGCCGCCCAGCACTTGGACCGTACGGAGCTGTGTCACGCGCCCAAGGATGCCAGCCCGGGCGGCCGACCGTACGCACGTTCCGGCACCGACACCGCATCGTTCCCCGCGCCGGCGGGCGGCCGGTGCCCCGCCCCAGGCCCCGAGTTCACCCACTCGGGTGAGCTCGCGAGGCGTTCGCGCGCGCCCCCGTCCGAGGGCGCGTACGAACGCCGGGCCCGAGGGCGCGCGAACGCCCGGCCGCGCGCCGCCTCAGGCGTCGGCCCTGGCCGTGGCCAGCAGCTCCTCCGCGTGGGCCCGGGCGGTCTCGGAGTCCTCCTGCCCGGCGAGCATCCGGGAGAGCTCACGGACCCGCTCCTCGCCCTCCAGGACGGTGACCCCGGAGCGGGTGACGGAACCGTCGTTGGTCTTCTCCACGAGCAGCTGCCGGTCGGCGAAGGCCGCCACCTGCGGCAGGTGGGTGACGACGACGACCTGCGCGGTCCGGGCCAGCTTCGCGAGCCGGCGGCCGATCTCCACCGCCGCCTTGCCGCCGACGCCCGCGTCGACCTCGTCGAAGAGGTACGTCGGCACCGGGTCGACCCCGGCGAAGACCACCTCGACGGCGAGCATCACCCGGGACAGCTCACCACCGGACGCCCCCTTGGCGATGGGCCGCGGCGGGGCACCGGGGTGCGGGGCGAGCAGCAGCTCGACCTCGTCGGCGCCGGCCGGACCGTAGGCGACCCACCGCCCGCCGACCTCGACGCCGGAGGACCCGTCGGCCGCCTCGGTCTGCCGGATGTCGAAGGACACCCGCGCGTGCGGCATGGCGAGCGAGGCCAGCTCGGCGGTGACCGCCCCGGCGAACCGGTCCGCGGCCTCGGTGCGGGCGTCGGTGAGCCGCTGCGCGAGGACCGACAGCTCGTCGCGGAGCCGGTCCCGCTCGGCGGTCAGCTCCCCGGTCCGCTCGTCGTCGCCGTCCAGCTCCCCGAGCCGCCGCGCGCTCTCCTCCGCCCAGGCCAGGACGGCCGCGACGGACTCGCCGTACTTCCGCGTGAGCTGGGTGAGGGCGGCCCGCCGCTCCTCCACCGCGGCGAGCCGCAGCGGATCGGCGTCCAGGTCGTCCGCGTACCCGGCCAGCTCCTGCGCCACGTCGGCCAGCAGGATGGAGATCTCCCCCGCCCGGTCCGCGAGCGCGGCGAGGGCCGGATCGTGCGCCCGTACGGCCTCCAGGGCCCGGCCCGCCCCGCCGACCAGGGTGGTCGCGTCGACGGACTCGGGGTCCTCCGGGTTCCCGGCGAGCGCGGCGTGCGCGAGCGCGGCGGCGGAGGCGAGCGCCTCGGCGTGCCCGAGCCGCTCGGCCTCGGCGGCCAGCTCCTCGTCCTCGCCGGCCCGCGGGGCCACGGCCTCGATCTCGGCCAGCCCGAAGCGCAGCAGATCGGCCTCCTGCGCTCGCTCACGTGCCCGGGTGGTGATCTCCTCCAGCTCGGCGGTGACGGCCCGCAGCCTGCGGTACACCTCCGTGTAGGCGGCGAGCGGCCCGGACACCGCCTCGCCCGCGTACCGGTCGAGCGCGCCGCGCTGCCGGGCGGGCTTCAACAGGCCCTGCTGATCGGTCTGGCCGTGCACGGCGACGAGTTCGTCGGCCAGCTCGGCCAGCAGCCCGACCGGCACCGAACGCCCCCCGAGGTGCGCCCGTGAGCGCCCCTCGGCGGAGACCGTACGGGTCACCAGCAGGGCGCCCTCGTCGAGTTCCGCCCCCGCCTCCGCGGCCCGCGCCGCCACCGGCGCGCCGGGCGGCAGGCTGATCCGCCCCTCGACGACCGCCGAGGCGGCCCCGATCCGCACCAGGGCCGGGTCGGCCCGCCCACCGAGCAGCAGCCCCAGGCTCGTGACGACCATGGTCTTGCCCGCGCCGGTCTCACCGGTCACCGCGGTGAAGCCGGGCGACAGCTCGACCACCGCGTCGTCGATGACCCCGAGCGACCGTATCCGCATCTCCTCCAGCACGCCCCAGACCATACGAGGTTTCCGTGCCGCGACGCGACATCACCCCCCGTGAGGAACGGCGGTCAGTGCGGCGCGCCCCGCCAGCCCGAGACGGGCAGCGCGAACTTGGCGACGAGCCGGTCGGTGAAGGAGGCGTGGTGGAGCCGGGCGAGCCGGACCGGCACCGCGCCGCGCCGGACCTCGACCCGGGCGCCCGCGGGCAGTTCCACGGTCCGCCGCCCGTCGCACCACAGCACCCCGTGCGGGGTGTGCGGCTCGACCTCGACGGCGAGCACGGACTCGGGCGTGGTGACGAGCGGCTTGGCGAACAGCGCGTGCGCCCCGATCGGCACCATCAGCAGCGCCTCCACCTCGGGCCAGATGACCGGGCCGCCCGCCGAGAAGGCGTACGCGGTCGAACCGGTCGGCGTCGCGCAGATCACCCCGTCGCAGCCGAAGCCGGTGACCGGCCGGCCGTCGATGGCGAGGACGACCTCCAGCATCCGCTCCGGGGACACCTTCTGCACGGCGGCCTCGTTGAGCGCCCAGTCGCTGTGCAGCACGTCGCCGTTCTGGTAGACGGCCACGTCCAGGGTCATCCGCTCCTCGACCTCGTACGCCCGGGTGACGACCCGGTCGACGACCTTGTCGAGGTCGTCCCGCTCGGCCTCGGCCAGGAAGCCGACGCGGCCGAGGTTGACGCCGAGCATCGGCACCCCGGAGGCGCGGGAGAACTCGGCGCCCCGCAGCAGCGTCCCGTCACCGCCGAGGACGATGATCAGTTCACAGCCGTCGAGCGCCTCGGGACAGTTGTCCGGGATCTTCTCCACGGAGGGCGGCACCGGCAGGTCCGCCGCCTCCGCCTCCAGGACACGGACGCCGATGCCGCTGCGCAGCAGCCCCAGGACGACGAGCTCGGCGCTGCGCACCGCGGCCGGCCGGCCGGTGTGCGCGAGCAGGAAGACGGTACGTGGTGCCTGTGGTGCCGCTGATGCTGTCAACGAGGTCCCTCCGCCACGGCGCGGTCGACGTCAGCCGGATCGAGTGCGGGCGCGCCGGCCCGCAGCCACAGAAAGTACTCGACGTTCCCCGACGGCCCGGGCAGCGGGCTGGCGGTGACGCCGAGCACCCCGAGCCCGAGCTCCGCCGCCTGCCGGGCGACGTTCTTCACGGCGTCGGCGCGCAGCTCGGCGCTGCGGACGACGCCCCCGGAACCGAGCCGCTCCTTGCCCACCTCGAACTGCGGCTTGACCATCAGGACGAGGTCGGCGCCGGGCGCCGTGCAGGCGACCAGCGCGGGCAGCACGAGCCCGAGCGGGATGAAGGAGAGGTCGCCGACGACGAGGTCGACGGGGACGCCGTCGATCGCGTCGAGGGTCAGCTCGCGCACGTTGGTGCGGTCCTTCACGGTGACCCGCTCGTCGCTCTGCAGCGACCAGGCGAGCTGCCCGTAGCCGACGTCGACGGCGACGACGTGCCCGGCGCCGGAGCGCAGCAGCACGTCGGTGAAGCCGCCGGTGGACGCGCCCGCGTCGAGCGCCCTGCGGCCCGCGACCTCCAGCCCGAGGGGGACGAAGGCCTCGAAGGCGCCGGCGAGCTTGTGCCCGCCGCGCGAGACGTAGTCGGGGTCGGAGTCGTCCTGGGAGACGACGATCGCCGCCGCGGTCTCGACCTGGGTGGCGGACTTGGTGGCGACGGTCTTGCCGACGGTCACCCGGCCCGCGGCGATCAGCTGGCCGGCGTGCTCGCGCGAGCGGGCGAGTTTGCGCCGGACCAGCTCGGCGTCGAGTCGGCGGCGTGCCACTCCTGCCACGTTGGGTTCAGCTCCTGGGGTCGTGCGGACGGGGTTCGGGGGCGGGGTGCGCGTCGAGCGTGGTCAGCTCGGCGCGCAGTCCTCGGTGTACATCCTCGTACACCGCGAGGTGTCCCTCCGCCGGGAGGCGGTCGGCCTCGGCCAGCCGCTCCAGGAGCGCGTCGACGGCCGGCAGCCCGGTGGCCTCCCGCTCCACCCCCAGCGGCGCGGGCGCGGCGGGCGCCTCCACCGCTCCGCCGGCGCCGTCCCCGGAGCCCGTACCGGCGTCCCGCGCCGTCTCCGGGCCGGTCTCCGCCGCCGTCATCGCTTCGCTCATGCCCCGACGCTACCGCGTGGCCCTGGGGTACGGTCGACGGCGATGGCGACGATCACGGAGTGCCGCGACGCACTCGACAAGCTGGCGGACAACCTCGCGCGCGCGGACGGCGACGTCCGGGGAGCGGCGGCGTTCGACCGCACCCTGAGCTGCCACCTCACGGACCTCGACACGACCTTCACCGGCCGGCTCGCGGGCGGCCGGATGACCGTCGGGTCGACGGCGGCCGGCCCGCCGCGAGAGAAGGCCCAGATCCGCCTCGCGATGACCGGCGACGACCTGGTCGCGATGGTGGACGGCCGGCTGAACTTCGCCAAGGCGTGGGCCTCCGGCCGGATCAGGCTGGAGGCCGGCTTCCGCGACCTGCTGCGGCTGCGCTCACTTCTGTAGCGCGGGCTCCTGGGCACCGCCCTGCGCGGCCTCCCTCGCGGCCTCCCGCGCCGGCACGGCCCGCCGGGCCCGCGCCTGCCGCCCGGCCGGGACGACGAGCGGGGTGCCCGTCTCCGGGTCGTCGATGACCTGGCAGCGCAGCCCGAAGACCCGCTCGACCAACTCGGCGGTCACCACCTCGGACGGCGGGCCCTCGGCGACGACCTCGCCGCCGCGCACCGCGATGAGGTGGGTGGCGTACCGGGCCGCGTGGTTGAGGTCGTGCAGGACGGCGACGAGCGTCCGCCCCTGCGTCTCGTGCAGCTCGGCGCACAGGTCGAGGACGTCGATCTGGTGCTGGATGTCGAGGTACGTGGTCGGCTCGTCGAGCAACAGCAGCGGCGTCTGCTGGGCGAGGGCCATGGCGATCCACACCCGCTGGCGCTGTCCGCCGGAGAGCTCGTCGACGAACCGGTCGGCGAGCTCGGCGACCCCGGTGGACTCCATCGACTCCTGGACGATCCGCTCGTCCTCGGGCGACCACTGGCGCAGCAGGCCCTGGTGCGGGTAGCGGCCGCGGGCGACGAGGTCGGCGACGGTGATGCCGTCGGGCGCGATCGACGACTGCGGCAGCAGGCCGAGGGTCCGGGCGACCTTCTTCGCCGGCATCGCGTGGATCGACTGGCCGTCGAGCAGCACCCGGCCCTGCGTGGGCTTCAGCATCCGGGACAGGGCGCGCAGCAGGGTGGACTTGCCGCAGGCGTTGGGCCCGACGATCACGGTGAAGGAGTTGTCGGGGATCTCGACGGACAGGTCGCGGGCGATGACCCGCTGCTCGTACGCGAGGGTGACCGAATCGGCCCCGAGCCGCTGCTGCTGCCGATCGCTCATGGGGGTGCTCCTGGTGTCCGGTACGGGTGCGTGCGGGGTCGAGGTGGTCATATCCGGCCCGCCTTGCGCTCGCTGACGAGCAGCCAGAGCAGGTAGCAGCCGCCGAGGATGCCGGTGATGACGCCGACGGGCAGCTGCCGGTCGCCGAAGGCGTTCCCGGCGATCCAGTCGGCGCCCAGCAGCAGGGCGGAGCCCATGACGGCGGACACCGCCAGGTTCGGGCCGGGCGCCCGGGTCAGCCGGCGGGCCAGCTGCGGGGCGCTGAGGGAGACGAAGACGATGGGCCCGGCCGCCGAGGTGGCGACGGCGACGAGCAGCACGGCGGAGGCCATCAGGACGATCCGGGTGCGCTCGACCTTCACGCCGAGGGCGTACGCGGCGTCGTCGCCCATCTCCAGCATCCGCAGCGCCCGCCCGTGGCCGAGGACCAGCGGCACGAGGACGCAGCAGACGGCGAGCAGCGGCCAGAACTGCGTCCAGTCGCGCCCGTCGAGGGAGCCCGTC
This sequence comes from Streptomyces sp. NPDC014656, assembly GCF_043084305.1. Lineage (NCBI taxonomy): Bacteria > Bacillati > Actinomycetota > Actinomycetes > Kitasatosporales > Streptomycetaceae > Streptomyces > Streptomyces sp. NPDC014656. The sequence goes on from NZ_JBIBZN010000018.1 coordinate 143,971, forward strand.
ATCCACACCGTGGCGCGGGTGGCGTCCACCAGGTTGGCCTTGGTGATGAGGTAGTGGATGACGGACGTCAGCATGGCGGCGGCGCCGATGCCGACGAGCACCAGCCGGTAGCCGTGCACGCCCCGCTTCCACGCCAGCAGGTAGATCGCGACGCCGGTGACGACGCCGCCGACGACGGCCCCGAGGGCGGTGGCGACGGCGCTGCCCTGGAAGAGGACGATCACGGCCAGCGCGCCGACGGTGGCGCCCTGGCCGAAGCCGATGACGTCGGGGCTGCCCAGCGGGTTGCGGGAGACCGACTGGAAGACGGCCCCGCCGAGGGCGAGCGCGCCGCCGACGAGGATCGCGACGAGGACCCGTGGGAGCCGCAGCTCCATGACGGCGAACTCCTGGACGACCGTCCCCTTGCCGAGCAGGGTGTCGACGACCTCGCCCGGCGTCATCGGGAAGTCGCCGGTGCCGACGAGGACGATGCCGAGCCCGAGGGTGAGCAGGATCAGCCCGAGGCCGCAGAGCGCGGCCCGCGGCTCGTACCGCAGGGAGAGCCCGCCGCCGGTCCGCAGGGTCTTGGTGGTCACAGCTGGGCCATCCTCTTGCGGCGGACGAGTCGGATGAAGACGGGACCGCCGACGAGGGCCGTCACGATGCCGACCTGGAGTTCGGCGGGCCGGACGAGGACCCGGCCGAGGACGTCGGAGCCGAGCAGCAGCACGGGCGCGAGCACGGCCGCGTACGGCAGGATCCACCGCATGTCGGGGCCGGTGACCGCCCGGACCATGTACGGCACCATCAGGCCGAGGAAGACGATCGGCCCGCAGGCGGCGGTCGCGGCGCCGCACATCAGGGTGACGGCGAGCATGGCGACGACCCGGGTCCGGTTGATGCTCACGCCGAGCGCGCGGGCCGAGTCGTCGCCCATCTCCATGGCGTTGAGCGGCCGCGCGATGCCGAGGGCCAGCACGGCGCCGACGAGGATGAAGGGCGCGACCCGGCCGACGGTGTCCATGTCGGCGGAGGCCAGCGAGCCGACGGTCCAGAAGCGGAGCCGGTCGAGGGCGGCCGAGTTCAGCAGCTGGACGGCGTTGACGAAGCCGTACAGGGCGGCGGTGGCGGCCGTGCCGGCGAGCGCGAGCCGCACCGGCGTCGCGCTGCGGCTGCCGCCGAGCGCGTACACGACGACGGAGACGACGGCGGCGCCGACGAAGGCGAACCACACGTAGTCGCGGACGTCGGTGACGCCGAGGAAGGCGATGGCCGACACCACGGCGGCGGCCGCGCCGGCGTTCACGCCGAGCAGTCCGGGCTCCGCCAGCGGGTTGCGGGTCAGCCCCTGCATCACCGCGCCGGCCAGGCCGAGCGCCAGGCCGACGAGCAGCCCGAGCAGGGTGCGCGGCACCCGCACGTCGTGGATGACGACGTCGTTGCCGACGCCGCTGTTGTGGAACAGCCCGTGCCACACGTCGTCGAACGGCACCGGCTTGGCACCGATCATGATGCTGAGGACACAGACAAGCAGCAGGACGCCGACGGCTGCGAGCAGCCCGAGGGCGCGCACGGAGTTCCGGCGCCTCGGGGTCTGCCCGGCCTTCACCGGCTCCGCGCTCGTACGGGAGGGACTCTCGACCAACACCCGGTTAGGTTAGCCTACCCAATATTGATCTAGCAGGGCCCGGTCGCCCCGAATCCCCCGGGACCTCCGGCGCCCCCCGGAGCCGCCGGGCGGCCACCGGGATCCCCGGCGCCCCGCCGAGCCCCCCGGCCGGCCGTCCCGGTCCCCCGGAGCGGCCCGTTCCAGGGCCCTACAGCCCGAGCCGCGCCAGCGCCTTCCCGGCGTCGAGCCCGCACGCCCCGGACCCGGCCGACGTCCACGCCGCCCCGCACAGCGCCCGCACCCCGTCGAGCACCCCGGATTCCCCAACCGGCCCCGCCGGCCCCGTCTCTCCCGTCTCCTCCGCGCCCTCCAGCACGAGCGCGTCCCCGCTCACCGAGGCCCGCCACCCCCCGCACCGGAAACCACCTCCGCCGTCCGCCACGACCTCCGGCTGACCGACGAGCAGCCCCCGCAGATCCGCCGCCACATACGTCGGCCGGTGCTCCGGCACCGCCGCGAGCAGCGTCGCCACGTCGGTCACCCCCGTCAGCACCAGCAGCGAGTCGACGCCCCCGTGGAAGGCGCCCTCGATGTCGGTGTCCAGCCGGTCCCCGACGACCAGCGGCCGCTGTGCCCCGGTCCGCAGCACGGTCTCCCGGTGCATCGGAGGCTGCGGCTTCCCCGCGACCTTCGGCTCGACCCGGCCGCCGGTGGCGATCCGCACGACCTCGACGGCCGCGCCGTTCCCGGGCCCGATCCCGCGCGCGCCCGGGATCGTCAGGTCGGTGTTGGAGGCGTACCAGGGCACGCCCCGCCCGATCGCGTACGCCGCCTCCGCGAATCGCCCCCAGGCCATGTCCGGCCCGCCGTACCCCTGTACGACGGCCACCGGCTCCTCGTCGGCCGACTCGACGGGGACGAGCCCCCGCTCCCGCAGCGCCACCCGCAGCCCCTCGCCGCCGACGACGAGCACCCGGGAGCCCCCGGGCACGTCCTCCGCCACGAGCCGCGCCACGGCCTGCGCCGAGGTGACGACGTCCCCCGGCTCGGCCGGCACGCCCAGCTCGGTGAGGTGCGCGGCGACCGCGTCCGGCGTCCGCAGCGCGTTGTTCGTCACGTAGGCGAGCCGCATCCCGCCGTTCCGCGCCGCCCCGAGCGCCTCCACGGCGTACGGGATCGCCGCCCCGCCCGCGAAGTACACGACCCCGTCGAGGTCGAGCAGTGCCGTGTCGTACGCCGCGCTCAGCGCGACCGCGCTGCCGCCGGGCCGGCCCCGTTCCGTCCGCCGCTCCTGGCCGTCTCGCGCCATGACCACCCGCTCCTCACTCACCGCCGGTAAATCCCCCGCTCCCCCGATCATCGCTCATCGCCGCCGCGCGCCTACGATGACGAGATGAACACCTCAGGTCACGCGGCCGACGCCGTCCGCGACGACACGGCGGGGCTGCGCCTGCATCCGTTCCGCGGCATCCGGTACGTCCCCGAGCGGGTCGGCAGCCTCGCGGCCGTCACGTCCCCGCCCTACGACGTCGTCGTACGACCTGACGGGCTGCTCCACCTGGAGTCCGCCGACCCGCACAACATCGTCCGGCTGATCCTCCCCCAGGCGGTCACGGCGGGCACCCGCCACCGCAAGGCGGCGGTCACGATGGACCGCTGGCTGGCCGACGGCGTCCTCGCCCCCGACCCGACCCCCGCGCTGTACGTGTACGAGCAGCGGGGCGACGGCGTCCTCCAGCGCGGCATCATCGGCGCCCTGGAACTCAGCACGCCCGACGAGGGGGTCGTCCTCCCCCACGAGGACGTGATGCCGCACGTCGTCGAGGACCGCGCCGCCCTGATGCGCACCACCGCCGCCAACCTGGAGCCGCTGCTCCTCACCTACCCGGGCGACGGTGACGGCGCGGACTCGGTGATCGAGGCCGCCGTGCTGCGCGAGCCGCTGCTCGCCACGACGACCGAGGACGGCTTCCACCACCGGCTGTGGGCGGTCACCGACCCGGCCGAGCAGGCGGCGGCCACGGCCGAGCTCGCCCGCCACCAGGCACTCATCGCGGACGGCCACCACCGCTGGGCGACCTATCTGCGGCTCCGCGCCGAGCATCCGACCCCCGGCCCCTGGAACCAGGGCCTGGTGCTCCTCATCGACACGGTCCGCTATCCCCTGCGGGTCCGCGCGATCCACCGCCTGCTGAGCCGGCTGCCGGTCGCGGAGGCCCTGGACGCGGTCGGCGACTCCTTCCGGGTCCGCCGCGTCGAGCGCCCCCTCCCCGAGGCGCTGGAGGTTCTGGCCGAGGCGGCCGCCGGGGGCAACGCCTTCCTCCTCGCGGGCGACGGCGCCTTCCACCTGCTGGACCGTCCCGACCCGGCCCTGCTGGCCCGCACGGTCCGCACGGACCGTCCGGAGGCCTGGCGCACCCTGGACGCGACGGTCCTGCACGCCACGCTCCTGGACCACGTCTGGCACGTCCCTGACGCCCCCGAGGACATCGCCTACATCCACGACACGGCGGCGGCGGTCGCCCAGGCCGAGCGCCGGGGCGGCACGGCGGTCCTGATGCATCCGGTACGGGAGGAGGTCGTCCGCGACCTGGCCCGCCAGGGCGTCACGATGCCCCGCAAGTCGACGTCCTTCGGCCCCAAGCCGGCGACGGGACTGGTCCTCCGCAGCCTGGCCCTCGACTGAGGCCCGTACGGCACGGGGAAGGGGCGGCACCCAACGGATGCCGCCCCTTCCCCGTCTCACCGAGCCTCAGCTCCGGTCGTCCTCGTCATCGTCCTCGTCGGCCATGACGTCGTCCTCGTCGGTGAGGTCCCGCTCGTCGTCACGGTCGTCGGCCGCGTCCTCGTCCGCCCGGTCCTCGTCCGCCCGGTCCTCGTCCTCGTCCTCGTCGAAGGCGTCGACGAACTCGACCCCGTCGAGCTCGGCGAGACGGTCGGAGGCGTCCGTCGCCCCGTCCTTGTCGGCCTCCAGGGCCTTGGCGAACCACTCCCGGGCCTCCTGCTCCCGTTCGGCGGCGAGCAGGGCGTCGGCGTAGGCGTACCGCAGCCGCGCGGTCCACGGGTGGTTGGCGCTGGACGCCAGCTCGGGGCTCTGCAGGGTCACGATGGCGGCCTCCAGCTGCCCCATGTCCCGGCGGGCGCCGGCGGCGACGAGCCGCATCTCGACCTGCCCGGCCTTGTCGAGCTTCTGCACCTCGGGCTCGCCGGCCATGGCGAGCGCCCGCTCGGGCCGGCCGAGGCCGCGCTCGCAGTCGGCCATGACGGGCCACAGCTCCACGCCGCCGCTCATCCGGCGCGCGGCACGGAACTCGGCCAGCGCCTCGGAGTACTTCTGGTTGGCGTACGCGGCGAAGCCGGCGGCCTCGCGGACGGCGGCGACGCGCGAGGCGAGCCGCAGCGCGACCTTGGAGTAGCCGTAGGCCTTCTCCGGGTCCTCGTCGATCAGCTGCGCGACCATGACCAGGTTGCGGGCGACGTCCTCGGCCAGGCCCTTGGGCAGGCTCATCAGCTCCTGACGCACATCGGGGTCGATCTCCTCGCCGGTGACCTCCGGCGGGATCGGCAGCCGCTTGAGGGGCGCGCGATCGCTCCGCTCCCGGTCCCCGCGGTACCCGCCGCGCTCGCCGCCACGGTCGTCACGGCCCCGGTACCCACCGCGGTCGCCGCCCCGGTCGTCCCGCCCACGGAACCCACCCCGGTCGTCGCGGCGGAATCCGCCGCCGCCCCGGTTGTCATCGCGCCGGAAGCCGCCACCGCGCTGGTCGCCGCCACGGTCGTCACGGCGGAAACCGCCACCGCGCTGGTCGTCCCGACGCTCGTCGCGCCGGTCGTCACGCGGGAAGGAGGGCCGGTCGTCCCGACGGAACGACGAGGGACGCTGGTCCCGGCGGTCGTCACGCGGGTACGAGGGCCGGTCATCGCGACGGAACGACGAAGGACGCTCGTCCCGGCGGTCGTCACGACGGAACCCGCCGCCACCACGCTGGTCACCACCACGGTCGTCACGACGGAAACCGCCACCGCCCCGCTGGTCGCCACCACGGTCATCGCGACGGAACCCGCCGCCACCACGGTTGTCACCGCCCCGGTAGCCACCGCCACCGCCACCACGGTTGTCGTCACGCGGGTACGAGGGCCGGTCATCGCGACGGAACGACGAAGGACGCTCGTCCCGGCGGTCGTCACGACGGAACCCGCCGCCACCACGGTTGTCACCACCACGGTCATCGCGACGGAAACCGCCGCCACCACGCTGGTCGCCACCACGGTCATCGCGACGGAAACCGCCGCCACCACGCTGGTCGCCACCACGGTCGTCACGGCGGAAACCGCCACCGCGCTGGTCGTCCCGACGCTCGTCGCGCCGGTCGTCACGCGGGAAGGAAGGCCGGTCGTCCCGACGGAACGACGAAGGACGCTCGTCCCGGCGGTCGTCACGACGGAACCCGCCGCCACCACGGTTGTCACCACCACGGTCATCGCGACGGAAACCGCCGCCACCGCGCTGGTCACCGCCCCGGTAGCCACCGCCACCGCCACGGTTGTCGTCACGACGGAAGCCGCCGCCACCGCGCTGGTCGCCGCCACGGCTGTCGCCACCACGGTCGTCACGGCGGTAGCCGCCGCCACGGTTGTCGTCGCGGCGGAAGCCACCCCCACCACGGTTGTCACCACGGCTGTCGTCACGGCGGGGGCCACGGAAGCCGCCCCGGTCGCCACCGGCACCGTCCCTGCGACGCGGCTCGCGCTCCGGACGGTCGTCGGGAGAGTTGGTGGACATCGGTGTGACTCCTGTCTTCGGGTACTGCAGTCATTCTCGCGCAGCCGGCACCCGGCCGCGCCTCGGAAAAGTCAAGCAAAAACAAAAGGACCCCTGGTCCCAGCGTGAACGCTGGGACCAGGGGTCCTTTGAAGAATTGTTCGGCGGCGTCCTACTCTCCCACAGGGTCCCCCCTGCAGTACCATCGGCGCTGAAAGGCTTAGCTTCCGGGTTCGGAATGTAACCGGGC